>JBEEJQ010000020.1:0-24955 GCA_041169105.1 Pseudomonadota bacterium | reverse complement strand
CCTTGTAGTCGTCCATCACGATGGCATTGTCCAGACCACCACCCAAGGCCAGGCCATTGGCGCGCATCATCTCCACATCTTTGGTGAAGCCAAAAGTGCGGGCGCGGGCGATGTCGCGGGCATACACGCCCTCGGACATGTCAAACACCACCTGCTGGCCCGTGGAGTCCACCGCAGGGTGGTGGAATTCAATTTCGAAGCTGAGCTTGTAGCCGTGGAAGGGCTCCAGTCGCGCCCACTTGATGTTCTGCCCTTCGCCTTCGGCGACCTGCACCGACTTGAGCACGCGAATGAAGCGCTTGGGTGCTTTTTGCTCGACCACCCCCGCGCTTTGCAACAAAAACACGAATGAGGACGCGGAGCCGTCCAGAATCGGCACCTCTTCGGCGGTGATGTCCACATAAAGGTTGTCGATGCCCAGGCCTGCGCAGGCCGACATCAAGTGCTCCACGGTGTGGACCTTGGCCTGTCCGACCGAGATGGTCGACGCCAGGCGGGTGTCGGTCACCGATTCGGCCTTCACGGGAATGTCCACTGGCTCGGGCAAATCCACACGCCGAAACACAATGCCCGTGTCCGCCGGGGCGGGCCGCAGGGTCAATTCGACCCGTTGGCCGCTGTGCAGGCCAACGCCCACGGCTTTGGTCAGGGTTTTGAGGGTGCGTTGTGCGAGCATGGCCGTATTTTAAAGGTGCAAGCATTGGCTTGTGCTGACGAGGACATGCAAAAAAGGCCAGACAGGCATGCGCCCGTCTGGCCTTCAAAGCACCAGAAATGATTTCAATAACAGGAGATCAGTCGGCTTGCTTGCGCAAGAAGGCGGGGATCTCGATGTCGTCCATGCCGGCATTGGCCATGCCGTCCACACGGGCGGCCGCATGGGTGCGGTTGCTGCGCCAGATGGCAGGGGTGTTCATGCCCGAAGCCGTGTTCAGCGTGGGAGTCACGGCATCCTGACCACCCATGATGAAAGGCGCATTGTCGGTGCCGGTGCGCAGCACTTGCAGCGGAGGGGCTGTGCGGCGTGCGCCTTGCTTGGACAAGCCTGTAGCGACCACAGTCACACGGATCTCGTCTCCCAGGCTTTCGTCGTAGGCAGTACCGTAAATCACATGCGCATTTTCCGAAGCGTAAGCGCGGATGGTGTTCATCGCCTGCTTGGACTCGGACAGCTTCAAGGAGCCCTTGGCGGCGCTGATCAGCACCAACACGCCCTTGGCGCCGGACAGGTCTACGCCTTCGAGCAGCGGGCAAGCCACGGCTTGCTCAGCGGCGATGCGTGCACGGTCAGGACCGCTGGCAGCAGCGGTACCCATCATGGCTTTGCCGGGCTCGCCCATCACGGTGCGCACGTCTTCAAAGTCAACGTTCACATGGCCAGGGACATTGATGATCTCGGCAATGCCGCCGACCGCGTTTTTCAACACGTCGTTGGCGTGGGCAAAGGCCTCGTCCTGGGTCATGTCTTCACCGCCGGGCAATTCCAGCAGTTTTTCGTTCAGCACCACGATCAGTGAGTCGACATTGGCTTCCAGTTCCTGCATGCCGATGTCGGCATTGCTCATGCGACGGCCGCCTTCGAACTCGAATGGCTTGGTGACCACGCCCACAGTGAGGATGCCCATCTCTTTGGCGATGCGGGCGATCACTGGCGCTGCGCCAGTGCCGGTACCGCCGCCCATGCCGGCGGTGATGAACAACATGTGCGAGCCTTCGATGGCGGCACGGATGTCGGCTTCAGCGCTCTCGGCGGCTTCGCGGCCTTTTTCGGGCTTGCTGCCAGCGCCCAGACCGGTTTGACCGAGCTGGATGAAACGGTGCGCAGCGCTGCGGGCCAAGGCCTGTGCGTCGGTGTTGGCACAAACGAACTCAACGCCCTGGACGTTGCGCTCGATCATGTGCTCAACAGCGTTGCCGCCGCCACCGCCGACACCGATCACTTTGATCTGGGTGCCTTGGTTGAATTCTTCGGTTTGGATCATTTCAATGGACATGGTGCTCTCCTAAATATCTGCAGTTGCCTGAATTTTGTGAATCTTGTTTTAAAAAATGGGTTAACGGTTTGTCAACATCGACAAGGCCTCAACAGGGGTGGGCTGCCTCGGGCCAGGAATGATTTTTTCCAGCTCATCAGAAGTTCCCCACGATGAAGTCTTTGAAGCGCCCAAAAGCGTTGTTGACAGAACTCTTCTTTTGCGTGACCTTGAAGCCCCGCAAACGAGCCATGCGGGCCTCTTCCAGCAGACCCATCACGGTGGCTGCGCGAGGCTGGCTGACCATGTCGGCCAAGCCACCCGAGTACTTGGGCAAGCCACGGCGCACGGGCTTGAGGAAGATGTCTTCACCCAACTCGACCATGCCGGGCATGACAGCACTGCCGCCCGTGAGCACAATGCCCGAGGACAAAACCTCTTCGTAACCAGACTCGCGGATGACCTGGTGCACCAGCGAGAAAATTTCTTCGATGCGCGGCTCGATCACACCGGCCAAAGCCTGCTTGCTCAGCATGCGGGGACCGCGGTCACCCAAACCAGGCACTTCCACCTGGGCATCCGGGTCGGCCAGCAATTGCTTGGCATAACCGCTTTCGACCTTGATGTCTTCAGCGTCCTTGGTGGGGGTGCGCAAAGCCATGGCGATGTCGCTGGTGATCAGGTCGCCGGCGATCGGAATCACGGCGGTGTGACGGATCGAGCCGTTGGCAAAAATGGCCACATCGGTGGTGCCCGCGCCAATGTCCACGCACACCACGCCCAGTTCGCGCTCATCTTCGGACAGCACAGCCAGGCTGGAGGACTGCGGATTGAGCAGCAGCTGGTCCACTTCCAGGCCGCAGCGGCGCACGCACTTGATGATGTTCTCGGCGGCACTCTGAGCACCGGTCACGATGTGCACTTTGGCTTCCAGGCGCATGCCGCTCATGCCGATCGGCTCTTTGACTTCCTGGCTGTCGATCACGAACTCTTGGGGTGCGACCAACAGCAAACGCTGATCGGTCGAGATGTTGATGGCACGGGCTGTTTCCATCACGCGCGACACATCGGCGGGCGAGACTTCCTTGTCCTTGATGGCTACCATGCCGCTGGAGTTGATGCCGCGGATGTGGCTGCCGGTGATGCCCACATTGACACGGGTGATCTTGCAGTCAGCCATCAACTCGGCCTCTTTCAAGGCTTGCTGAATGCTTTGCACCGTGGCGTCAATGTTGACCACCACGCCGCGCTTGAGACCGTTGCCCGGCGCAATGCCCAGACCCGCGATTTTGAGTTGGCCATCGGGCAAGACCTCGGCCACCACCGCCATCACTTTGGAGGTGCCAATATCCAAACCCACCACCAGATCTTTGTACTCTTTTGCCATATGACTCACCGTTTCCGTTGTGTTCCTGCTTGATTGCTCAAGGCTTTTTCTTGTCTTCGACTGTGCTCACGCCCCGCAGGCGCAAGGCATAACCATCCTTGTGGCGCAAATCTGCGCCGGCCAATGAAGCGGGCGTTCTGCCGTAACGAGCGGTCACTTGCGACAAGGTTCTGAAGAAGGTCTGCAAATGCGCCTGGAGTTCCGCATCCGTGCCACGGCCGAGTTCCATCAAAGCACCCGTTTGGGTCAGCACACGCCAACTGCCACGAGGGGTCAACTCCAATTGATCAATGTCCATGTCCACCGCCTGGAACAAAGGGCGCAGAGCGTGGTACATCCTGACCACCTCTGCAGACAACTCCTGCGGTCCCTTCATGCGAGGCAGGTTTTCCACATCCACATCGGCCACGTCGGCTTCAAACACCTGACCTTGTTCGTTCACCATGGTGTTGGCGCCCTCATCACCCCACAAAGCCATGGGGTGGTGCTCTTGCAAAACGGCGCGCAAACGATTGGGAAAATCACGGTGCACCACGGCTGAACGCACCCAAGGCACGGCTTCAAAAGCATGCCGTGCAGCATCCAGATCCAGCGTGAAGAAATTCCCGTTGAGTTGCGGCATCACGTTTGCCTTGAAGGTCACCGCGTTGTTGCGATTGACTTCCCCTTGCACGCTGATGGACTGGATGGCAAACACCGGATGGCGGAGCAACCACCATGCCCAGCCGCCCAACGCCAACAACACAACCCCTACCACCAAGACATGGGCGGTGAAGTTCATGAGCCGGACATCCATCGGCAAAGGCATGGCTTTTTTCACCCCTGCACCTCCTGGTGGTCCAGACGGGCTGCGGCCAGCAACTGAGCGCATAGCGCTTCGTAGCTGATGCCCGCAGCACGTGCGGACATGGGCACCAGCGAATGGCCGGTCATGCCGGGCGATGTGTTGATTTCCAAGAGATAAGGCTGGCGGGTTTGGCCATCGATCATCACGTCGATGCGCCCCCAGCCACGGCAACCGAGCACCTGATAAGCCTTGACTACCAAAGCCTCAATGGCAACCTCTTCGGCAGCAGGCAAGCCACTGGGCACCAGGTACTGGGTGTCGTCGGTGAAGTATTTGTTCTGGTAATCGTAGTTGCCTTCAGGGGCCACGATGCGGATCATCGGCAGGGCTTTGGCGCTGTCGTCCGCGCCCAGGACAGGGCAAGTCACTTCGTCACCCACAATGCATTGCTCGCAGAGGATGTCGGCATCGCATTGCGCTGCTTGCGCCAAGGCTGCGGGCAAATCTTCTGCACGGGTGACCTTGGTCACACCAATCGAAGAGCCTTCACGTGCAGGCTTGACGATCATGGGCAAACCCAGGCAGGCGATCAGTTGATCTGCAGACACACTGCTCAACTGTTCGCGGCGCACCAGTTCGTAGTGCGGTGTGGGCAAGCCTTCGGCCAACCAGACCCGTTTAGTCATGGTCTTGTCCATGGCAATGCTCGACGCCATCACGCCCGAGCCGGTGTAGGGGATGCCCAGCAACTCCAGCGCACCTTGCACCGTGCCATCTTCGCCATAGCGGCCATGCAAAGCGATGAAGCACAGGTCAAAACCTTCGCGCTTGAGCTCGCTCACATCACGTTCTGCAGGGTCAAAAGCATGGGCATCCACGCCCGAGGACTGCAAGGCCTTGAGCACGCCTTGACCAGACATCAAGGACACCTCGCGCTCGGCGGAACGCCCGCCCATCAAGACCGCCACTTTCCCGAGTTTTGAAGTGCTCATGCTGCACCTCCCAGTTCCACAATCTTGGCGGGCACCGCACCGATGGTGCCCGCGCCCATGCAAATCACCACGTCGCCGTCGCGTGCGTTCGTCAGCACGGCCTGGGGCATGTCTGCGATGTCATCGACAAACACGGGCTCCACCTTGCCCGCCACACGCAGAGCACGTGCCAGCGAACGGCCATCGGCGGCCACAATGGGCGCTTCACCGGCGGCATACACCTCGGACAACAAGACCGAATCGGCACCGTTGCCAATGACTTTGACGAAGTCTTCAAAGCAATCGCGTGTGCGGCTGTATCGGTGCGGCTGGAATGCCAGCACCAAACGACGACCCGCAAACGCGCCACGGGCTGCAGCCAAGGTGGCGGCCATCTCGACCGGGTGGTGACCGTAGTCGTCGATCACGGTGAATTGCCCCTGACCATCAGCGGTACGCACCTGGCCATAGCGCTGAAAGCGGCGGCCCACGCCCTTGAAGCCGGCCAAGGCACGCTGCACTGCGGCATCGTCCACGCCCAGCTCCACGGCCACGGCCACGGCGGCCAGCGCATTGAGCACGTTGTGCAGGCCAGGCAAGTTCAGCACCACAGGCATGTCGGGCATGACCACCCCATTACGGCGCTGCACCGTGAAGTGCATCTGACCATCGACCGCCCGCACATCCACAGCGCGCACTTGTGCGCCCTCGTTCAGACCATAGGTGGTCACGGGCCGGGCGATGTCGTTCAGGATGGTCTGCACGCCGGCGTCATCTGCACACATGATGGCCGTGCCATAGAAAGGCATGCGGTGCAAGAAGTCCACAAAAGCGGCCTTCAGGCGGGCCAGGTCGTGGCCATAGGTTTCCATGTGGTCGGCATCGATGTTCGTCACCACCGCCATCACGGGCAGCAGGTTCAAGAAGGACGCATCCGACTCGTCGGCCTCGACCACGATGTAATCGCCCGTGCCCAGCTTGGCATTGGCACCGGCGCTGTTCAGGCGCCCACCGATCACAAAGGTCGGGTCAAGTCCTGCTTCGGCTAACACACTGGCGACCAGGCTGGTGGTGGTGGTTTTTCCGTGCGTGCCGGCAATCGCCACACCTTGCTTCATGCGCATCAACTCGGCCAGCATCACGGCACGCGGCACGATCGGGATGTGGCGCTCGCGAGCGGCCAGCACTTCGGGGTTGTCGGCCTTGACGGCGGTCGATGTCACCACCGCATCGGCATCACGCACGTTGTCTGCGGTGTGGCCCACATGGGTCTGAATGCCCAAGCCCGCCAGGCGACGCAAGGTGGCGCTGTCGGACAGGTCCGAGCCTGAAATCGCATAGCCCAAATTGAGCAAGACCTCGGCGATGCCGCTCATGCCCGAGCCACCTATGCCGATGAAATGAATTTTACGGATGGCGTGTTTCATGATGCCAACTCCTCACAAGCCATCACGACCTCCCGAGTCGCATTTGTTTTTTTCTGTTCATGGGCTTTTTGGGCGCATGCCAGCAACTGGCTGCGGTCCAAATTCTGTAAACGCTCTGCCAAAGACGCTGCACTCAAATCGGCTTGCTGCACCAGCCAGCCGCCGCCGTGCTGAACCAAAAATCCGGCATTGGTCGTCTGATGGTCATCCACCGCGAAGGGGAAAGGCACAAACAAGGCGGCTGCGCCCACGGCAGCCAATTCGGTCACGGTGCTGGCACCGGCGCGGCAGATCACCAGGTCAGCCTGGGCAAAAGCCGACGCCGTGTCATCAATGAAAGGTGTCAGTTCCGCCTGCACACCAGCGGCTTCGTAGTTGGCCCGCAAAGCATCAATCTGCTTGGCACCGCTTTGGTGGATCACTTGGGGGCGCTGCACAGCGGGAATCAAGGCCAACGCTTGCGGCACGATGTCGTTGAGCGCCTTGGCACCCAGGCTGCCGCCCACCACCAAAATATGTAAAGGACCTGTGCGATCGGCAAAACGCTCGGCCGGTGCGGCCTGTTGGGTAAACGCCTGACGCAAGGGGTTGCCCACCCATTGCGCTGTTTTGAAAACATGCGGGAAAGCCGTGAAGACACGGGCAGCCACAGTGGCCAGCACTTTGTTGGCCATGCCTGCCACCGAGTTTTGTTCGTGCAAGACCACAGGTTTGCCACACAAACGGGCCATCAGACCGCCGGGGAAGGTGATGTAGCCGCCCAAGCCCAGCACCACATCGGGCTGAACACGGCGCACCACTTGCAGGCTCTGCCAGAAGGCCTTGAGCAAACGCACAGGCAACAAGGCCAGGGTTTTGAGGCCCTTGCCGCGCACGCCGCCAAAATCGATCGTCTCCAGTGCGAAACCCCGTGGCGGCACCAGCTGGCTTTCCATGCTGTTCGGAGCACCCAACCAGTGCACGCGCCAGCCTGCGTCACGCAAGGCCTCAGCCACGGCCAGCCCCGGGAAGATGTGTCCCCCTGTGCCGCCCGCCATCACCAATGCGCATTTGGTCTTCATGCCCGACCTCCGCGCATCATTTGTTTATTTTCGGCATCGATGCGCAACACGATGGCGATCGCCACCAGATTCATCATGATGGCCGAGCCGCCATAACTCATCAGGGGCAAGGTCAAACCTTTGGTAGGCAATGCCCCCAGGTTCACGCCCATGTTGATGAAGGACTGAAAGCCGATCCAGATGCCCACGCCCTGCGCCACCAAGCCGGAGAAAACCTTGTCCATGGCGATGGCTTGACGGCCAATCACCATGATGCGGCGGGCCAACCAGAGGAACATGAAAATCGCCATCGTCACGCCGACCAGACCAAACTCTTCGCCGATCACGGCCAACAAGAAGTCGGTGTGCGCTTCGGGCAACCAATGGAGCTTTTCCACGCTGCCCCCCAAACCCACGCCCCAGACTTCGCCACGGCCAATCGCGATCAGGGAATGGGACAGCTGGTAGCCCTTGCCCAAAGCATGTTCCGCACTGAATGGATCGAGGTAAGCAAAAATCCGCTCGCGACGCCAGGGTGATGCGGCAATCATGATCACGAACGCGCCCACCAGCACGGCGAAAATCAGGAAGAACATGCGGGCATTGACGCCACCCAGGAACAAGATGCCCATCGCGATGATGGCGATCACCATGAAAGCGCCCATGTCGGGTTCGGCCAGCAAGAACACACCAGCCACCGCCACGGCAGCGCCCATGGGCCAGACCGCACGGAAGAAGTGCTCCTTGACTTCCATCTTGCGCACCATGTAGTCGGCCGCATAAATGATGGTGGCCAATTTGGCCAACTCGGAGGGCTGGAAATTCATGATGCCAAACGAGATCCAGCGGCGTGCGCCATTGACACCTTTGCCGATGAAGGGCACCAGGACCAAGGCCAGCAAAACCAGCGCCGCCACAAACATCGGGCGTGCGGCTTTTTCCCACGTTTCCATGGGCACCTGAAAGGCCAGCAAAGCCACCGCGCAACCCATCACCAGCGAAATGATGTGGCGGGTCAAAAAGTGCGTTTGTGCATAACGGGCAAAACGGGGGTTGTCCGGCATCGCAATGGAAGCCGAGTACACCATCACCATGCCCCACATGAGCAAGGCCACCACCACCCAGACCAAAGCCTGATCCACGCCTTGCAAACGTGCGGCGGTGCCTGGCGACTGGCGTGCAAATTCATAGCCGCCCAGATTGACGGGCAAACCATGGCCGCCTTCGGCTTGCACTCTGGCGCTGCCACCGGCGAATACCGCGCCCACACGGGCCACAGCACCGCGCAGTGTTTGCATGAAGCCTTGGCTTTCGCTCACAGCGAGCCCTCCATGCTGACACCGGCTGCATCTGCCAGGTCGGCGACCGCTTGCCCAAAAACCCGGGCGCGGTGCTCGTAGTCCTTGAACATGTCAAAACTGGCGCAGGCAGGCGACATCAGCACCGCATCGCCGCTTTGGGCCAAGGCACTGGCCTGCGACACGGCATCGACCATGTCCTTGGCATCCACCACCGGCACATCGGCCAAACCCAGGACCTCGCGAATCAGGGATGCATCACGCCCAATCAACACCGCAGCACGGGCAAAGCGCGACACGGGCTCGGCCAAGGGCGAAAAGTCCTGGCCTTTGCCATCGCCGCCCAAGATAACCACCACGCGGCGGTCAGCGCCCAAGCCTTGCAAGGCGGCCACGGTGGCCCCGACATTGGTGCCTTTGCTGTCGTCAAAAAACTCCACCTCGTTAACCACCGCAATCGGCTCCACGCGATGCGGCTCACCACGGTATTCGCGCAGGCCATACAGCATGGGGGCCAGTGCGCAACCCGCACTGCTGGCCAAGGCCAAAGCAGCCAACGCGTTGACCGCGTTGTGTCGGCCACGGATGCGCAGCGCATCGGCGGGCATGAGGCGCTGGATGTGCAACTCTTCTTCAGCGTCTTTGCGGCGACGCCGGGTTTCATCGGCTTCGAGCGCACGGACCAGCCAGGTCATGCCGTTCATGACTTCAATGCCAAAGTCCCCTGGGCGCTGGGGCATGTCGCCACCAAAAGTGACACAAGCACGCTCGATGGGGCGCTGCAACTTCACCTTGACTGGCGCAGGCCGCATGGCCATGACGTGCATGTCTTCGCGGTTGAGGACCATGAGGCCCTGCTCACCAAAAATACGGGCCTTGGCAGCGGCGTAAGCATCCATCGAGCCGTGCCAGTCCAGATGGTCTTGCGTGATGTTCAGCACGGTGGCAGCGGTGGGCTCAAAACCTTCACTGCTGTCGAGCTGGAAGCTGGACAACTCCAGCACCCAGACTTGCGGCAAAGCCAGGGCCATGGGGTGCTTCACTTCAGGTGCGGCCACAGGCAGCACGGGTTCGCCCTCTTGTGCATCTGCATCCGCATCCGCATCACCATCGACTGCAGTGTCGCTGTCCACATCGGGGGCTGCGTCCTGAGCGGCCACGGGCACAGCCACGGTATCAACAGCAGGCTCGACCATCGCTTGTGCGGCTTCTTGCGCTTGCTGCTCGGCCAAATCTTGGGCTTGTTGGGCCACCAGGGTCTGGGCCTGCGCCACGGCTTCAGCCAGGGTGTCGAGCAAGGTCGGGCCAATGTTGCCCGCCACCTTGACGGTTTTACCGGCACGCTCGACCAGCTGACCCGTGAGAGAAGTCACGGTGGTTTTGCCATTGGTGCCGGTGATCGCCAGCACCTGCGGTGCATACGCGAATTGAGCTTTCAAATCTTGCAAGGCTGCAGCAAACAAGCTCAGCTCACCGCCTTGCCACAAGCCCATGGCTTTGGCCGCCTCCACCACCGGGGCCACCACTTCGGGTGACAGACCAGGACTGCGGAAAAAGGCGCGCACAGTGGTGCCCTCGACCAGGCTTGCAACAAATGGTCCAGCGACAAATGCGACATGCGGCAACTCGGCCTGCAAGGTGACCAATTGCGGCGGCTGCTGACGGGTATCGGCCACGGTCACGTCCGCACCGGCGCGGGCGCACCAACGGGCCATCGCCAGGCCCGAAGCACCCAAACCGAGAATCAGAACGTGTTGACCGTGGAGCTGTTGCATGGTTTACCTCAGCTTCAGGGTCGACAGGCCAACCAGGCACAGCAGCATGGTGATGATCCAGAAGCGCACCACCACTTGCGTTTCTTTCCAGCCGCTTTTTTCAAAATGGTGGTGCAAAGGCGCCATCTTCAGGATGCGGCGGCCTTCGCCGTATTTTTTCTTGGTGTACTTGAAGTACGCCACCTGAGCCATCACCGACAAGGCTTCCACCACAAAGATGCCGCCCATGATGGCCAGCACGATTTCCTGACGCACGATCACGGCGATGGTGCCCAAGGCACCGCCCAGCGCCAGCGCGCCCACATCGCCCATGAACACTTGTGCAGGGTGGGTGTTGAACCACAGGAAGGCCAGGCCTGCGCCGGCCATGGCGGCGCAAAAGATCATCAATTCGCCCGAGCCGGGAATGTAGGGGAAGAACAGGTATTTGGAATAGACCGAGCTGCCGGTCACATAGGCAAAAACACCCAGCGCCGAGCCCACCATCACAACCGGCATGATGGCCAGGCCATCCAGGCCGTCGGTCAAGTTGACGGCATTGCTGGCACCCACGATGACCAGGTAAGTCATGATCACAAAACCGAACACGCCCAAGGGATAGCTCACCTCTTTGAAAAAGGGCACCATCAAACCGGCTTTGGGTGGCAAGTTCACATCAAACCCGGACAGCACCCACTTGGCGAACAAGTCAAGCACGCGCAGGTTGGAGCTTTCAGAAATGCTGAACACCAGGTACAGCGCAGCCAGCAAACCGATCACCGATTGCCAGAAATACTTTTCACGTGAACGCATGCCCTCAGGGTCTTTGTTGACCACTTTGCGCCAGTCATCGACCCAGCCAATGGCACCGAAACCCAAAGTCACGATCAACACGATCCAGACGAAGCGGTTGGACAGGTCAAACCACAACAAGGTGGCGATGGCGATCGACAACAAAATCAGCACGCCACCCATGGTGGGTGTGCCGCTCTTGGACAAATGCGACTGCATGGCATAGCCACGGATAGGCTGACCAATCTTGAGCGAAGTCAAACGGCGGATCACCCAAGGACCTGCGCTCAAGCCAATCAGCAAAGCGGTCAGGGCCGCCATCACCGCACGGAAGGTGATGTATTGAAAAACGCGCAAAAAGCCCCATTCGGGAGACAAAGTTTGCAACCATTGCGCCAGGCTAAGCAGCATGGGCCTCCCCTTTCTTGTTGTTGATCTGTGCAGCTTGCTGCACCAGGGCATCCACCACCTGCTCCATCTTCATGAAGCGTGAGCCTTTGACCACGATGCTCTGAAAGTCGAACACCTGCGATTGCACAGCCGCCACCAGTGTGGACATGTCCTCAAAGTGGCGGGCTGGACCAAAGGCCTTGGCGGCATCGACACACAATGCGCCCAGGGTGTAGAACGCTTCGATGCCGCGCTCGGCAGCATACGCGCCGACTTCGGCATGGAACTGCGGGCCCTGGTCACCCACTTCGCCCATATCACCCAGCACCATCATGCGCGGGGCTGGCAATTCGGCCAACACATCGATGGCGGCCCGCACCGAATCCGGGTTGGCGTTGTAGGTGTCGTCCACCAAGGACAAGGCCTGACCGTTCAGTTGAAGCATCAAGGCGCGTGAACGGCCTTTGACCGGCTCAAACGCTTGCAAGCCTTGCACCACGGCCGTCAGGCCCACACCTGCTGCCAAGGCACAGGCCGCTGCGGCCAGTGCATTTTTGACGTTGTGACGACCCGCGATGTGCAAGCGCACAGGCGCGGTGCCTTCGGCGGTCTTGAGGGTGAATTGCCAAGCACCCGCATTCCACAAGACCACCGCCGCACTGACCTGCGCGGCTTGCAGGGCAAAGGTGCGGTGCATGCGCTGGGCTGCCAATGTGGTCCACACAGGGGTGTAGGTGTCATCGGCGGGGTACACCGCCACACCATCGGTCGGCAACGCTTGCAGCACGGCACCGTTTTCATAGGCCACAGCTTCTACCGTGCCCATGTATTCCTGGTGTTCACGTTGAGCGTTGTTGACCAGTGCCACGGTGGGCTGGGCCAGACGGGCCAGGTAGGCGATCTCACCGGGGTGGTTCATGCCCAGCTCGACCACGGCGATGCGGTGGTGGTCACGCATGTTCAGCAAAGTCAAAGGCACGCCGATGTCGTTGTTGAGGTTGCCCTGCGTGGACAAGCTCTGCTCAGGGGCATGGGCCCGCAAAACAGAGGCGATCATTTGCGTGACCGTGGTCTTGCCATTGCTGCCGGTGACAGCGATCACGGGCAGATCAAACTGGGCACGCCAGCCTGCCGCCAACTCACCCAGCGCCAGGCGTGCATCGGGCACCACCAGGGCGCTCAGGCCTTGGGCCACCGCCATGGCCTCCCCTTGAGGCTCGCACAGCACGGCCACAGCACCTTGTGCCTTGGCCTGGTCAATGAAGGCGTTGGCGTCAAATTTCTCGCCGCGCAAAGCCACGAACAAATCGCCTGCACGCAAACTGCGGCTGTCGGTGTGCACGCGCTGCACCACAACTTGGGCATCGCCCACGCAGCGTGCACCGCTGAGCCACGACAAAGCTTGCTGCAAGGACAGATTCATCGCGCTCATGCCTGCGCCTCCTGGCCTGCATGACTCAAACGGGCCGCACGACGCTGCAAAGCCGCCTGCACATGCTCGACATCGAAGAATGGATGACGAACGCCCTGAATCTCTTGGTAGGTCTCGTGACCCTTGCCTGCGACCAAGACCACATCCTGGCTGTCGGCCTGATCGATCAGGGCGCGAATAGCGCTGGCACGGTCCGTGTCGATAGTCACTTTTTCAGGCTGCTGAAGACCCTGGGCCATGGCCGCCACAATGGCTTGGGGCGACTCCGAACGGGGGTTGTCGCTGGTCAGTACCACCGCGTCTGCAAAAGCCTCTGCGGCTGCGGCCATCAGCGGACGTTTGCCCGGATCACGGTCACCACCGCAACCCAGCAGGCACCACAGACGACCGCCGCGCTGCTGCGCCAGGGAACGCAAAGCGCTCAAGGCTTTTTCAATCGCATCGGGCGTGTGGGCGTAATCGACCACCGTCATCGGCGCATCGGTTTTCAAAGTGCCCACGCGCTGCATGCGCCCAGGCACTGCTGTCAAACAAGTGCAGGCCTGCACGGCGTCCGTCAAGGCAAAGCCCAAAGCGCGCAGACTGCCGATCACGGCCAGCAAGTTGTCGATGTTGTAGTCACCGATCAAGCCGGTGCGCAGGGAAATCACCTGATCACCCTCGATCACTTCAAAGGCCACGCCTTCAGCGCTGTCCAGCGGACGCGCCTGCAGTCTGGCTGCACCTCGGCGTGAGCAGGGCCACACATCCAAACCGCGCGCAAGCAACTGCTTGGCCAGACGTGCGCCCTGCGGATCGTCCACATTGATCACGGCCGATTGCAGGCCGGACCAATTGAACAAGGCCTCTTTGGCCGACCAGTAGGCATCCATGCTGCCGTGGTAGTCCAGGTGGTCTTGCGTGAAATTGGTGAACACCGCCACACGAATGCGGGTCCCGTCCAGACGATGCTCAGCCAGACCAATGGACGAGGCTTCAATGGCGCAATGCTGCAGGCCCGCATCGGCAAACGCGCGGAACTGTCGCTGCAACAAGACAGGGTCTGGCGTGGTCATGCCAGTGTTCGACAAATGGGGCAATTGACCCACCCCCAAAGTGCCCACCAAACCGCAGGGACTGCGCAGCACGGGCGAAGACAAGGCCTGGGCCAGCCACCAGGCTGTCGAAGTCTTGCCATTGGTGCCCGTCACCGCCAGCACATTCAGCTCATCACTGGGGTGTTCGTAGTATGCATCCGCCACCAGCCCCGTCTGCGCCTTGAGATCGCTCATGCAGGCCAGACGCTCCAGCTGGTGCTCGGCCACATCCTGCGCACTCAGGGCTTGCCAAGGCTCAGATCCCTCTTGCGCCAAAACACAGGCGCAGGCGCCTTGCGCCAAGGCATCTTTCAAATACAAACGCCCATCGGTCGCAGCACCTGGCCAGGCGATGAAAGCGTCACCGGGCTGAACCAGACGGCTGTCGGTGCGCAACTCACCCGTCACGCGTTGACGCAACCAGCGTGCAGCATCCAGAGGCGTGTGCAAGGTCTGCATCAGAAAGACTCCTCCACCGACTTGGCCACGATCTGGGGCTTGACGGCCATGTCCGGCTGAACCCCCATCAAGCGCAGGGTTTGCTGCACGGTTTGGCTGAACACCGGTGCTGCCACATCGCCACCGAAGTAACGGCCGTTGCTGGGTTCATCAATCATCACCGCCACCACAATGCGGGGCGCTTCAATCGGCGCCATACCGACAAAAAATCCACGGTACTTTTTGCCGGCGTAGCCTTTGCCCTCCTGCTTGTGGGCAGTTCCTGTTTTACCGCCGACAGAGTACCCAATGGTCTGCGCCTTTTGCGCCGTACCACCAGGGCTTGCGGCCATCTGCAGCATCTTGCGCATGGCCTTGGCATTGTCGACACTGATCACGCGTGCGCCTTGCACCTGGCCATTGGCTTTCATCAAGGTGGCGGGCACGACTTCACCATCACGCGCAAACACGGTGTATGCACGCGCCACCTGAAACAGGCTGGCGGAAATGCCATAGCCATAGCTCATCGTGGCTTGCTCAATGGGCCGCCATGTCTTGTATGGACGCAGACGACCGCTGACCACCCCGGGAAACGGCAGCTGCGGCTTTTGTCCATAGCCAACCTGGGTGAACATTTCCCACATCTCTCGCGGCTGCAACTGCATCGCCATCTTCACCGTGCCCACGTTGCTGGACTTTTGAATCACCTCATTGACCGTCAACACGCCGTGCGGGTGCGCGTCGGTGATGGTCGAGCCCGTGATCGTGATGCGGCCCGGCGCTGTCTGGATCGGCGTTTCCGGTTTGACCAGTCCCTTTTCCAGCGCAAGCGCCACCGCAAAAGGCTTCATCGTAGAACCCGGCTCGAACGTGTCCGTCAAGGCGCGGTTACGCAGCTGTTCGCCACTCAAGTTCACCCGCTTGTCAGGGGCGTAGCTGGGGTAATTGGCCAAGGCCAGTACCTCACCCGTGTGCGCATCCAACACCACCACGCTGCCTGCCTTGGCTTTGTTTTCTTCCACCGCTTCACGCAGCTTCTGATAAGCAAAAAACTGGACCTTGCTGTCCACACTCAACTGCAGATCCATGCCATCTTCAGGCGGAATGGTTTCGCCCACCGACTCGACCACACGACCCAACCGGTCTTTGATCACACGGCGAGAGCCTGGCTTGCCGGCGAGCTGCTTTTGAAAAACCAACTCCACGCCTTCCTGGCCTTGGTCTTCCACATTGGTAAAGCCCACGATGTGAGCTGCCGCTTCACCTTCGGGATAAAGGCGCTTGTATTCCTTGATGTCGTACACGCCCTTGATGTTCAGAGCCAGAATTTCCTTGACGATGGGCTCGTCCATCTGGCGACGCAGCCACACGAATGTTTTTTCATCGTCTTTGAGCTTTTTGTCCAGCTCAGCGGGACTCATCTGCAGCAAGCGGGCCAGCTCACGCAACTTGACCGGATCGCGCTCAATGTCTTCAGGGTTGGCCCAAATGCTGGGCGCAGGCACACTGGAAGCCAACAACAAACCATTGCGGTCCAGCACGCGGCCTCGGTTGGCCGGCAATGTCAGTGTGCGGGCAAAACGAACCTCGCCCTGACGCAGGAAGAAATCGTTGGCAATCACTTGCACATAAGCCGCACGCGCCACCAAGCCCATGAAGCCTAAAGCGATGGCCGCCACAATGAATTTGCTGCGCCAGACCGGCGTTTTGCTGGCCAGCAAGGGGCTGGAGCTCAATTGCACGCTGCGGTTGCTCATGGCTGAGCCTCCCTGGAGGGTGCAGCTACCGGCGCAGGCGCTGCTGGCGCCTTGCCCGACAGGCTCACATACTGCGTGATGGCAGGCGAGGCCGTTTTCATTTGCAGCTGTTGACGTGCGATCTGCTCCACACGCAAGGGCGTGGCCTGAGCACGGCGCTCGACTTGCAGGCGGTCATGATCCACCTCCAGACGGTGCGCCTCCTTGCGGGCCGACTCCAGCGCCATGAACAAGCGGCGCGATTCGTACTGGTTGTGCACCAAGACCATCGCGCTGGCCAAAACAGCCAACAGGAGCAGCACGTTCAAGCGCGTCATGCCGACACCTCCGTCCGCTCGGCAATGCGCATGATGGCGCTGCGCGAACGTGGATTGCCACCCACCTCTTCAGCACCAGGCTTGACACGGCCCAAGGCATTCAAGCGCATTTGCACCGGCGCAGCAAAGGGCACGCGACGGTCCACCACCTCTTTGGAGTGCTTGGCAATGAACTGCTTGACGATGCGGTCTTCCAGCGAATGGAAGCTGATCACCACCAGGCGCGCACCCGGCTTGAGCACGCGCAAGCTGGCTTCTAACGCTTGTTCGAGCTCTTCAAGCTCGGCATTGATGAAAATCCGAAAAGCCTGAAATGTCCGCGTTGCAGGGTTCTGGCCCGGCTCGCGGGTTTTGACCGTGTCAGCCACGAGCTGGGCCAAATCGGCGGTGGTTGAAATTGGGCCCCGCTCTTGTCGGCGAGCCACAAGCGCCTTTGCAATCTGAAAAGCAAACCGTTCTTCGCCATAGTCACGTATCACCTCCGTGATTTGATCCACCGATGCTGTTGCCAGCCACTCGGCCACACTCTCGCCGCGCGTGGTGTCCATGCGCATGTCCAGGGGGCCGTCAAAACGAAAAGAAAAACCCCTCTCGGGGCTGTCGATCTGAGGGGAGCTGACCCCCAGGTCCATCAACACGCCATCCACACTGCAGCCAGGCAGGTCACCCAGATGGGAAAAGCCTTCGTGCCGGATCGAGAAACGGACATCGTCAATGCGCGCCGCCTCAGCAATGGCCTCAAGATCCTTGTCAAACGCCTGCAAGCGACCTTGCGGTGACAGACGAGACAAAATCAACCGGGAATGACCGCCACGTCCAAACGTGGCATCCACATACGCGCCATCCACACCCGCAGCAGACTGCAGCAAAGCGTCAACCGCCTCCTGCAGGAGCACGGTGATGTGAACAGGCCTGGATTCGGTCATGGACATCAGAACGAAAAGTCCTTGAAGACATCAGGCATCTGGCCTTGCATGGCTTCAGCCTCTTGCTGGTCGTAGGTGGCTTTGTCCCACAACTCGAAGTGATTGCCCATGCCCAGCAGCATGGTGTCCTTGGAAATGCCTGCAGCCTGGCGCAATTCGGGCGAGATCAGCACACGCCCGGTGCCATCCATCTCGACATCCATCGCATTGCCCAAAAAGATGCGCTTCCACCACTGTGCCGACATGGGCAACTGGGCAATGCGCTCACGGAACTTCTCCCACTCGTTGCGGGGAAAGACCATCAGGCAGCCATGAGGGTGCTTGGTGATTGTCAACTGACCCTGGGCCATGGCGCTCAAGATGTCACGGTGCCGGGTCGGCACAGACAGCCGCCCCTTGGCATCCAGACTCAGCGATGAAGCGCCTTGAAACACGTGAAAGACCTTTTCCAGTTGAAAACTGCAAGAGCGGGCACTTTTCCCCACTTAATTGCACTTTTTTGCACTGTATCAGGAAATCCATGCGCCACAACGGGTCTTGTCAGATTTTTTTCAATGAAATCAACAGCTTAGCGCAGAAATCGAACCCGCCAACAGGATAAATTTCTTTCAAAATTAGGCACTTACAAAGGTCAATGAAAGTGATACCTAAAGGAAATTAAATTTGTAAAAATCACGAACCCCAAACGGGAAATCACCAAAATCAAATGGGCATCACTCTAAACAGACAGAAAAAAACCCCTCGAAAGGGGTTTTTGATGTCAAAAACACGATCGACTCAATCGCCAAACATCTTCTGCTTGAGTTCACGACGTTGTTGAGCTTCCAGCGAAAGGGTCGCTGTGGGTCGCGCCAACAAACGCCCCACACCGATGGCCTCACCGGTCTCGTCGCAGAAACCGTAATCGTTGGCATCAATCCGGAGGATGGATTGCTCGATCTTCTTGAGCAGCTTGCGTTCACGGTCACGGGTGCGCAACTCCAGGGCATGCTCTTCTTCGATCGTGGCACGGTCAGCGGGGTCTGGCACCACCACCGTGTCTTCACGCAGGTGCTCCGTGGTCTCCCCGGCACTGTTGAGGATCTCTTGTTTGAGCGCGACCAGTTTGCGACGGAAGTAAGCCATCTGCACATCATTCATGTACTCGGCATCAGGCATGGCGATGATTTCGGCATCGGTCAAGTTTTCAACTTTCTTGCTCTTCCAGTTGTTGGCCAGTTTCGCGTCTTTTTTGATGGGCGTGAATGACACGGTCACAGGCGCAGGTGCGCTGGGCAAGAAACTGGCTTTGGCAGCCGTGGAGGCGACAGCGGGTGGCAAGGACGGCACCGTGATCTGCGCCAAACGGGCAGATGGGCGAGACGCGCGCACAGGTTGATCAGGAGAGGTGGCCACAGGGGCTGGCACAACAGGAGCCTTGACGGGCTCCGCTTTGGTAACGGGCATAGGTTTCGCTTGAGAAGCTGCATCCGCCTTTTGGGGCATCGACGCAGGGGCAGTCTTCGCCTTGACGGCGGGACTGGGCTTGGGGGCCACAACCGCTGTTTTTTTGGCGGGCATAGCAACCGGTTTTGTTTTGACTGGTGCCACTTGAGGGGCAGCAGCCGCTTTTTTCGCAGGCACAGCCTTGACTGCTGGCTTGACGGGTGTTTTCTTGGGCGCGACCTTGGAAGCGGTCTTGGCAGCCGACTTGGGTGCAGCTTTGGGTGCAGTCTTCACGGCGGCTTTGGCCGCTTTTGCGGGTGCTGCAACCTTGGCCTTGGCAGGCGCCTTCACCGGTGCTTTGGACTTCACTGCGGGCTTGGCCACCACTTTGGCTTTGGGCTTTGCCACAGGCTGGGCTGCTTTTTTGACAGGGGTTTTGGCTTTCACGGGCACTTTGGCCGATGCCGCTTTTTTAGCCGGCACGGCGGTTTTTTGGGCCTTGGCCGGCGTCTGTGTTTTAGCCACTTTGGCTGCTGGTTTCTTCGAGGTCTTCACGTCTTGTCTCCTAGCCGTGTTTGAAGGGCAAGTCAGGCCATGGCACCACAAGGCAACCATCCATCCCCTGACCCGTTGTATTCATTTCAAACCCTTGTTATAGACCTTCTGGGGTTCGCACGCCCCTCCAAAGAGGGTGCCGTCAGGCGGGCGATTGTAGCGACAAGAACGTTCAAAAAACGCGCGGTGGTGGATTAAAGACAGCTTCGCGTCAAATCAGGCACTGCTCGAGGCCCTGCAACAAAATATCCTTGGGCAAATCGATGCCAATGAATACCATTTTGCTCATTTTATTTTCACCCTCTGCCCACATGGGACCCAAGTCGCTGCCCATGAGCTGGTGCACGCCCTGAAAGATCACCTTGCGCTCGGTGCCGCGCATGTTGAGCACCCCTTTGTAACGCAGCATGCGGGGGCCGTAGATGTTGACGATGGCGCCCAAAAAGTCTTCCAGCTTGGCCGGGTCAAAAGCCCGCTCAGAGCGGAACACAAAGCTCTTCACATCATCGTCGTGGTGATGGTGGTGTCCGTGCCCATGGTCATGCGAAGGGTCGGTGCAATGTTCGTGGTCGTGGTCGTGGTCATGCTGGTGCGAAGGGTGGTCGCAATGTTCACCGTGGGCATGGTCATGCCCTTCGCTCAAAAAGTCCGGATCGATGTCCAGCTTGGCATTCAAGTTGAAGCCTTTGAGATCAAAGACTTCGCTCAAAGCCACCTCACCAAAATGCACCACCTTTTGCGGCGCACGGGGGTTCATGTGCTTCAAGCGGTGCTGCAAAGCGTCCAATTCTTGGGTCGACACCAGATCGGCCTTGCTGATGAAAATCTGATCGGCAAAACCCACCTGGCGACGCGCTTCCTGGCGGTCGTTCAGTTGCTGGGCCGCGTGCTTGGCGTCCACCAGCGTCAAGATCGAGTCCAGCAAGAAGGTCTCGGCGATCTCATCGTCCATGAAAAAGGTCTGCGCCACCGGGCCAGGGTCGGCCAGACCTGTGGTCTCGATCACGATGCGCTCAAAGCTGAGCAAGCCCTTGCGGCGCTTGGCCGCCAGCAGCTGCAGCGTGGCCCGCAGGTCTTCGCGGATGGTGCAGCAGATGCAACCATTGCTCATCTGGATGATCTGCTCTTCGGTGTCCGACACCAGGATGTCGTTGTCGATGTTTTCCTCACCGAACTCGTTCTCGATCACGGCGATCTTTTGGCCATGGGCCTCGGTCAGCACGCGCTTGAGCAAGGTGGTTTTGCCCGAGCCCAAAAAGCCGGTCAGGATGGTTGCAGGAATGAGGGCCATGGATGCTCCAGGGGTAGGTCAAAGACAAAAGGTGGGGAGTGTAGCGATGAATGCAAAGCCTTATTTGCGCACCACCACCAAGCCCTTGAGGTACTCCCCTTCCGGGAAGTTGATGGTCATCGGGTGGTCGGGAGCGCCTTGCAGGCGTTCGCTGATGAAGCCGTCCACCCCCGCGTCGGTGCCGGCCGAGGCCACGATCTTGTGGAAGAGGTCGGCGCTGATGCCGCCCGAGCAGGAATAGGTGAACAACTCGCCGCCCGGCGCCAGCAGCTTGAAGGCCAGGCGGTTGATATCCTTGTAGGCGCGGGCCGCACGCTCGGCGTGGGCAGCGGTGGGCGCGAACTTCGGGGGATCGAGCACGATGGCGTCAAAGGTTTCGCCCGCTTCGATGAATGCACGCAGGCTGGCATTCACATCGGCGTCCATGAAAGTCGCGCGGGATTCGTCAAAGCCGTTCAGCTGCACATGGGCGCGGGCACGCTCGAGTGCCGGGCCAGAAGAATCAATCGAGGTCACATGCCCTGCCCCGCCGGCCAGCGCCGCCACAGTGAACCCGCCGGTGTAGCAATAGCAGTTGAGGACCTTGCCAAACTGGCGGTGGCGCGTGTGCTGCGCAAAGCGGTGGCGGCTGTCGCGCTGGTCCAAAT
This sequence comes from Pseudomonadota bacterium, assembly GCA_041169105.1. Taxonomy (GTDB): domain Bacteria; phylum Pseudomonadota; class Gammaproteobacteria; order Burkholderiales; family Burkholderiaceae_C; genus Limnohabitans_A. The sequence continues at coordinate 3,272 of JBEEJQ010000020.1, read as the reverse complement.
AAAAGCCCGTCTTGTGCCCGGTGGCCACGTCCAGCGTCAGCAGCCAGTCGTGTTCGCGGATGGTGATCTCGGTGGGGCCTTCACCGCGCAGCCAGCCGGTGACTTCGGGCAAGCCTTCCAGGCTGCGCACGTTGGCATCGGACCGTTCGTACAAGCGCGTGAGACCCGTGATCTTGAGCAGCGCATCGGCAATCGCCTGCTTGAAACGCTCGGTGCCACAGCTGGTGAATTGCGCCACCAGCGTGTCGGCATAGCGGTCCACGATCAGGCCCGGCAAGCCATCGGACTCGCCATGCACCAGGCGCACCCCGTCGCTCTGGATGTCAAACCACTGACGCGCGGCCACGGCCTGGGCGATGCGTGCCTCGATGAAGGCCGCGTCAATGCGCTGGCCTTCGTCAAAACTCCAGATGCGGGCCTTGATGCGCGAGCTGGGGCTGAAAGATGCCCAGCCCAAAAACTGCCCGGCGTGCGACTCGACGCGCACTGTCTCGCCCGGGTCGCCACCGCCTTTGGCAATGGCAGAGTCAAACACCCAGGGGTGGCGGCGCAGCAAGGAGCGTTCTTTGCCGTCTTTGAGTCGAATCGTTTTCATGGCCCCTATTGTCGGGCACACGCACACGCCTTCAGCCCTTGCGCTTGGCCCGGGGATGCGCAGCGTCGTAGGCTTTGGCCAGGTGCTGGAAATCCAGCCGCGTATAGACCTGTGTGGTGGTGATGTTGGCGTGGCCCAACAACTCTTGCACCGCTCGCAAATCACCGCTGGACTGCAGCACATGGCTGGCAAAGGAGTGGCGCAGCATGTGCGGGTGCACCGGCGTGGCCAGGCCCGCCAGTTGGCTGCGGCGCTTGAGGCGCTGCTCGACGCCGCGTGCGCTCAAGCGCGTGCCACGCTGCCCCGGAAACAGCGCCAGCGCCGCACTCGACGCACCCGGCACCGCTTGGGTCAGCATGCCCGGCACCTGAGGGCGCAGCGCCAGCCAATGCTCAAGTGCTGCGATGGCCGCACTGCCCAAAGGCACGCTGCGGCGCTTGCTGCCTTTGCCTTGCACCTGCACCTCGGTGTTTTGCACATCAATCCAACCGCGCCCAGCCCGCGAGGCCTCGGCGCTGGCCACCACATCCAGCCCCGTGAGCTCGGCCACGCGCAGGCCACAGCCGTACAGCAACTCCACCATGGCAGCGTCTCGCGCTTCCAGCCAGGGATCGTCCCCACTTTCTTCGTGATCGGCCAACTGCACCGCCTCGTCCACGCCCAGCGCCTTGGGCAATGGCTTGGCCACACGGGGTGCCCGCACATCCACCACCGGGTTGTGGCTCACCAGCGCCTCGCGCCCCAGCCAGGTGTAGAAGCCGCGCCAACCCGAGAGGATGAGCGCAATGCCACGCCCCGTGCGGCCCGCGCTGTGCATCTGAGCCACCCAACGGCGGATGTGCCCGGTCTGCACCTGCAGCAAGGGCACATCCGATGCGCGAGCCAACTCGGTCAGCCGGATCAGGTCCAGTCGGTACAGGGTGCAGGTGCGCTCGGCCAGGCGCTTTTCAAAGCGAACGTGGTCGAGGTAGCGAACCATCAGCGGATCGAGGTCCGCCACCTGCGCTAGGTTGGGTTCGCCTGGTTCAGGCATGGATTCAGGCCTGAGGAGCGCGCAAGACCGACAGCGCAGCGCCAGCCAACTCGGCCAGGCGCTCCAGCAAATCGGTGCCCATCTGGCTGTTGAAACGCTGCGCATCGGGCGATGCCAAGACCAGCAAACCAAAGGGCGTCTGGCCGGGGGCGGCGCGCAAAGCCAACAGCGCCAGCGAGGCCGCCTGCGCAGGCTCAGCCAGCCACTGCACGGCTTCGTAGCCCGTGTTGGGGCCCACATAAGGCGTGTCCAGCGACGCGGCCAGCTCTTGCACAGCCTCGGTCACGCCTTGCGCGTAAGCGGCTTGGCTGTGCGCCTCGCCCACCCCCCACAAACGCAAAGTGACTTGCGGCACCTGGAACAGATCACGGATGTTGTCCACCGCCGAATCCACCAGATGCTCGGGCGGCGCCACCAGCAAGTCGCAGGACCAGCGGTGCAGCTTGTCGGTCAGGATCATGTTTTCGTTACCGTGCCGGATCATGTCCATGATGCGGTGCTCCAAACCCTTGATCTTGTCGCGCAGCATCTGGGCTTGACGCTCTTGGAGGCCCACCGCACGGTGGCTTTGGGGGTGCGTCAACTGCACAGTGGCCAGAAGCGAAGCATGGCGCTCAAAAAAATCCGGCGTGTTCACCAGATAGTCGGCAATGTCGTCTTCGGTGATCGGGTTCATGGGGTCAGGCGAGGTCATGGTCTTGTCTCCAGAAATTCAAAGGGTGTCGGGCAAGTCGATGTCGCCATCGAACACCGAAGTCGCGGGGCCGGTCATCATGACCGGGCTGTCGGCCTGTCCGGCCCATTCGATGGTCAGCACACCGCCACGGGCCTGCACATCAACACGGCTGTCCAGCCAGCCCTGGCGAACACCTGCCACCACAGCCGCACACGCGCCAGTGCCGCAAGCCAAGGTCTCGCCCGAGCCGCGTTCAAACACGCGCAGTTTGATCTGGCTGCGCGAAACGATCTGCATGAAACCAGCGTTCACCCGCTCAGGGAAGGCCGGGTGGTTTTCAATCAGCGGGCCCTGGGCCAGCACCGGGAAGGCGTCGACATCGTCCACACGCTGCACCGCATGCGGGTTGCCCATGGAAACGACCCCTACCCGGGCGATGCCCTGCTCGCCCAGCGCCAGGTCAAACACCGGCCAGCCGTTGACCTGATCGCTGATGAGGCCAATCGGATTGAACGGCACAAGCGCCCAGTCGAACACAGGCGCCCCCATGTTCACCGTCACGCGGCCATCAGGATTCATGGACAGTTCGATCTCGCCTTGCTGCACCTTCACGCGCACCGTGGTTTTGTCGGTCAGCCCTTTGTCGCGCACATAACGCACAAAGCAGCGGGCCCCGTTGCCGCAGTTGCCCACCTCGCCGCCGTCGGCGTTGTGGATCACATATTCAAAATCCAGCCCCGGTGCCGGCGAAGGCCGCACGGTGAGGATCTGGTCGGCACCTACGCCAAAGTGGCGATCGGCCAAAAAGCGGTACTGGGCCGCGCTCAGGCCCAGGCGGCCACGGGTTTCGTCGAGCACGACAAAATCGTTGCCGGCTCCTTGCATCTTGGTAAAGCGGATGTGCATGGCCGGCATTATCGCCCTTGGTCGGCACAGGAACGACAGCTCAGGGGCGGTGTGCCCCTGAT
>JBEEJQ010000019.1:0-24971 GCA_041169105.1 Pseudomonadota bacterium | reverse complement strand
GACAGGCGATCAAAAGTCAGCTTGCCGTCCGGCTTGGGGTAGTCGATCTTGGGGCAATCGGCCGCAGGCTTGAGGTAGGTGTGGTCGGCCTTGTCGCGGCGAAGTGTCCACGGAATGTGGCCGCGCAGCACGAACTGCTCAAAACCGTTCATCAGTGTGGCGACGGTCAGGCCTTTCTTGAACCAGCTCTTGAAGTTGCGCGACTTGTTCAGTTCGGTGTAGAGCCAGCTGGCTTCAAAGGCCTCGGGGTAGGCGCTCAGCTCGTCGTGCTGACGCCCTGCCACGATGGCGTCGTAGGCCGCTTCAGCGGCCAGCATGCCGGTCTTGATGGCGGCGTGGCTGCCCTTGATGCGGCTGACGTTCAGGTAACCGGCGTCACAGCCGACCAGCGCACCGCCCGGGAACACGGTCTTGGGCAAGCTCATCAGACCGCCTGCGGTGATGGCGCGTGCACCGTAGCCGATGCGTTTGGCGTTGACTTCGCCTTGGTCGTTGGTGAAGTACCACTTGATGTTGTTGTGGGTTTTCCAGCGCTGGAACTCTTCAAACGGGCTGAGCCAGGGGTTGGCGTAGTCCAGACCGACCACATAGCCGATGGCGATCTTGTTGTTTTCCATGTGGTACATGAACGCGCCGCCGTAGGTGTCGTTGTTCATGGGCCAGCCAGCGGTGTGCATGACAAAGCCGGGGGTGTGGCGTGAGGGATCGATTTCCCAGACTTCCTTGATGCCGATGCCGTAGGTTTGTGGGTCGCGGCCTTCGTCGAGCTTGTACTTGGCGATCAGCTGCTTGCCCAGGTGGCCGCGCGCGCCTTCAGCGAACACGGTGTACTTGGCGTGCAGTTCCATGCCCAGCTGGAAGTTCTCGGTGGGCTCGCCGTCTTTGCCGACGCCCATATTGCCGGTGGCCACACCTTTGACCGAGCTGTCTTCGTTGTAGAGCACTTCGGCGGCGGTAAAGCCCGGGAAGATTTCCACGCCGAGGTTCTCAGCCTGCTGGGCCAGCCAGCGGGTGAAGTTGGAGAGGCTGATGATGTAGTTGCCGTGGTTTTGGGCGCACTCGGGCAAGAAGATGCCAGGGGTGCGGGTGGCACCGGTCTCAGACAAAAAGCTCCAGGCGTCATCGGTCACGGGCTGGTTCAGTGGCGCGCCCAGTTCTTTCCAGTTGGGGAAGAGTTCGCTCAGGGCCTTGGGGTCCATGATGGCCCCGGACAGGATGTGTGCGCCGGGTTCACCGCCTTTTTCGAGCACCACGACCGACACGTCCTGGCCTTTTTCGGCGGCCAATTGCTTGAGGCGAATCGCAGTGGACAGGCCGCCAGGGCCGCCGCCGACCACGACCACGTCGTATTCCATGGATTCGCGGGGGCCATAAGTGCTCAGGATTTCTTCGGGGCTCATGAACGTCTCTTGATGAAGTGTTGAAAGCAGTTGTCCGACCGTCTGTCGGGCGTGTGACTCATTTTATGCGGCCCGCAAACCTTTCCCCCGCACAATGGTGTCAACCGTGGGTTTCCACTGAGTTCTGCCGATCAAGGAGTTGTCATGGCGTATGAAATCGATTTGTCGGGCCGCGTGGCCCTGGTCACTGGTGCCTCCAGCGGCCTGGGCGCGCAATTTGCCAAAACACTGGCTGCTGCCGGTGCAGGCGTGGTACTGGCCAGCCGAAGGGTGGACAAGCTCAAGGACTTGCGTGCCGAGATCGAGGCCGCTGGCGGCAACGCCCATGTGGTGGCCATGGACGTGACCGACAAACACAGCATCGCCGCCGCTGTGGCGCATGCCGAAACCGAGATGGGCAGCATCGATATTTTGGTCAATAACTCGGGCGTGAGCACGACCCAGCGCATCCAGGACGTGAGCGAGGAAGACTACGACTTCATCATGGACACCAATGTGCGCGGTGCTTTCTTCGTGGCGCAGGAAGTCGGCAAACGCATGCTGGCTCGTGCCAAAGGCGCAGCGCCAGGCAGCTTCACAGGGGGCCGCATCATCAACATCGCCTCCATGGCGGGCCTGAAGGTCTTGCCGCAAATTGGCGTGTACTGCATGAGCAAGGCCGCCGTCATCCAGATGACCAAAGCGTTTGCGGTGGAGTGGGGCCGTTTTGGCATCAACGTCAACGCCATTTGCCCCGGCTACATCGACACCGAAATCAACCACCACCATTGGCAGACCGAACAGGGCCAAAAGCTGATCAGCATGCTGCCGCGCAAGCGCGTGGGCCAGCCGCAAGATTTGGATGCCTTGCTGGTCATGCTGGCCAGTGATCAGAGCCATTTCATCAATGGTGCGGTGATTTCGGCGGACGACGGCTTTGCGGTGTGAGGTGGCTTGATGAAATTTGAATTACCGGACCACAAAAAATTCGTGCACCAGATGGTGATCCCCATCCGCTGGGGTGACATGGACGCGATGGGCCATGTCAACAACACGGTGTATTTCCGCTATCTGGAAACCATCCGCATTGATTGGTTTGAAACCATCGGCTGCCAGGTCAACCCGCAAGGGCAGGGGCCGGTGATCGTGAACGCGTTTTGCAATTTCTACAAACAGTTCGAGTACCCCGGCGACATCCTGGCCAAGATGTATGTGAGCGATCCGGGGCGCACCACGTTTGAGAGCTGGTGCACGCTGGAGCGCAGCGATCAGCCCGGGGTGATCTTCGCTGCGGGCGGGGCGACCACCATCTGGGTGGATTTTCCGCAGCAAAAAGCGGTGAGCTTGCCCGACTGGGTCAAGGCCTTGGTCACGCCCTGAGCCGACGGCTCAGGTGCAGCGCCTCAGGCCTTGGCACCCACGGCGGTCCATTGGTCGGCATGGCTGTCCAGCCAGTCCGCCGCTTGGGTGGGATGGCCCAATTGCATGGGGTGAAAGTCTTTGCGGGTGTATGCCCAAACGGGTTTGGCCACGCGCCAGACCATGCCGTGACGACCGAACAAGAACTTGCCAGCCGACCACCAGGTGGAGGGCTTGAACAGGGTTTTGTCGTGCCAGAGGTTGTTGACCGTTTGCCGCATCACATCGGTGCTGAACTGGATCGTCACGTACCAGAACCAACGCATGCGCCAAGCATGGTTGCCGCCCAAGTGTTGGTAAAGGTCGAATGCCACGCATTTGTGCTCTGACTCTTCGGCCGCGTGCCAGCGCCACAGGGTTTTGAGCGGTTCTTCGGCACCTGCAAACCAGTCACCGGGCTGGTCCACGCTTTCCAGGGTCAAGTCGCCAAAAATCGAGGTGTAGTGCTCGAAGGCGGCGGTGATGGCCAATTCATGCAGGTGGCCTTTTGCGCTTTTGCTGAAGAACTCTTCGCGACCTTTTTTAAGGCGGCACTCGGCGCGTGGCCCCCAGTGGTTGACCAGACCTTGTTTTTCCAAGTGGGCGTTGTACAGACCGTGCAGGTGGCGGTGTGTGGCTTCCTGGCCAATGAAACCTTTGGCCACGCTTTTGAGGTCGGCGTTTTCGGGGGTGTCGGGCAAGGCCTTGGCACCGTTTTTCACCGCGTCAATGAAAGATTGCTCGCCCACAGGAAAGCTCATCGACAAGGCATTGGCATAAGCGGTCATGAATGCATCACCGCCATTCCAGTGGCGTGAAAAGCCCTTCGACAGGTCCACCGACAGGCGGCGCACGGTCAAGTCGGTGGGGCTGGGCAGGTGGGGCGTTGTGTGCATGAGGACTGTTTTGAAAATGATTCAGAATGTGAGGATTGTTCAGTTTTAATGCCTGCCTGACAACTCGCGATCTGCTCAGATTTGAAAGTGCCTGTCTCATGACCAAAATCCCTGCGTCCAAAACGCCCCAAGCCCCGTCTGGCGGGCGTCGCCAGCCCACGCAGGCGCGTTCACAGCAAACCATCCAGACTTTGTTCAAGGCCGCTGCTCAGATTTTGGACAAGGACGGTGAGGCCGGTTTGACCACCAACAAGGTCGCCGCAGCGGCAGGTTTTTCGATTGGCACCCTGTACCAATACTTTCCCAGCAAAGAGGTGCTGGTGCGGGCCATGGCCGTCAAAGGGCAGGGCCTGGTGCTGGAAGCTCTGGAGGCGTATTTGGCCGACTTGGAATCCAGGCCCTATGTGGCGCAAATGGACGCACGGGACCTGCTGCGGCAAGCGATCCGAATCTTGCTCAAGGGCTTTGCGGGCGGCAAAGGCTTCACGCAAAGCCTGATCCGCCTGGGCTGGACGATGGAGCAGCCGCAAGAAACCGCCAGCGCGGTGCGGCAAGTCTCTGACCGGCTGGCCATCTTTTTGGAGCGCATCGAACACCCTCAGTTGCGCGCCCCATCGGCCGCGCTTTTGTTTGTGTTGACGCGCTCAGTGATTGGCACCCTGCGAAGTGCCAGCCTAGAAAAGTCGCCCCTGCTGGGCAGCACTGCGCTGGAGGATGCCTTGGTGCAGATGGCGTGGGCCTTGTTGGCCTCGCCCCCTCAGGCGGCGGGTTTGGCCTTGGGCAGTCGGCCCATCACATAAAACTCGGGGTTGGGCATCATGCCGCTGAAGCTCGCCATGCGGTTGGACAGGCCAAAGAAAGCGGTGATGGCCGCGATGTCCCAGATGTCCTCGTCGTTGAAACCGTGCGCGTGCAGGGCGGCGAAGTCAGCATCTTCCACTTCGTCAGATTGCTGGCAAACCTTCATCGCAAAATCCAGCATGGCGCGCTGGCGTGGGCTGATGTCGGCCTTGCGGTAATTGATGGCCACCTGATCGGCCACCAAAGGTTTTTTCTCGTAGATGCGCAAAATCGCGCCGTGGGCCACCACGCAATACAGGCAGTTGTTGGCGGCGCTGGTGGTGGTCACGATCATCTCGCGCTCGCCCTTGGTCAGGCCACTTTCGCGCCCCACCGACTCGGGCACCATCAGCGCGTCGTGGTAGGCAAAAAACGCACGCCACTCGGCCGGGCGACGCGCAAAGGCCAGAAACACATTGGGCACAAAACCGGCTTTCTCTTGCACCTCCAGTACTTTGGCTTTGATGTCTTCGGGCAGGGCATTGATGTCGGGGGCGGGGTAGCGAGTGCTCATGGTGTCTCCAGTGGGTGATGCTTTTGATTATGCTCAGGGACATTTCAGGAGCCTGTCATGTCCAACACACCATCCCCAAGCCCCTCGCAGCAAGCACGTGAGGCGCGCCCCGACGACGCTGCTTTTCAGGCGGGCATCGCCACACGCACCCAGGTCATGGGGGCCGAGTTTGTGGACCGCGCATTTGGCAATGCCACCGACTACACGATGCCCATGCAGGAGTTCATCACCCGCAACGCCTGGGGCAATGTCTGGCAGCGCCCGGGGCTGGACTTGAAAACCCGCAGCCTCATCACTGTGGCCATGCTCACGGCCCTGGGCAAACAACATGAACTCAAGGGCCATGTGCGCGGCGCGCTCAACAACGGGGCTACCCCCGAGGAGCTGCGCGAAGTGATGCTGCACGCCACTGTGTATTGCGGCTTTCCGACCGCGATTGACGCGTTCCGCACCGTCACGGAAGTGGTGGAGTCACAGGCCTGAAGCGCCATGCGGGGCTGGTTTCGCTTTCACCCCCGCATCAGCTTCTGAATCAAATCCGCAGCCCCTGAGGCTTGGTATTTGCGCATGAGCTTGACGCGGTAAATCTCCACCGTGCGGTGGCTGATGCCCAAGGCCTTGCCGATCTCTTTGCTGGTCAGGCCGTCCATCAGGTGGGCCGCGACTTCGCGCTCGCGGGCGGTGAGTTCGGCCTTGACGGGTTTGCGCGCCGACAGGTCTTCAAAGGTCCAGATGCCTGCTTCGTGCGGGGCGTCGCGGTTCAGGGCGCGGCCGGTCACATGGCACCAGAAGGTTTCGCCTTTGAAGCGGCCGTCCACCCGTTTCATGACACGGTCGTCGGCGTAAACGCCCTTGGTATTCAAGATGGGGGTGATGCGCTGGCCCGTGCGCTCGTACTCGTCGGCGCTGGGGTAGAGCAGCTGAAAGGTCTGACCGATGAGCTGTTCGCGGCCCACACCAAACATCTCGCACACGCGCTGGTTGCAGTCGACCATGGTGCGGTTGCGCGAGAGCACCATGCCGATGGGGGCCAGGTCAAAGGCGAGGCGGTAATCGATGTCGTTGGCAGTGGTGGAGGTATTGGGCATCAGGGCACACCATTACGAAAAACTACGTATCTGAATACGTAGTATCGTAGCGTTTTCATCCTCTACCGGAGTCTGGCGTGAACAAGATTTTTCCTTCCGCAGCCGAGGCCTTGAAGGGCATCGTCGCTGACGGGCAACTCATCGGCGTGGGCGGTTTTGGCCTGTGCGGCATTCCCGAGGCCCTGATCGACGCCTTGCGCGACAGCGGTGTGCAGAACCTGACCGCGATTTCCAACAACGCGGGCGTGGACGACTTCGGTCTGGGCAAGCTGCTGCAGACGCGCCAGATCAAGAAAATGATCTCGTCCTACGTGGGCGAGAACAAGGAGTTTGAGCGCCAGTACCTGGCGGGCGAGCTGGCTCTGGAATTCACGCCCCAGGGCACACTGGCCGAAAAGCTGCGCGCTGGCGGCGCGGGCATCCCGGCCTTCTTCACCAAAACCGGCGTGGGCACCCTGGTGGCCGAGGGTAAGGAGCTGCGCGAGTTTGACGGCGAGACCTATGTGATGGAGCGTTCTCTGGTGCCCGATGTGTCACTGGTCAAGGCCCACCGCGCCGACAAGTCCGGCAACCTGCAGTTCCGCTACACCGCCCGTAACTTCAACCCGGCCGTGGCCATGGCGGGCAAGATCTGCGTGGTCGAGGTCGAAGAGATCGTCGAGACCGGCGAGATGCATCCCGACAGCGTGCACTTGCCCGGCATTTACGTGCACCGCATCGTGCTCAACAAGAGCCCTGAAAAACGCATCGAAAAGCGCACCATCACCGAAAAGGCGGGAGTCTGACATGAGCTGGAATCAAGACCAAATGGCCGCCCGCGCGGCCCACGAACTGGAAGACGGTTTCTATGTGAACCTGGGCATCGGCATCCCCACGCTGGTGGCCAACCATGTGCCCGCCGACAAAGAAGTCTGGCTGCAAAGCGAAAACGGCATGCTGGGCATTGGCCCTTTCCCGATCGAAGAAGAGGTTGACGCCGACCTGATCAACGCAGGCAAACAGACGGTCACCACCATCAAGGGTTCGTCCATTTTTGGCAGCGACCAGTCTTTCGCCATGATCCGTGGCGGCAAGATCAACCTGTCCATCCTGGGTGCCATGCAGGTCACCGATAAGGGTGACCTGGCCAACTGGATGATCCCCGGCAAGATGGTCAAGGGCATGGGCGGCGCGATGGACCTGGTCGCAGGCGTCAAGCGCGTGATCGTGCTGATGGAACACGTGGCCAAGAAGAAAGACGGCACCGAAGACCTCAAGATCCTGCCCGAATGCACCTTGCCTTTGACGGGCAAGGGCGTGGTGGACCGCATCATCACTGACCTGGCCGTGATGGACGTGACCGACGCGGGCCTGAAGGTGGTGGAATTGGCACCGGGCGTCACGCCTGAGGCCATTCAAGCCAAAACGGGTGTGAAATTGATTTTCTAATCTGTAAATTCACATTGATTTGCCAAAAGCCGCGTATATCGCGGCTTTTTTTGTGTATTAAACATATATATTGATTAATAAATATGATGTTGAAATATATTTTTATATCGTTTATATTCAAAAAATCTCTTGCATCCATTTGGTTGATATTTTTAGGATATGAATCCACCATCTTTCGATTCCATTCGGGGAGCGCGGCTGCGTCACTTGCGGCAGGTGCAAGGCATGGACATTTCGGACTTGGCTCGCCATGTGAATTTGTCGGTAGGTCAGTTGCTGCAATTGGAATCCGGTGATTTACCGCCTGGTGAACGGTCCTTGTTTTACACGGCCGCCATCCAGGACAAGGCCGCCATGAAGGTGGCGAAGGCTCTTGGTGCTGATCCTCAAACACTATTGGGCGCCCCTGTTTCCCCATCTGGCCCTGATGTGGCGGGTCTTCCGAATGCGAAAATATTGGATGATTTGGCTGATCTATATAAGAAACAGGCCCAAACTCGGAAAATGGGAGCAGGTGAACGGCGTTTCTCTTGGAAATGGGTATGGGGTGCTTTCCTTGTCTTGTGGTTGGTCGGCGCTGTAGGTTATTACGGGCCGTCCGTATCGAGCTGGGTGGACGTTCACAAGCCGGTGGCGGCACCTGAAGCGGCTGCATCTGAACCTTTGCCGCAGCCCGCTTTGGCAGAGGCGTCTTTGCCTGTGGCTGCCCCAGTCGCTGCTTCTGAAAGCACCCCGGCCGTGCCGGATCCATCATTGATTGCAGCGGAAGCCTTGTGCGACAACCAAGCTCCTCAAGCAACGACCTTGTCCGTGAGTCAGCCGTCCAAGTCAGGGGGCAGCGTGCATGTGGTGGCTCTGGCGGACTTGGTCATGTGTGTGCGCGATGGCAACGGCAAATCCACGCCTGTGAGCCTCAAGGCGCAAGAATCGCGCACATTTTTGGGCAAAGCGCCGTGGAGCGTGCGCATCGAAAAGCCTGTGCCCATGCACATGTTCTTTCAGGGCCAGAAAATCTATTGGCCTGAAGGCGATGTCAGCGGAGTGATCCTCAAGGAAGTCGCGGGCGACTATTGAACCGGGCTCGAGCAGCCCTTGGCGTTCTCCCAAGACAAAGGCCCCTGATGTGGGGCCTTTGTCTTGGTGGATGAACATCAAGCGTTCAGCTGCGCCTGCAATTGCGCCACTTGCTGGCGCAGTTGTTCGTTTTCTGCGGTCAAGGTGGCCACTTGTTGCTGCAGACGCAGAACGGAGGTGGCCTCATCGCTGCCATCGATGGCAGGCTCGGGGCCTTGATTGGCCGCAGGCGTTGATGCACGTTGGGTGTCCCGCACACGCTTGGCGGCCTGTTTGAGTTCATCTTTGCCGCCCAGGGCTGCAGTTTTTTGTTCTTCGACGGGCAATGTGGCCACCGCTGCCGCTGCGTTGAGTGAAATGGCCCCCGCCTTGACTGCTGCGACCAACTCCGGGGCCGCTTGCTTTTGAATTCTTTCGATCTGCATGACCTGACTGCTGCTCAGGCGTGCAGCTTTGGCAATGTCGGCGCGGCTTTTGAGTGCTTGCGTTGGCTCTTCACCGTGCATCGCCTCTGTCGGCTGGCCCGATGAATTGGCAGGGTTGTCTGCCGCTGCAGCGGCGATGGCTTTGCGCTCAGCCAGAATTTCGCGCTTGCGCAAGGCCAGCACACCACGCTGAAAGTCGGACACGCTGCGCCGGCCCAGGTGCTGGTCGATCATCCACAGGTGCACATCGTCCATCGACTGAAAGCGTGTGTTCTGCACCGTCTGGAAGGGCAGACCGTGTTTTTGGCAAATGCCATAACGGTTATGCCCGTCCACCAACACATCGCCCCACAGAACCAGCGCATCGCGGCAGCCCTCGGCCAGGATGCTGCGCTCCAGAGCCCTGTGTTCATCGGGTGTCAACGGATCGATGTAGGCCTTGAGTTCTTCGAGGACGGTGATGTTCATGGGGCTGCGGAAATGCTGAAGGCCCCTTGCGGGGCCTTCTGTTTGTGCTGGAGCGGGTGATGGGAATCGAAAAATGTTTATAAGTCTTTGAAATACAAAGAAAAACTTGATGGGTTCTCTGAACTGTGCCAACAAAAATACCAACAAAACACAATCCATCATCTCTGTTGCGCTGTCGAGACACTGTGCAATGATCTGACACGATGGTTGAGGAGTTCGAAGGGTTAAAGATCAAAAACAACCACCTCAGGCGCAGCACCCCAACGAATTGGAAGAACTGATGTTCCCACGCCCTTGGATACAAATAATCGACAACCCGGCACATCGTAGAAGCCAGCAACGAAGCGGCCACTGCCCACGGGCCTGAAAGGTGCCAAACCCCAAAAGGCAATCTGTCCACCATGAGTGTGCCCAGATAGGCATAGTTCAAACCGACCATTGCGCATACGCTGGCCCACTTCGGCAATGTCGAAAAATCCTGGTGAATGTTGAACCAGAAGGGACACATTTGCATTCGTGTCTGGCGAAAGCAGTTGCAGATCAGGGTGACCAGCAGTGAAGTCATCTAGCCCGACTATTTCTACGGTACGGCCACCATGCCTGAAAGTCCAGCGCTCGTTGAGCAAAAACCGCCCGTCCGGACGCGATTCAAAAATATTACGCAAGCCGTCAAAATCAGCGTCGCTCCAATGTTCCCAATTGCCTGGTACGGCTACCGTACGCACTGATCCGACCGCTGCCAAAAATGCCGCCAGCACTGGCAATGTGTCTGCCTTATCCACCATGTCGCCCGATAGCACCAATAGGTCGGGCTGCAATGCTTTCACTTGCTGAACAACTGCCTGTTCATGAGCACCCATGGCATGCAGGTGCAGGTCCGACAGTTGAACCACCCGTAGGCTTGGGCGCGTTAAATCAGCCCGCAGATCGTGTCGATGCACCTCCAGCCGTTCAGTTTCAACAAACACTGCGATGCCCAGCAGGGTCAACACCACAAGTGCCCCGATGGTCCATGAACGGGTGGACATGACGCTTAGTAGTGGATGAAGGGGGTGTTGACGTTCATAATTCACGGTATAGGATACCCGACCAAATAAGACATTACGTCGAACCACTTCGGGCACCTTGCCGCCGCACTTGAGAAAATTGCCCTATTCGGTCAACCCAATGAGCTTTCACAAAAAGGTCCTTCTAGGCTACATCCTGACTAATCTGGTGCTAACAGTTTTCGGGTATTTCCAGCTGTATTGGGCCGATACCTCTGGAATGAGGGATCCAGATCTAGCCTCACATGGGTCAGCCAAAACATTCTGGCCCGTGATTTCTTTATTCATAACTGGCATCGCTGTGGCTGCCGTGTATGCGTTGCGCGGCCTATGGTTGCTGGGGGATTGGTCATATCGCAAAGTCGCAATAAGCGGTAAAAACGAATGACCCAATCAGTTCTCTGTTCCAGACTGGTTCTTGGACTCGGTTCCGGGGCGGCACGGCTAATTCAAGGGTTAAATCCAGTTCCTCCGGAGTGCTTCGAGCAACCCGGTTTCCTAGTTGAAACACTGGACACCTATACGACAGGGCTTGACGGTTGGGACTTTGATCGTGAAACGTTGAAGGCACTATTGGATACAGTTGAAAAAGTACTTTTAGTGGTTTGCGCAGGAGGGAAAGCAGGAAGCGCCATGACGTTGTTTTCTGCCGAATACGCGACACTCAAGAAAATCTCGGTCGATGTACTTATGAGCGCTCCGTTTAGCTGGGAGGGCCCTAGAAGGAAGGCCGTGCAATGCGCTTTGACCGAAGGCCTTAGGGCTGCTGGCGCAAAGGTGGATGTCGTTGAGGCGGACCAATTCTTTGCCGATGATATGGAATCAGCACTAGAAGCGTTCGCAGTGCTTGATGCGGCAATGGCGAATGAAGTGAACCGCTGGATCGTCCAAGATAAATAGCTCGGCTAAAGCCCAGCCTCCATCAATAGGGTTGATGGCTTGACCCGTAGAGCCTCAGATATCCGGCAGAGGTTCATTAGCGTCAGGTTGTGCTCGCCACGCTCAACTCCGCCCATGTAGCTGCGGTCTAGCTCGGCATCGGCAGCAAGAGCCTCTTGCGACAGGCCTGCTTCTTTTCTGGCACTGCGAATGGCGCCCCCCAGGGATGCGAGTTCCCTGTTTCCTGCAAATTTCGGTGAAGGCTTGGCCATGACCCTGATGGTCTGACGTTGACGCCTCTGATACCACGGGATAAGATACCCAAATGTTTATGCCTGGTTACCAACATCAAAATATGTGGGAAAGTTTATGCGGAATTTACTAAGAACAAGAATAAGCAGAATATATTTTTCAGTGATGGCGCTGTCTTTTATTTTTGGATTTTTTTTCAAAAGTGGAACTTATGAGGATATTTACTATAAGCAACTTGTGGTAAAAGATGCGGCAATCAAGGAAATAAACTCAAACAAATGCATCGATTTAAATGAAATAATTTTATCGCAAGCGTTAATAAACATAGATCTCGAGAATTATTACCAATTAATCCAAAAAAGACCTGAATGTAAAAACCTAGTAGATTTAATTTCCTCCAATGAAATTGGGTCAATACCTGCAACAGAATATTCGATAGAGAAGGAATTCCAGAATAAATATCAACTATTCATCATGAAAAATAATGCGCGAACGGGATTGGAATTTTTGACAATTGCATTCCTTTTTATTGTCATTCTGAAAATTTCAAAAAATATTTTTCAATGGATTTCCAATGGGGAGAAAAAATGAAAAATACAAAACTTATTTATGTGACAACGGCATTGTTAATGCTTGGCGGGTGCCAGATTATTAATTCAGCCAAAGAGGGCTCAGACAATTATCTTGCATCGAAAATAGATGGATGGCAAGACAAGGATATTTGCTGGGGATTAAAACAAAATTATGGTCATAAAACCATGGCAGCACTAAAAATACAGAAATCAACCAGGCGTATAGATTGCAGCGTAATTGAAGCGACCAAGAAGATCGAGGAGACGCCCGAGCAAAGAGAGAAGCGAATAAATGAAGCAATCCAACTTCTTAATTCGGCTGCGCAAATAAGTTCACCGACGTACAATCAACCTGCCACCCCTGGGATTGGGAGTTTCTGTCATCTTGCAGGACAGTCAAGATCGGGGCTATATAAAAATTGTGCCTATAACTGTGCTTCAGGAACAGTTTATCGAACCATGAGTAGTACTGATATCTGCCCGATAAGTGTTAATCAATAAAATCTGCGTTGAATTTCTATGATCGGATTCATTTTATTTTAAATGTCTCAATAAGCTTTCAAGTGCTCGATTACTAAATGCATCAAGCGCATCTCGCAGACTTTCAAACGTGCGAAAGTGCATGCCTTTGGGTTTGATTCCAGCGCCACTAAAGCTGCCGGAATCCCAGCCTAGTCGATTTCGAATGTTGTCAGCCCTCCGAGTGGCGCGGTCGTAGTCAACTTCACGTTGGCACTGATAGGCCAGACGATGGCAATCTCTGCACGCATACATCTTGCCACCGTACAACAGCGCTACACGACGCCCACAACCCAGAGCAGGGCATAGCCACCAAACCCGTTGTCCACCCATGTGGCACTTCGTCACATCGAGGCTCACTGGGTAGCACATGTCCTCCCATTCTTTGCCACGTTCGCGGTGTTTGTAATGAAGCCAAACTTGGCCAACTTGCACCGTCAAATTGATGGATGCAACTGTCTCACCGTCGCTCTGCCAATGCCACCTGAAGGCCATGCCGGGCTTCAGGTAGCCACCACGGGCCAAGCACCGTACATCCAAGCGCCACATGTCTCCGGTGGTTTGCTTTCCTGACTTTCGACCACTGCCAAAACCGCCCATCGTCACCTCCCCTGCAAAGGATGATTTTCCGAAATCAATTGGCAAATTCCACGTTGGTTGCTGTTATTGCCTAGGGCCATAAAGCCTCCACACCGCTGCAGCATAAGCACCAGGACACTGCTCAATCTATGGCGTGCAACGTTCGCCGCCTGCCAGTTGCCACAACGCCAGCGATCTGTGCCTTGAAGGTGCGTGCATTCCAGGCAAAGTCGCCTGTCGTCGCATTCACGGTCGCGGATCACCAGCCGGTCGGCCTCGCTCTCTGCATCGGCCAGGGAAAGCCCCTTGTCGGTGAATCTCACCAGTCGCGCCGTGAAGATGTTGATCTCTTTGGAATTCCACGCCAATGAATGCGGCCAGCACCAGCGGTCAGGCTTGGTCGCTGGGGCAATGTCGGGGGGGTGGCCATCGTTCACCGCTGGCGCTTCGTGCTTCATCGCCCCCGAATCAACTGCCCCTAAATTGTGCAAACACGCCGGGGAGGACGCTACGAAACCTACGTAACCGGCCTTTTCCACCCCTTGCGGGGGTTTTGTAGGTTTCGTAGCGTGGGCGTTGAGGCCTTTTTCATTTTTCAACCGTGCCAGCCACCCCCCCATCATGCGCCTCCTTTCAACAGCATCGGGTGGATCAGATACCTCTCGCCGGGTCTACCGCCTGCTGCGCTGGTGGGCAACGCCTCACGCATCAGCCAGCCGTAATCAGCCAGCAAGTCCGCCGCCTTTCGTACCGCATCCGGGGTGCCCAAACCGGCCCAATGTTTTACCGCCACCAGCCTAGGGGTGAAGACATCCCAAAGCACGCCGTCGCCGTCACACAGCCTGCCCGCCTTGATCTTGCTCAACAGGGCTTGTGCCCCGGTGGTCTCGGGTATCACCGCCGCCGCGTACATCCGTTCGGCGTGGGTGCGCAGGTAGTCGCCCCATGCCATCGCAAGCATCAGTTCATGCTTGTGGATCACGCCCCCGCTGTCCGGGGTGTCCACCAGAGCAAAGATCAGCGCCAGCGCCGGTATCAGTTTGCGGTACTTGCTCAGGTGTGACACCAGCGCTGGGTGCAATTCGTCGCCGCGTATCTCGGTCTCGAATGGTTCGACCCACTCCCAATACAGGGCTTGGGCCTCGGGGGTGAATCGCCACTCCTGGGGGGCGGTGTCGGTCTCGGGTTGCAGTTGGTTAAGTCGTTCGAACACGGCCCATGCGGCTTGTTTTGCTGGGGTGTCCGGCCATTGATCCACCCTTTGAAATTCATGGCTTATATCCGGCCAAACAGTCAGTCCAAAGCGTTGCAACAGTCCGTCATCCCCAGCACCGCCTGCCACTGCCTCCCGCACATAGCTTTGCATTTTGCCGGGTTGAATGCCGCCCAGCATGGCAAGGCACACGCGGGGGATGTAGTGGGTGCCACGGATGATCCTGTCCACCGTATAGCCTTGATTGCCGTCATACGATTGAAGGTAAAACGCTCGCGCACCTTCCTGCCCCTGCCGATCCATGCTGCACAGCAGCCCGTGAATTTCATCGCGGTAGCTCAGACAGCCCCATGTGTTCGACTCCAGGATTTCACCCAGCTTTTCCACTGTGGCATCGTTGACCACATACCGGCGCGTCTGGGGTTCGGCGGGGGTGCCCACTGGCTCCAACAGCGCCCGCGCCGCCGCTGGGTCTTTCCCGGCTTTCTTTGCTGCCAGTTTCTCGTTTTCCTTGGCCGTCAATTCGGCCAGCCTGTTATCAATTTCCCATTCATCATGCGCCGCTTGCCAAGTCTCGCGCTCGGTCGCTTCCAGTCGGTGCAGGGGCTTCAGCACCTCGCCCAGCGCCGGGGATTTCATCACCCCAGGCCTGCCAACAATCAAGCCCCAAAGGTTCGGCACTACGCGCCAATCGTCCCGCGCCTTGGGTGTTACCACTGCACGCGCTCCGATCAGGCTTGATATCGCCACCAAAGCGCCCACCGCCGGGAAATCCGGGGGGCATTGCATCCGGTGGGCAATGTCAGCCACCCAGCCGCGCAAAGCCTGGGGCAACAGTTCCGGGTCGAAGGGGGCCACCTGAGGCAGAGCATCAGGCAAGGGGGCAGGTTCAGGCCATGCCGCGCCAGCGTCAGGCACCTTGTCCATGTCGGGGGGGACTTGCGCGGCCGCCGCAATGCACGCCCGCACAGCTTCCACCCCCGCCAGCCGGTGCAGGTCGTTCATGTCAGTGTCTTTGTCGCTGCGCCCTTTGGGAAATCTTGGTATTGCCAGCCAGCCACCCACAGCCCGCGCTGCTTCCGTGGCCTTGGTCATGCCGGGGTTGTCTTCGGTCTGCCAATCGTCATCAGCTGCCAGCACCATGCGTAGCGCCGGGTGTTTCTGATGCAGGGCTTCGGCCACTTCTTTCAAATTTCCAGCGTTGAAGGCCACCGCAACTGCTTGCCCCGTGGCCTCATGGACGGATGCGCCCGTGGCGTAGCCCTCGCACACTATCAGCACGCCATCGGGCTTGCCCATCGCGTGGTAACAGCCTTTGACGCGCCCACCCGGCTGAAAGCGTTTGCCGCCCTCGGGGTCGATCACTTGCAGGCCGTGCAGCGTGCCCGCCGTGTCGCGCATCGGAATCAGCAGCGCCTCGCCTTCCGACTTCACGCCGTGGGCTTGCACGCCCTTGGCGCTCAGGTAGGGGTGTTCGGCCGTTGGCGTCGCCGCCTGCCAGCGTCGCGCCGCCAGCTTAGCCGCTTGTTGCTGGCGCAGTGCCACGTCGGCATCACGTTGCTGGCGCATAGCGGCCACGCGGAGCCGGTGGGCTTCGCGTTCGGCCTGAGTCAGGCTATCAGGGGTCTTGCTGCACCATTGCTGAACCAGGCCCTCACGCCAGCAGCCAAATGCCCCAGCAGGGATGCCATCGCCGTACAACACATACCAGCCTGATTCGTCACGCGGTTTGCCGCTGTTGCTGAATCTGTACAGTTTGCCGTCGTCGTGGATTTCATCCGGCGGGGTCAGGCCAGCGGCCAGCATCGCGCCCCGGAATTGATCGGTGGAGTCAGTCGTCACGATCACAGCCGCCCCCCAATACGCACCAGGAACTGCGCCGCATCGTGCAGTGTGGGCAGGTAGTGCACCAGGCCCCTGTGTTTGGCCGAATAGCGCACCGGTCCATCGCTGGCGTCACTCCAGTGCAGGGCGCGGCAATACATTGCAACTGCCGGCCGAAGTGTGTCAAAGGCTTTACCGGATCGCTTGACCGTGGGAAAATCCGAAGCGTTGATCGTGCCTGCCGTGGGGTTGCCGCCCCCGGTGGGCATTTCTTTTGGGCTTGTGTTGATCGCCATGGTGAACCTTTAAGCCCGTGCTTGCCTTGCGAGCCAAGCTCGAACGTCACCAACTTTCCACGCTGTAACACGCTCTGAAAGTTTCATTGGCTTTGGAAAAGTACCCGCCTTGACCATTCGCCACAGAGTAGGTGCGCTGAAAGGTAAGGGAGCCAGTGCACCTGGTCGCTTCGGACTTTGCACCAATTGGGATTCACGAAGAAATGCACTATCGGGTAGCGCATCAAATGATGTGATGTGTGTTGACATTTCAAGCCGCCTTATGAAGTTGACGGCCTAAGTGTCGAAATTCCTAGAGTGACTGAATAGCTGGTTAGGTTGCGAAAACCCACCCACTAAAACGGCCAGGGAGTAGGTGGGTTCGGCAAGAAAGTCTCACCACCCCATCTCACTGCAGTTCGTTGAATGACTCAGTTTCCGAGGAGGAAATCTCAGATTAGGGGGTATGTTGGTTATGCCTTTGGGATAGGTGGGTTCGATTTAGCGGGAGTCCTTGGTGCGCCGCCGACAGTCTCCCAGTTTGCAACTTTTGCGCATTCCCTTACCGCCAGATTTACGGGGTTGCCGTTGTCATCGGTCATTGCAAACTTTGTGGCGTGCTCTCGCAGCCACTTTTCAAGCGCTTGTCTTGGGCTCTTTCCTTTCGGGTCAATAATTGCCTGCCAAGCTGAAATTGCTGCAGCCAGTTTTGGGGCGTAGCGTTTATTGTTCGGATCGAGGTAATCAGGGGAATTGCTTGCGACAGGAAAGAAAAAACCTGTACGAATACCTCTCGTTACCAGCCATTGGCGAAGAGAATCAACCTCTACCAGAGACTCAGCAAGATTTATCGAATCTTCGATTTCGACTCCTTCATGCGGATCGAAGTCAGGGTCGAAACTGTAATGTGGGACCAGTCGCCCCTTGATCGCTCCGCGTCGAAACGCATTGGTTATGGCTGTTTTTGCTGCTTCATAGCCCTTCGGCCTTTTATCCATGTCCCAGCTTTCTGCATACCCATCTTCACTACTCGGGTCGCATCCAACCAGCAATAGCGCCGCTTGTATTACGCTCAATTCTTCGGATAGTCGCCAGAAGTCAAGGCTTTCCATTTTGAACCCCTCTTTCAGATCATGCCCTCAACTGATGCAATAGCAGGTGGGTGAAGGTATCCCACATTTCGACTCTCAGCCCTGGCTGGGTGACTTGGTACTCATGCTCGTTTGAATTCGATCACATCAGCACCTACGCGCAGTTTGTCCAGGTAGTCAGCCCATCGTTGCATCATTTCCCGCCGCTGGGCCATGTATTCCGCACGGTCGTAGGCGGAGCCGAGAGGCCCGCTTTTACCGTGACCCAGCTGTGCCTCTACTAGTTCAAAGTCAATTCCGCTCATTTGTTCAGCCATCATTGTCCGGGCCATGGCCCTAAAACCGTGGCCTACGTGCTCTTCGCCCGAGAAGTCCATGCGACGTAGGGCGGCATTGATTGTGTTTTCGCTCATGGGGCGCTTAGCGGTCCGTGCGCCTGGAAATACATAGTCACTGCGCATGGTTAGCGGGTGCAGTTCTTTCAAAATTCGAACGGCTTGTTGTGCGAGCGGGATCAGGTGGGGTTTGCCGTTGACCTTACCTTCCTTTGTACGCTTCATGTCCTGCGCCGGAATGGTGAGCATGGTGTTGTCGAAGTCAACCCACTCCCACTTCATGGCTCGGATGTTGCCCGGACGTTGAAAGAACAGGGCAGAAAGTTTGAGCGCGGCTTTGGTAACCAAGCTTCCAGTGTAGGCGTCGATTGCTCGGAGTAGGCCGCCAACGGCTACTGGTTCGATTACGGCGGCAAAGTGTTTTTGGAAATGGGGTTTAAGTGCCCCTTTGAGGTCTGGCACTGGGTTTTGCTCAATCCGACCGGTCTGGACCGCAAAGCGGAAAACCTGTCCAGCCATTTGCTGAAGGTCTTGTGCTGTGGACAGGATGCCTTTGGCCTCGACCTTGCGCAGCGCAGCTAGGACGTCTTTCGCCCTGATGCCAGAAATCGCTTTGCGTCCGAGATCAGGAAAGAGGTACATCTCGTTCATGCGCAACCATTTACCTGCGTGTGATTCACTCCATCCGCCAACTTTGGTGGCGTGAAACTCACGCGCCACGATTTCATAGGTGTTTGACGCTGCCAGTTTTGCAGCGTTCCTTGCATCCTGTTTGGCTGTGCTGGGGTCTGTGCCCTGTGCCAACTGTGATTTGGCTAGTGCCCGGCCATCTCGGGCCTGCTTCAATGTCACGGCAGGGTAAACGCCCAGTGCCAGCGTTTTTTGGTCGCCGTGTATCCGATAGTTCATCCGCCAGTATTTGCCCGATGCCGTGACATGCAAGTACAGTCCGCCGCCATCGCTGTGCTTATTCCCAGAAGGTTTACCGCTGTGTTTGACGGTCTTGACGAATGTATCGTTCAGTGCCATTTGCTTGCCCGTTGGTATTTCTGTTGGTATTTCGCCCGTTAGTAGAGGCTGGCTGCCAACTGGTACCAACGCTTCTACCAACAAAGTGCTGGTATGTCATGGTATGTCGAGAGGCGTGATGAGGCAATAAAAAACCCGCAGTGCCAGACGACATGCGGGTTTTGAGGTGATGTGAGATCAATTGAAATGATCTTTTGGAGCGGGTGATGGGAATCGAACCCACGTTATTTGCTTGGGAAGCAAGAGTCCTACCATTGAACGACACCCGCGATGAGGGGGATTGTACGTTGCCCGAAGGATTGGGTTGCCTGGCCAAGCAGTCTCACGGGTGACGATTTCGGGGGGCTTGCTCGTGCTTACCCGGTGGACGCGCTGAGGGCGATGGCTTACCTTCGAATTTTTATCAGCAACGGAAACATCTTCATCATGAGCATTGACAACACCTCGATCGAAGCAACCGATACCCTGCGCCGCCAAACCCTGCAAGGCATAGCAGGCATTTTGGCGGGCATGGCAGCCCCCGCGTTGATGAGCAGCAGCGTTTGGGCGCAGAGCGCATTTCCCAACAAGCCCATCACCCTGATCGCGCCTTGGCCACCCGGTGGCAGCAGCGATGCGGTCATGCGCGCTTTTGCCGAGAGTGCGTCGCGTGCTTTGGGCGTGTCGGTCATTGTGGACAACCGTCCGGGCGCTGGCGGCACACTGGGGGCCACAGCCATGGTCAACGCCAAGCCCGATGGCTACATGCTCACGCAACTGCCGCTGGGCATTTACCGCCTGCCACACATGCAAAAAATGGCCTTTGACCCGGTCAAGGATCTGACCCACATTGCTTGCCTCACCGGCTACACCTTTGGCCTGGTGGCGACCATGGACGCGCCGTTCAAAACGCTCAAGGAAATGGTGGCTTATGCCAAGGCTAACCCTGGCAAGGTCGAGTACGGCAGCACCGGCACCGGGACCACGCCCCACCTGGCGATTGAAGAGTTTTCGCAAAAAGCGGGCATTGAGTTGAACCACATTCCCTACAAAGGCTCGGCCGAATTGATGCAAGCCATTTTGGGTGGCCACATCCGCGTGATGAGCGGGACCACCGAATTTGCTCCGCTGGTCAAAGAGGGCAAGTTGCGCCTGCTGGCCACGCTGGGGCGAAACCGCACTAAGGCTTTTCCGGACATTCCCACCGTCAAGGAAAGCGGTTGGGACACCATCACCGAATCGCCCTTTGGCATCGGTGGCCCCAAGGGCATGGACCCCGCCGTGGTGCGCGTGCTGCACGACGCCTTCAAGAAAACGCTGGAAGACCCCAAGGTGCTCGAGACGCTGGACCGTTTCTTCCAGCCGGTGATTTACATGGGCACTGAGGAGTACACCCGTTACGGTCAGCGCACTTTTGAAGCCGAACGGGCCACCATCGAACGATTGGGCCTGGCCAAGAAATGAACAAGGCACCCGAAGGTGCCTTGTTTGTCCGAAGTCAAAAGCCGCCAGCAGGCGGCTTTTGTCATTTCAGGATGTCGCCCACGCAGAGGTACTTGATCTCCACATAGTCGTCGATGCCGTGGTGCGAGCCTTCGCGGCCCAGGCCCGACTGCTTGACACCGCCAAAGGGTACGTGTTCGGTGGCCAAAATGCCCACGTTGATGCCGACCATGCCGTATTCGAGCGCCTCGCTCACGCGGAAGATGCGGCCCACGTCGCGGCTGTAGAAATAACTGGCCAGGCCAAACTCGGTGTTGTTGGCGGCAGCTATGGCTTCCTGCTCGGTCTTGAACTTGAAGATCGGTGCGAAGGGGCCAAAGGTTTCTTCCTTGGCACAGACCATGTTGGCGTTGGCATCGGCGATCACCGTGGGTTCAAAGAACTGACCGCTCAGGCGCTTGCCGCCGGTCAACACACGGCCGCCTTTGGCAATCGCGTCTTTCACATGGCGTTCCACCTTGTCGAGCGCCGAGGGTTCGATCAGCGGGCCTTGGTTCACGCCATCTTCAAAGCCATTGCCCACCTTGGCGGTTTTGACCTTGGCCGCGAATTTGGTGGCGAACTCGTCGTACACCGATTCCTGCACATAGATGCGGTTGGAGCACACACAGGTCTGGCCCGCGTTGCGGTATTTGCTGGCAAAAGCGCCTTCCACGGCACTGTCGATGTCGGCGTCTTCGAACACGATGAAGGGCGCGTTGCCGCCCAACTCGAGCGACATTTTTTTCACGGTGGGGGCCGACTGGGCCATCAGGATGCGGCCCACTTCGGTGGAGCCGGTGAAGCTGATGTGGCGCACCACGTCGCTGGCGCAAAGGGCTTTGCCAATGGCGATGCTTTGTGGGCCGTCGGCGGTGATGATGTTGAGCACGCCTGCCGGAATGCCGGCGCGAATGGCCAATTCGGCAGCAGCCAGGGCTGTGAGCGGCGTTTGTTCGGCTGGTTTGATGATCACCGGGCAGCCCGCAGCCAAGGCCGGAGCCACCTTGCGGGTGATCATGGCCAGCGGGAAATTCCAGGGGGTGATGGCCGCGCACACGCCAATGGCCTGGCGCAGCACCAACAGGCGGCGGTTGTTGTCGAACTGGGGCAGGGTCTCGCCATTGATGCGCTTGGCTTCTTCGGCAAACCACTCCACAAAGCTGGCACCGTAAGCAACTTCGCCGCGCGACTCGGCAATGGGCTTGCCGTTTTCGGCGGTCATCAAGCGGGCCAGGTCTTCGGTGTTGGCGATAAGCAGGTCAAACCACTTGCGCATGATGATGCTGCGCTCTTTGGCGGTTTTGGCGCGCCAGGCAGGCCAGGCGGCGTTGGCCGCGGCAATGGCGGCTTCGGCTTCAGCAGCCCCCAGATTGGCCACATCGGCCAAGTGCCCACCGGTGGCCGGGTCGGTCACGGCAAAGCGCTGGGTGCCTGACACCCACTGACCGTTGATCAGGGCGTCCGTTTTGAGCAAAGAGGGGTCATTGAGCAGGGCCAAAGGGCTGGTCTTCATGTCCATGGAGGTCTCCGTTAATTATTTAAGCTGTTAAATAAATTGTGCCATGGGTGCGAGGATATCGCTCAACAGGGACAAAGGCTGTCACGCAGACAACTGAGGGCAGGGGCGAAACTTATAATCTGAGGTTGCACTTGAAAGCAGTCAAAACCATGAGCCAAGCCACTTTTTCCGTTGCCGACATCCGTAAGACCTTTCTGGACTTTTTTGCGTCCAAAGGCCACACCGTGGTTGCATCCAGTCCCCTGGTGCCCGGCAACGACCCGACCTTGATGTTCACCAACTCGGGCATGGTCCAGTTCAAGGACGTGTTTTTGGGCTCGGACAAACGCAGCTACGTGCGCGCAGCCTCTGTGCAGGCCTGCCTGCGTGCGGGCGGCAAGCACAACGACTTGGAAAACGTGGGCTACACCGCCCGCCACCACACCTTCTTCGAGATGCTGGGCAACTGGTCGTTTGGCGACTACTTCAAACGTGAATCGCTGCAATGGGCTTGGGAGCTGTTGACCGAGGTCTACAAACTGCCTGCCGAAAAACTGTACGCCACGGTGTATCAGGAAGACGACGAGGCCTATGCCATTTGGCAGGACATTTTTGTCAAGTCGGGCTGGACCCCTGAGCGCATCGTTCAGGAAAACCGCATCATCCGCATTGGCGACAACAAGGGCGGTCGCTACAAGTCCGATAACTTCTGGATGATGGCCGACACCGGTCCATGTGGTCCATGCTCGGAAATCTTCTACGACCACGGTGCCCACATCCCCGGTGGCCCACCCGGCAGCCCCGAGGAAGATGGCGACCGCTTCATCGAAATCTGGAACAACGTGTTCATGCAGTTCAACATGGACGAGACCGGTGCCGTCACGCCGCTGCCGGCGCCCTGCGTGGACACCGGCATGGGCCTGGAGCGCTTGGCCGCGATCTTGCAGCACGTTCACAGCAACTACGAGATCGACATTTTTGACGCGCTGATCAAGGCCGCTGCCCGCGAAACCGGCTGCACCGACCTGAACAACAAGTCGCTGCGCGTGATCGCCGACCACATTCGCGCCACTTCTTTCTTGGTGAGCGACGGTGTGGTGCCGAGCAACGAAGGCCGAGGCTATGTGCAGCGCCGCATCATCCGCCGCGCGATTCGCCACGGTTATCTGCTGGGCCAAAAGACCCCGTTCTTCCACAAGCTGGTGCCTGATCTGGTCAAGCTCATGGGCGCGGCTTACCCCAATATGGCCGATCAGGCCGATCGCATTGCCGACGTGTTGCGCGTGGAAGAAGAGCGCTTCTTTGAGACGCTGCAAAGCGGCATGCAAATCCTGGACGCGGCCCTTGACGGTGGTGTGAAAGTTCTGCCCGGTGAAGTCGCCTTCAAGCTGCACGACACCTACGGCTTCCCGCTCGACCTCTCGGCCGACGTGTGCCGCGAACGTGGCTTGTCTGTGGACGAGGCCGGTTTTGCCGCTGCCATGGAAAAGCAAAAAGCCCAAGCCCGCGCGGCGGGCAAGTTCAAGATGGACAAAGCGCTGGAGTACACCGGCGACGGTAACGACTTTGTGGGCTACGAAGACCTGACGGCCAACGCCAAAGTGCTGGCTTTGTACCTGGACGGCAACGCCGTGACCGAACTGAAGGCCGGTCAGTCAGGCGTGGTGGTGTTGGATACCACTCCGTTCTACGCCGAGTCTGGTGGCCAAGTGGGCGATCAGGGCATGATCCACAACGCGGGCGGCCAGTTCAACGTGGCCGACACGCTCAAGATCAAGGCCGACGTTTTTGGTCACCACGGCGAAGTCAAATCCGGCAGCCTGAAGGTGGGCGATGCGGTGCAAGCCCATGTGGACCTGGCCGTGCGCGCCGCCACCGTGCGCAACCACAGCGCCACCCACCTGATGCACAAGGCCTTGCGCGAGGTGCTGGGCAGCCATGTGCAGCAAAAAGGCAGCTTGGTCAACGCCGAACGCACCCGCTTTGACTTCGCGCACAACGCACCCGTGACCGACGCCGAGATTCGCCAGATCGAAGCCCAGGTCAACGCCGAAATTTTGGCCAATGCCGCGGCGCAAGCACGTGTGATGGACATCGAAAGCGCCCAGAAGACTGGCGCCATGATGCTGTTTGGCGAGAAGTACGGCGAGACTGTGCGTGTGCTCGACATCGGCACGAGCCGCGAACTGTGCGGCGGCACCCACGTCAAAGCCACAGGCGACATTGGCCTGTTCAAGATCGTCAGCGAAGGCGGCGTGGCCGCAGGCGTGCGCCGCATCGAAGCCGTGACCGGTGAAAACGCGCTGGCCTACTTGCAGTCGCTTGAAGACACCGTCTCGCAAGCCGCAGGCACGCTCAAGGCCCAACCGGCTGAGCTGAATGCCCGCATCGCCCAAGTGCTGGACCAGGTGAAAGCGCTGGAAAAAGAACTGGCCGCTGCCAAGGGCAAGCTGGCTTCGGCCCAGGGCGATGAACTCGCCAAGCAAGCGGTGGACATCAAGGGCATCAAGCTGCTGGTGGCTACGCTGGAAGGGGCCGATGCCAAGACCTTGCGCGACACCATGGACAAGCTCAAGGACAAGATCAAGACCGCCGTGATCGTGCTGACCGCTGTGGACGGCGAGAAGGTGCAGATCGCCGCTGGCGTGACTGCTGACACCGTGGGCAAAGTCAAAGCGGGTGAACTGGCCAGTTTTGTGGCAGGCCAAGTGGGCGGCAAAGGCGGCGGCAAGCCCGACATGGCCATGGCCGGTGGCAGCAACCCGGCGGCCTTGCCCGCTGCGCTGGCCAGCGTGCAGGCCTGGGTGACCGAGCGCGTCTGATCGTCAGATTGAGCCCCATGACACGGCGTTCCATGCTTTGGCGGGAACGCCGTTTTCTTTGCG
>JBEEJQ010000018.1:0-24972 GCA_041169105.1 Pseudomonadota bacterium | reverse complement strand
AAGGCGTTGACTTGTTCCATCACGGCCTTGTTGCGGCGCACCAGGAAGTTGTAACCCAGCACAGCCGGCACCGCTACCGCCAGACCGATGGCGGTCATGATCAGGGCTTCACCCACGGGGCCTGCAACCTTGTCGATGGAGGCTTGGCCGGACATGCCGATCTTGACCAGCGCGTGGTAGATGCCCCACACGGTACCGAACAGACCCACGAAAGGAGCGGTCGAGCCCACAGTGGCCAGCACAGCCAGGCCGTCTTGCATGCGGCTTTGCACGTTGCCAATGGCACGTTGGATGCTCATGGTGACCCACTCATTGAAGTCCACAGCGCCCAGCAAGCCGGTGTGCTTGGAAGCGCCTTCCAGGCCTTTTTCTGCGATGAAGCGGAAGGCCGAGCCTTCTTCCAGGGTGTCTTTGCCCTGGGCCACGGTGCTGGCGCTCCAGAAGGAGTCTTGCGCAGCTTTGGCTTGCTTGTTCAGTTTGGCTTGCTCAGCAAACTTGGTGAAGATCACATACCAAGAGCCCATGCTCATGAGCACCAGGATCAGCAACGTGCCTTTGGCCACGGCGTCACCTTGGGCCCACAGAGCGCCCAGACCGTAGGGGTTTTCTTCGGCTGGCGCAGCGGCTGCAGCAGGTGCGGCCACCGGGGTAGAGGCCACCTCTGCGGGTGCTGCCGCAGGCGCGGGTGCGGCGGCTGCCGGGGCAGCCTCTTTGGGTTTGGCGGCCAAAACGGGGCCAGCAGACAACAGACCGGCCAGCAGGCCAGCGCAAACGACGAGAGTTTTGAATGACTTGAACATGATGAGGTGCTCCTCTGGGTTCTTTAAAAACGGTTAACTGTGAATTCGGATCTGAGCGGTCGGATCATTCCAGACGCCAGGTGTATTTCATGGTGGCCCAGCCTTGCTCAGGCTTGCCGTCCACTGTGGCGGGTTTGAACGCGCAACGCGACAAACCAGCACGGGCTGCTTCATCCAGGCGCTTGTAGCCCGAAGATTTTTCAACTTCAGCTTGAATGACCTTGCCGTCTGGACCGACCAGGAAGCGCAAGCTCACGGTGCCTTCTTCTTCCAAGCGTCGCGAGGCGCTGGGGTACTCGGGTTTTTCGCAATTGGCTGAGTTGACCACAGCGGCTGTGCGCACAGGTTCAGCCTTAACCACAGGCGGTGCTGGCGGCGCCACCGGTTGGGGCGTGGCGGACACTGCGGCAATCGCGTTGGCTGCAGGTGCCGCGTTAGATACAGGCACATCCACTGGCGGCACATACGCCGGTGGGGGCGGCAGATTCTTGGGCGGTGGTGGCGGAGGGGGTGGCGGAATATCGGGTTTTGCATCTTCGAGCAAAACGGCTTCCACAGGCCCTTTGATCTTTTTGACAAAAGCGCGGGCCAAGCCCGAGCTGATGGCCCAAAAGAGCAAGAGGTGCAACACCACCACCAGCCCCAGCCCGATCAGGTGCTTGGTCGGCTTGCGTTGCCGGCTGGCGTAATCGTCCATTGTTTGTGCTCTCCTTATCGTGAGTGATTTTTTGCAATCGTTTGCATGATACGCACTTGCCAAAGAATTTCCACCTAGGGAAAGCCCTAGCATTCCATGCGTATTCGCAAACAAATGTTTGAATCAGTTGGAATAAACCGCTCATTCGCAAAGAATTGAGCTTGGCATTTCACCCAAATTTTCACTTCTACCGACTTGTGCGACCGTCCCACCGATCAAAATGCAATCGTTTTCAATTGAATGAAACGTCTCTGCGCATCAAGAACATTGGGGCCAGACGACTTCAGCACCCGCAGAGGGTGTGCAAACATCGATCTGGGCGGTCTCTCCTTGAGGTGAACGGTACTGAGTTTCTATGGCTTGACGCACTTTGGCGACTTTCAAGCTGGGCACCAAGGCCACAACGCAGCCGCCAAAGCCACCGCCGGTCATGCGCGCCCCCCCCTCCCATCCAATGGCGTTTTGCGCCATTTCGACCAAGGCATCAATCGCAGGCACTGTGATCTGAAAGTCATCGCGCATGGACGCATGCGACTGCGCCATGAGTTGTCCCATGCGCTTCATGTCTTGTGCAACCAATGCGGCGGCCGCATCCACCGTACGCTGATTTTCAGTCACCACATGACGCGCACGGCGGTAGGCCACCGGGTCAAGTCCATGCATGCCTTGCTCCAACGCAGACAGGCTCAAATCGCGCAACGCAGCCACCCCATAATGCCGAGCAGCCAACTCACACTGCATGCGCCGCGTGTTGTACTCACTCTCGACCAGCCCCCGTCGAATCCGCGAATGGATGATCATCACGGCCATATCCGGCGGCATCGGAACAGTTTGTGCAGCCAGTGTTCGGCAATCGATCAGCAGCGCGTGCCCTGCCTGGCCACGCGCTGAAATCAACTGATCCATGATGCCGCAGTTGCAACCCACAAACTGGTTCTCGGCTTGTTGTCCAATCAAGGCCAAATCGGTTGGGCTGAGGCCATCCAAGGCAAACACATGCTTGAAAGCCTGCCCCACGGCCACCTCCAGCGACGCAGAAGAGGACAAACCTGCGCCCTGAGGCACGTTGCCGGCAATCGCCAAATCCACGCCCCCCAAAGCAAAACCCTTGGACAAGAGCACCTTGACAACGCCTCGCACATAGTTGGCCCAATGGGCGTCAGGACGCGGCACGATCGGTGCATCCAGACTGAATTCATCCAGCGCACCACCGCAGTCTGAAGCCACGACGCGCACAAGCCGGTCTTGACGCGCACGCACTGCGACCAAGGTGTGAAAGTCAATCGCACAAGGCAACACATACCCATCGTTGTAATCGGTGTGCTCACCAATCAGATTCACGCGCCCTGGTGCCTTGACCCAAAAATCGGGAGCGGTTTGGAAATGGCGTTCAAAAACCGTCTGCAGAGAAGTCATCAAAGGAGATGTCATGAGAACTCGATTCTTCAAATTAATTCAACGACCGCTGTAATGCACATCGCTCACAAGGCGCAATCGTTCAGCGGCTTGCTCCGGCGTCAAATCCCGTTGGGCTTCAGCCAACATTTCAAAACCCACCATGAACTTGCGCACAGAAGCCGAGCGCAACAAAGGTGGATAAAAATGCGCATGCAATTGCCAAGGACGCGCATCGCTTCCATCAAAGGGGGCACCATGCCAGCCCATCGAATAAGGGAATGAACAGCCAAACAGGTTGTCGTAACGTGAAGTCAATTGTTTGAGCGCCAAAGCAAGATCTTGTCGCTGTGCATGGCTCAGTTGCGGCATTTGCTGGACTGCAAATCGTGGCAACAAAAGCGTTTCAAACGGCCACGTCGCCCAAAACGGCACCACCGCCACCCAGTGCTCGGTCAAAACGACCACACGGTCCTTCTGTGCAATTTCGCGCTCGGCCACGTCCAGCAACAGCGGACGCTGGTACTGCGAAAAATACGTACGCTGATGAACGTCTTCTGCCGTCGCCTCATTGGGCAAATGGCCTGTGGCCCAAATTTGTCCATGGGGGTGTGGCTGCGAGCACCCCATCAATGCCCCCTTGTTTTCAAACACCTGAACCCACGCGTGTTTCTGCCCCAGTTCAGCTGTTTGTTCACACCAGGTGTCCACCACACCGGCGATGGCCTGAAGACTCAACTCGGGCAAGGTACGCGCATGGTCGGGCGAAAAGCAGATGACACGGCTGGTGCCAACAGCCTCATGCAACTGGTAGAGCGGATCGGTCGATGCAGGAGCCGATGGCACATCGGGCATCAAAGCGGCATGGTCATTGGTGAACACATACGTGCCGGTATAGGCTGGATTCACATCGCCACTCACACGGGGATTGCCCGCGCACAAATAGCATGTTGGCTCGTAGCGGGGCAGAGACACCGACTGAATTTCTTCTTGCTGCCCTTGCCAAGGACGCTTGGCACGATGCGGTGAAACCAGAACCCATTGGCCCGTCAAAGGGTTGCGACGGCGGTGAGAATGGTCTGCGATACCAAATGTTGGCTGGTTCATGCGTCGTACCCGTTGGGATTATTGGATTGCCAATGCCAAGTGTCAGAACACATGGTTTGCAAAGAGCGTTGGACGCGCCAGCCCAAGACCTTTTCGGCCAAAGCGGGGGCGGCCCAGAAAGCCGCCAAGTCGCCCGCGCGGCGTGGCACAAACTCGTGGGGCAGTGCATGGCCACAAGCCTGGCCAAAGGCGGCCAGCATGTCCAAAACGCTGTGCCCTTGTCCAGAACCCAGGTTGAACACATGGTGCCCTGCGCGCCCGTGTGCATGGCGCAACGCGGCCACATGGCCATCGGCCAAATCCATCACATGGATGTAATCGCGCACGCCTGTTCCATCAGGCGTTGGATAGTCCCGCCCAAAGATGCGCAAACTCGGCCTGCGCCCCACTGCCACTTGCGCAATGAATGGCATGAGGTTGTTGGGCACGCCCTGAGGGTCTTCACCCAAGAGCCCACTGGAGTGGGCCCCCACCGGGTTGAAATAGCGCAAGGCCGTCATGGACCATGAAGGGTCAGAGGCCACCACATCGGCAAGCATCTGCTCGACCATCAGTTTGCTGCGACCATAGGGATTGCTGGCACCCAAGGGAGCGTCTTCCCGCAAGGGCATGTCCTGCGTTTCGGCATACACGGTGGCCGAGGAACTGAACACCAGCGTCTTGACACCCGCTTCGCGCATGGCGTCGATCAGCACCAGCGAACCCTGCACATTGTTGTCGTAATAGCGCAAGGGTTGGGCAACAGATTCCCCCACCGCCTTGAGGCCCGCAAAGTGGATCACCGCATCGATGGCGTGCTCACGCAGCACTTGCAACACACGCGAGCGATCGCGCACATCGGCCTCAATGAAGTCCGGGCGATGCCCACTGACCTGTTCAATGCGGTCCAGCACGGCGGCCTTTGCATTGACCAGCGAATCGAGGATCACCGGGCGAAAGCCTGCGGCGATCAGTTGCACGCAGGTGATGCTGCCAATGTAGCCCGCACCACCGGTCACCAGAATGTTCATGCCACCCCCCTCAAACCCGTGTCAGTCTGACGATGAAAGCGGTCTCGGCTTGCGCCCGTGGCAAGGGCAGGCCTGCGTGACGCAACCAGCCGCCGTCCAGCACCACGCCATCCGCCGTGTTCAGGGCGTCAAAAAATGGGGCCGTGTTGTGCGCCCCGCTAGGCAGCACCGTGCCTGCAGGCAACACCTGCTTCACGCGGTAGTGGGCCTGGGTGTCGAGCATGGGCAGAGGCAATCGGGGCGTGTAACGGTGATTGGTGGGCTGGGTGCGGTACACCAGCAGCAGCACATCGGTGGCCACATCTGCCGCATCCACATCGCCATGGGCCTGCCAGACGATCCCGTCGTCTATGCACCCCTGCCAGACCGAGCCATGGTGCAGGCGGTCGCGCAAATCCTTGTACATCTGGATCCAGGCCTTGAGTTCGGCAGCATCGGCATCGCTGAGCACACGGGCGTCAAGCTCCACGCCCAAATGCCCCGGCAAGGCCACGGCTGCGCGAAACGCCATGCTCTGGGTGCGGCCCGTGGTGTGTGCCCTTGCACTGCCCACGTGCGCGCCCATGATCTCGGGTGGAAAGAACTGCAAAAAGCCGCGCTGAATGTCTACACGCGACATCGCATCGATGCAGTCGCTGGTCCAGACGCGGTGGGTATGCCGCAGGACACCAAAGTCGATGCGCCCGCCCCCACCTGAGCAACTTTCGATCTCCACCTCAGGGTGCGCTGCACGGATGCGCGCAAACAGCGCGTAAGCCGCGTGCACCTGCGCCCGATAACCGGCTGTGCCGTCGTGCAAACCCGCGGTCGTCAGATCACGGTTGTGATCCCACTTGATGTAGCGGATCGGTTGAGCCGACAGCAGTGCATCGATTTTGGCAAACAGGTAGTCGCTGACTTCTGGACGCGAAATGTCCAACACCAGCTGATTGCGCGCCGTGATCAAAGGACGTCCCGCCAATTGCAACGCCCACTCCGGGTGCGCCCGGTACAGGTCGCTGTCGGGGTTGATCATCTCAGGCTCGAACCACAAACCGAACTCCATGCCCAAAGCGTTGACATCTGCAACGAGATCGCCTAGTCCTTGCGGAAACTTGCTTGCATCGGGCCACCAGTCACCCAGTGCGGCGCGGTCATGGTGGCGGCCGTGGAACCAGCCGTCATCGAGCACAAAACGCTCAACGCCCACTGCGGCAGCCGCCGTGGCCAGCTCCTTGACTTTGTCAGGGTACACATCGAAGTAAAAACCCTCCCATGTGTTCAGGTGCACAGGCCTTGGGCGCATCTGGCCACCCGGCCAATTCAGGCGCTGACGCAGCTCGGCGTGGAAATTGGCCGCCAGTCCATTGAGGCCTTTCGTCGAACAACTGGCCACCACTTCGGGTGTTTGCAAGGTGGCACCTGCTGCGAGCCGACCTTCACCCGGCGCCAGCCACTCGCCCAACTGCCACTGGTACTGTGCGTCGTGCAGCCACTCGATGGTTTGCTGGTGGTTGCCCGACCAAGCCAGATGGGCACCGTAGACCAAGCCCGAACTTTCAGTGGTGCCCTGCGTGGTGACCACCGCCCCCGGAAAGCAATCGTGCGACGTGCGTCCGCGTCGGCTCTCGCGTCGCCAGATGCTGCGCGAGAGTTTGTCGGTCTGCAGCAAAAACTCATGGTTGTGCTGGCCCGCATAGGATCGCACGCTCTGCGCCTGCGCAGGCAACAGCAATGTGCCCGCGGCCAGCCACTGCACATCGAGCGCTGTATCGCCCACATTGCGCAAGCTGCTCTTCATGGTCAGCACATCGCTCATGATGTCCATGCTCAGATGCACAGTCAGCTCGATGGCCGCCTTCGGATCGGTCAGCACC
Source organism: Pseudomonadota bacterium (assembly GCA_041169105.1). Lineage (GTDB taxonomy): Bacteria > Pseudomonadota > Gammaproteobacteria > Burkholderiales > Burkholderiaceae_C > Limnohabitans_A. The sequence continues at coordinate 18,107 of JBEEJQ010000018.1, read as the reverse complement.
ACCCGCACCGACTGCGCTGGCACAACCCAATGCACATCGCACTGCGTGAAGGCCTGCGCAAACGCTTGACCTTGGCGATGCGCCAGCAAAGCGCTTTGGCCGAACCAGCCCACACCAAAGCTGGGGGCCAATGTCAGCGGCTGATCGAAGTCGAGCATGAACGAAGGCAAGGGACGAGACTCGCGCAAGCCATGGGGAGCCTCGTCTCGAAGTCTGGGGCCCCAATAGCGCCAAATGGGTGCTTCGCCCTCTGGCAGTTCCAGCACCAGGCTGGTGTTTTGACCACTCAGGCTCAGGTATTCAGGGAATCTTTCTTGTGTCATGTCATCGATTTCTGGTTATTAAAAAAAGGACCGAGCCAAACAGCTTGTCTGCGCAACACTGAACGGAACGCGTAATAAATGAAGGACGTATACCAATAATGCCGCCATGAAGTTGTCACCACGACAGCCGCACTTTCCGTTGGCCACCAGTGGGCAGGTGACACTGCAATCGGCCTGTCTGCTCATCGTAGGCATAGGGGATTCGCATGCCCTCACACAACAGTTCCACAGGTTTCTGCCAAGCCCATGCGAGGAATTCACCACCATCACGCAGCAGCACTTCATACGTTGCACCAAACCAGTGACGAGACACCACTGCCCCCGTGCTGTTGTATTTGTCGGCCAAGCCAAGAACCGCCACACCGTGTTCGATCGGGGCGAAAGACACGATCTCCCATTGAGCTGGGCCAAGCTCAATCGGAACCGATGGCTCCTGATCACACAGCCAAAGCCGATCGAGCTGATGAGCCCACGCCACATAGGCCGGCGCCGTTGGCAGCACAGGGACATCTGCCAACGACACATGCGAAACCAACCGCTTCTGCCCTTGTCCGGCGTGAAACAATGCCACAACACCACTCACTTGATTTTGGTTGAACACCTTGAGCAGCACTGCGTCCCGGGTCGGATCGACCATGAGGACATCTGGGCTAGGACGGCCCGGAAAATCTGCACGCAGCACTGATCCATCCGATAGCACTAGTTTTTTGAGCACCGCAGCATCGTGCACACCAATGCCGTCAGAAACGTACACCGGGCCACCGGACACAGCCCGTGCGACTGCATGAAATGATCCATGTGAATGTGATGAATGAAACATGTCCCAGTCGGGCAGCATGAACTCGCCCCACCACAACCCTGCCACCGCATTGGTGAACAAATGCAAGCCGTGACTGTCTGGTCGCTGTGGAAAAAAATCATCCGAGGTGCGCATCACGACACTGTCGTGGCTGAGATAAGTCCCCTCCGATCCACAAGACATGCAATTGATCAGTCGCCCATCAAAATGCTCACCCACTGAAGCTTCCAGCGCGGCTTTGCTGGCTTTGGTCATCACCACACGCCCACCTTGACCCGCCGATACCGATTCAAGCATCGCCTGTGCATCAACCTTGACGCCATCCACACCTTGGGCGGCCAAGGCCGAATGCCAGTCTGTGTAAAAGTGACCGAATTCCTCGGCGGCAGGAACACCTTGCTGCGCCCCCCAAGGATGAACATTCCACCTCGGCTCGTGAGCCAGCACGCCAGGACCAAATTGACGCGGCACCATGCGAACACCATATTCCGCGAATGATTCGGGCGATAAACCACCCCAGTAACCCAGCAGCGCATGCCAAACCATGAAGTGCCGGATGCCATATTTCTTCTTGGCAGTACCGATCAGTTCAGACAGATTCCCGCTAAAGCAATCATTGGCCGCCATGCTGGCCAACAGATCTTCTCCGGAAGGACTACTTTGCCAACTTTGCCATCCATCATCCAGAATCATCCAGCGTGGAGATACGCCCGCTTGCCGAAAACCTTCAAGACTTTGCAACACTTTTTCAGGTGTGACTTCTTTGTAAAAGGCATCCCATGTGCACCAGCCGAAATCATCGATTCCACCCGGCAATGCTTTGTCTTCACGCCTTCTCCCAACACCCAAATGTTGAGTGATTGAACGCGCCGCATCCGACAAAAGTGCATAGGGATCATTGCCGCAAGCCACAAACACAGCCGGACCATGACCACATGGCACAGAAGGGTCTCCTGTTTCGGCAACGACCATCAAGGCTTTGTCTTGGGCACGCATTGAATACCGCGTGACCTTGTCAAGCAAAGGCACCAGCAATATGAAGTATCCCGATGTCGTTTGAGACAGCAACCACAAAGTTTCTTGCTGGACGTCTTTTTCACTTCCGCCAACTGCTGGACGCGTCCAGAAAGGAGAGAAACGATAAAGGCTTGTAAACCTCTCCATCGCTGCTACTTTCCCCAGCAAGTGCTCCTGGTATGCCGCAGGCTCTGCCATTGGAGGGGTCAAAAAAGCACCGAACCCCAAAACGTCTGCCTGACAGCCCCAACCCCTGTCCAATCGGATGATCTCCCGATCTTCCCGATACAAAACATCTGTGGTGGCATCCAAGTTCCACTTTTCCATCTTCAGATCCATTGCATGGCACAAAAAAACGGCGAGCCACTCTTAACCATCACCGTGGAGGCTCTTGAAAACGAACACAAACAAAGACCCAACATGACTCAAAGCCTCGACGACGGCAGACACAGAGAAAAGATGTTTAATTAAAAACTAACACGGGTTAGTTTTTAATTGGTAAAAACCCTTAAATGAGAAAGACATCAATCGCCAAACAGCTCTAAATTCAGCTTTTTGGGGTCTATATATTTCCAAAACAAAGCAAATATTGGAAAAATCTAACGCGTGTTATTATTTTCAAAGCTACGTTCCACGAAACACATGACCGTCATGACCACCGCTCGATCACGCCCCCCCACCAGTGCTCAAGTGGCACTTAAAGCAGGTGTATCCAGGACAACTGTGTCATTTGTGCTCAATGGTGTGCGCAACCAGGGCATCAGCGAAAGCACCCGCGCGAAGGTGCTATCTGTCGCACGCGAGATGGGTTACCAACCCAATGCCGCAGCACGCAGTCTGGCGAGCGGCTCTACGGGCACAGTGGCTTTGGTGATCCCCAAGGCATCGCATCTGTATGTGGATTCTTTTTTGGCACAACTGGTCGCGACACTCAATGAAGCGTGCCACCACCAAGCCCTTAAGATGCTGATCGAATCCACCGATGAAGAAGGTCGCGAACCCGGCAGCTTCATGAATCTGGTGCGTGAACGCAGCATCGATGGTTTGATTGTGGCCAACCCCCGCATATCGGAACAGCGCCACCTGGAACACATTGCACAGGCTGGCATACCTCTCGTGGTCTTGACCTCACGCCCCGATGATCTTCCTGGTTTCTTCACCGTACCCAGTGACACCTACTTGTCCGCCAAAACTGCCGTCCAACACTTGCTAAATTTGGGGCACAAAAAAATCGCCTATGTCAGTTTCGCGCAGCCCGAATTCGACTCTGTGCATGAACGAGAAATCGGTTGGCGCGCAGCACTTACAGAGGCAGGACACGCGCCCGATCCAGCGCTGGTGGAGTACGCAGATATCAGCGCTCAAAGCGGCTACGAGGCAACGCGACGCCTGCTGGCACGCGGGGTGAAATTCAGCGCCCTGTTTGCAGGCAATGACACCATTGCCTTCGGTGCCATTCGTGCCTTACGCGAAGCTCAACTGCGCGTGCCCGAAGACGTGGCCATCGTGGGCTATGACGACATTCCCATTGCAGCTTTTGCGTCCCCCCCTTTGACCACCATGAAATCCGACCCTATCGGGCAGGCCCAAACTGCTTTGAAACTGCTGATCGATCAGTTCAACGGCCAGGTGACACCCACTGAAACGCGGCCACAGGTGCAAGCCAAATTGATCATCCGCAGCTCATGCGGCACCACCACGACACCACCATGAACACCACCGAGATATTTCTGATCGCCATGGCGATCATCTTCACTGTGCCTTACCTGATCTGGCGTGTGGGCAAAACCGACTATTACGCGCCGCTGGTGGTGGTTCAAATCCTCACGGGCATCTTGCTCGGACCTGGGATCTTGGGCAAAGCGTTTCCCGAGTACTACCAATTCGTTTTTTCCGCCCCAGTCATCCAATCGCTCAATGGCATTGCCTGGTGGGCCGTCATGCTGTTTGTCATGATCGCAGGCATTGAGTTGGACTTGAGCAAAGCCTGGGCCCATCGCCGTGAAAGTAGCATCACGGCAGGCTTGGCACTGGGCACGCCCCTGCTGTTCGGTTGCGCAGCTGCACTTTTACTCTTGAACGGATCAAGCTGGATGGGCCCCAAAGCCTTGAGTTGGCAGTTTGTGCTGGGCGTCGGCATGGCCTGCGCGGTCACGGCACTGCCCATCTTGATCTTGCTGATGGAAAAACTCGACATCCTGCGCCAGCCACTGGGCCAACGCATCTTGCGCTATGCGAGCCTGGACGACATCGCCATTTGGGGCGTTCTAGCGCTGATCCTCATGGACTGGGACCGCGTAGGCCGACAAGTCGTCTTTTTGCTGGCATTCACGCTGGTCTGCGTCTTTTTCCGCAAAGGCATGCGACTGCTGCAAGAACGCGACCGCTGGTATGTGGCCCTGGTCTGGCTGGCCGTGGTCGCCTTTGGCGCGGACTGGGCTGGATTGCATTTCATGGTCGGCGCTTTTCTGGCCGGAGCCGTCATGGACAGCGACTGGTTTGATCAGGAAAAAATGGACTTGCTGCGCCACCATGTCCTGCTGGTGCTGATGCCGGTGTTTTTCTTGTCCACCGGCCTGCGCACCAACTGGGATGTGGGCGGCGTGGCCGTTTTTGGTGTAGCCGCCTTGCTCCTGGTCGCATCAGTATCCGGCAAGTTGCTGGGCATTCGTTTGGCCGGGCGCATTCTGAATTGGCCCGCAGGCGAAGCCAGCACCATCGGCTGGCTGCTGCAGACCAAGGCCCTGATCATGATCATCTTTGCCAACATCTTGCTGGACAAACAAATCATCACCCACGAAACTTTCACCGCCCTGCTCCTGATGGCGGTGTCCAGCACCATGCTCACCGTGCCCATGGTGGCTCCGCAATTGCAAGGGCTCAAGGCCCTGATGTCCAAGGCGGCTTGATCTCTTTTCAATCCTCAACGGGTGCCGGCCAGGTCGCCAGGCAATATGCACTCGCCTCCCATGGCTGAAGTTGGTTCTGAGAATCAGACCAAGTCAAATCAGGCAGATTACTTGTCAGCGCAATAGACCCCTTCAGATCTGGCAGTTGTGAACAGGGCAAAGACTGTGTCTGCCCACTGAAGTTGCACAACACCAGCACACGGTGAACACCGTCGTCGCGCAGATACGCGAACACATGCGGATGGTCAGGCAGCAGCAGTTCATAGCGGCCATGCACCAGCACCGGGTATTGCTTGCGCAGCGCGATCAGCTGGCGGTAATGGTGGAACACCGAGTTCGGATTGGCCAGCGCCGCTTCGGCGTTGATGTGGGTGTGGTTCTCGTGTGCAGCCAACCAAGGTTGGCCTGTGGTGAAGCCCCCATGCAAAGACGCTGACCACTGCATGGGCGTGCGGGCGTTGTCGCGGCCTTTGGCGTGGATGCTGCGCAGCACATCCTCAGGCGCTTGCCCGCGTTCTTGCGTGGCCACGCGATACATGTTGCGTGTTTCGATGTCCTGGTAGTGCTCAATGCCAGGCCATGCCACATTGCTCATGCCCAGCTCTTCACCTTGGTACACATAAGGTGTGCCCTGCATCAGGTGCAGGCAGGTGGCGAGCATCTTGGCCGAGCGTTCGCGGTAAGCCGGGCTGTCATCACCAAAGCGCGAGACGATGCGCGGCTGGTCGTGGTTGTTCCAGTACAGGCTGTTCCAGCCCTGACCGTGCAGGCTGCTTTGCCAGAGGCTCAGGCTGGCCTTCAGGTCAGGCAAGTGAAGGGGTTTGAGCGCCCATTTGCCTTTGCCTGGCTGGGAGTCGAGGTCCATGTGCTCGAACTGAAAAACCATGCTGAGCGCACCGGTCTCGGGGTGGGTGATGTCGCGAGCTTCCTGTACTGTGGCGCAGGGGGCTTCGCCCACGGTGATGCTGTCGTAATGGTCCAGCACTTCGCGGCGCATTTCACGCATGAACTCCATGAAACGCGGGCCGTGCTTGACCATCTCGAAGGCCGGTTGCAAAAAGCCATCCTGCACCACGGGCGCGTTGGGCAGACGGCCATCGGCCAGCCACGGTTTGGAGATCAGGTTGATCACGTCCATGCGGAATCCGCGCACACCCTTCTTGAACCAGAAGTGCATCAACTCATAAACCTCGGCCCGCACCTTGGGGTTCTCCCAGTTCAGATCAGGTTGCTTGGGCGAGAACATGTGGAGGTAGTACTCGCCCGTGGCTTCGTTGAAGCTCCAGGCCGAGCCGCTGAAGGCCGATTCCCAATTGGTGGGCTCGCAGCCATCGACGGGTTCTTGCCAGATGTAGTAATCGTGGTACGGGTTGTCTCGCGAAGTCCGCGCTTGCTTGAACCACTCGTGCTCGTCCGAGGTGTGGTTCACCACCAAGTCCATCATCAATGCAATGCCGCGCTCGGTCATGCCTGCAAGCATGGCGTCGAAGTCGGCCATGGTGCCGAACTCGCCCATGATGGCGCGGTAGTCGCTGATGTCGTAGCCGTTGTCGTCGTTGGGCGACTGGTAAACCGGCGAGAGCCAGACCACGTCCACACCCAGTGTTTTCAGGTGATCCAGCTTGGCGGTGATGCCGGGGATGTCGCCGATGCCGTCACCGTTGCTGTCGCAAAAGCTGCGGGGGTAGATTTGGTAAACGGTGCTGTTTTGCCACCACGCCAGTTTGTGCGAGGTCATGTGCGAACTCTGAAAAATTTACTCAGGCAACTCAACGGTGCGGTGACAGGCGATGCCCTGGCTGTCAAACAGATGCAGCTGGTCAGGCAACAAGCGCAGCGTGAGCGCTGAACCTGCTGCCATGGCGGCACTGCCTTCCACTTTGACGGTGGCGATCGGCTGGCCTGCGATCTGAACGTACAAAAGCGATGAATCGCCCAGGCGCTCGATGTGCTGCAACTGTGCGGCCACACACGTGCCTTCGCCCACTGTGCCCAGAGGAATGTGTTCCGGGCGAATGCCCACTTGTACCGACTCACCTGCTTTCAGGTGACGGGCATCCACAGCCACCGTGAGCGTCTGGCCGCCCACATCCACATTGGCGTGCTGGGCGTCTGCGCTGAGCAAAGTGCCCTGGAGCAGGTTCATTTTGGGCGAACCGATGAACTCGGCCACAAACAGGCTGGCTGGGCGGTGGTACAGGTTCATGGGCGAGCCCACTTGGGCCACGCTGCCGCGCTCCTGAATGAGTGCCCCAGTGTGTAGCAGAACGATCTTGTTGGCCAGCGTCATGGCTTCGACCTGATCGTGCGTCACATAGATCATGCTGGCCGAGCCCATGTCCTTGTGCAACTTGGCAATCTCCAGCCGGGTCTGCACGCGCAAGGCAGCGTCGAGGTTGGACAGGGGCTCGTCAAACAAAAAGACCTTGGGCTGTTTGACGATGGCACGGCCAATGGCCACGCGCTGGCGCTGTCCGCCCGACAGGGCTTTGGGCAGGCGGTCCAGCAGCGGGGTCAGCTGCAGGATTTCAGCAGCCTCTTTGACCTTGCGGTCGATCTCGGCCTTGTCCGAACCCAGCACGCGCAGGCCAAAATCCATGTTCTCGCCCACGGTCATGTGGGGATAGAGCGCATAGCTCTGGAACACCATGGCCACACCACGCTTGGCCGGTGGCAGGTCGTTCACACGCTGGTCACCGATCAGCAGGTCGCCCGAGCTGATGTCTTCCAGACCCGCAACCATGCGCAGCAAGGTGGATTTACCGCAGCCCGAGGGGCCAACAAACACGCAGAACTCGCCATGTTCGATGGTCAGGTTGGCGTTGTGGATGGTCATCGGCAAATGGGGCGCATAGCGCTTGCAGATGTTCTTGAATTCAATGCGGGACATGGCTTGACTCCAGCGCGGGGGATTTCTAAATGATTCGGATCAGAGCAGCTGCACGAGCAGGCCGCCAAAGGGCTCAAAGGCCAACGTATTTGCCGACAAACAGCCACCTGTCAGGCCCGGCACCGGCAGGGTATGGGTGGGCACAAGCGCATCGCTCAAATGCAAGCTGGCCACTTGGTCGCTGAAGTTGAAGGCGCACAACACGCGCTGACCTTCATGCTCGCGGACAAAGGCCATCACTTGAGGGTGCACGGGCAGCAAGGTTTGCTCACCGTGGATGAGCGCCGGCTTGGTGCGCCGCCATTGCAGCAGCTGACGGTAAAAATTCAGGTGCGAATTTACGTCTTGGTCTTGCAGGTCCACCGCCAGTGGACGATAGGCCTCGGTGAACGGCAACCAGGCCTGGGTTTGTCCATCGCCAAAGCCGATGTCAGCCGCTTGGCTGTTCCAGGGCATGGGCGTGCGGCAACCGTCGCGGCCCTTGAACTCCGGCCACATGGTGATGCCATAAGGGTCTTGCAAATCCGCAAAAGCCACATCGGCTTCGGGCAGCCCCAACTCATCGCCCTGGTACAGGCAAGGCGAACCCCGCAAGCACATCTGAAAGACAGCCGCCAAACGCAGCATCTGCAGATTGCGCTCGGGGCCACCCCACCGCGAACCCACACGCTCCACATCGTGGTTGGCCAAGGCCCACGATGGCCAGCCACCGTTGCTTTTGTCGGCAAATTTTTGCATCAGACCATGCAGGTAAGGCGCACTGCAATCTTTGCCCAACAAGTCAAAGCTGTAGGCCATGTGCAACTTGTCGCCACCGCTGGTGTACTCGGCCATGGTCGCGATGCTGTCGTCGGTGCCGATCTCACCCACCATGGTGGTGTCGGGATACTGATCGAGCAATTCACGCAGTTGTTTCAAGAATCCCAGGTTTTCTGGGCGCTCCTTGTCGTAGATGTGCCGCTGCCAGCCATAAGGGTTGGCATCGCTCAAGGCCGGGTCAGCCGCAACCGTGTTGTCGCGTGGCGGGTTGCTGCGCAGCTGCTGGTCGTGAAAGTAAAAGGGCGTGGTGTCCAACCGGTAACCATCGACACCCATCTCCAACCAGAACTTGACGGTGCCGAGGATTGCGTCCACCACTTCGGGGTTGTGAAAGTTGAGGTCGGGCTGGCTGGCCAGAAAGTTGTGCAGGTAGTACTGCTTGCGGCGGGTGTCCCATTGCCAGGAGCTGCCACCAAAAACGCTCAACCAATTGTTGGGCGGGTTGCCATCGGGCAAGGCATCGGCCCAGACGTACCAGTCGGCTTTGGGGTTGTCACGCGAAGCGCGGCTTTCGACAAACCAGGGGTGCTGGTCCGAGGTGTGCGAGAGCACTTGGTCGATCACCACCTTCAGCCCTTTGGCGTGTGCGGTCTGCACCAAAGTGCGGAAATCATCGAGCGTGCCAAACAGAGGATCGATGTCGCAGTAGTCGCTGACGTCGTAGCCAAAGTCCTTCATGGGACTTTTGAAAATGGGCGACAACCAGATCGCATCGGCACCCAGTTGGGCCACATGGTCCAGCTTGGCCGTGATGCCCGGCAAGTCGCCCACGCCGTCGCTATTGCTGTCGGCAAAGGAGCGGGGATAGATTTGGTAAATGACGCCACCGCGCCACCAGTTGTTGTTGGGTGCTTTGCTCATGTGTGTGCAGCCATCAGCCTTTGACCGCGCCCGCCGTCAAGCCGGACACGATGCGTTTTTGGAAGAAGAACACCAGCAACAAGAGCGGCACGGTGACGATCACCGAGCCAGCCATGATGGTGCCCCAAGGGATTTCAAATGCCGTGGCCCCTGCAATCAGCGAGATGGCCACGGGCACGGTGCGCTCGGTGTCGCTGACGACAAAGGTCAAGGCAAACATGAATTCGTTCCAGGCACCGATGAAAGCCAACAAGCCTGTGGACACCAATGCGGGCCACAACAGCGGCATGAACACCTGAAAGATGATGCGCAGCGGGCCGCAACCGTCCATGATGGCGGCTTCTTCAAGCTCACCAGGCAACTCGCGCATGAAGGTGGTCAAGATCCAGACCGTGAAAGGCAAGGTGAAGATGGTGTAAGGCACCACCAGGCCCAGCACCTTGTTGTAAAGGCCGAGCGACTGGATCAACTCGAACATGCCCGAGAGCACGGCCACCTGAGGAAACATGGACACGCCCAGCAAGCTCACGAGCAACAAGCCTTTGCCTTTGAAACGAATACGGCCCAAGGCATAAGCAGCCGTGATGCCCATCAACATGGCAAACGCCACCGTTAGAAAGCACACAACGATTGAATTGACCAGGCTTTTGCCAAAGGGCTGGACGCCTTCAAACAATGCGCGGTAATTGCGCAGATCGGCATTGCTGGGCAAGAGGTCTGCGGTGAACAAGGCATTGCCGGTTTTGAGCGATGTCGAGATCGCATACACAAACGGGTACAGCGACAAGATGACGACGACGGCCGAGATCAGGTACAGCAGGACCGTGGCCAATGTAGAGCGTTGCTTCATGGGGTGTCCTCAGCCAATTTCACACGGGTCAGGCGCAAGAAGATCACCGCAGTCAGCATGATGATCAGGAACAAGGAGGTGGAGGCGGCAGAGCCAAAGCCCATGTTGCCGTACTCCACCATTTCGCGGCGCACAAAGCCCGACATGCTGATGGTGCTGCTGCCGTTGGAGGTCAACACATAAATCAGGTCAAACACGCGCAGCGAGTCGAGCAAGCGGAACACGATGGCCACCATCAAGGGCTGGCGGATCAAGGGCAAGGTGATGCGCCAGAACACGCGCAGCGGGTGCACGCCATCGACGCGGGCCGCTTCGTAACAGTCTTTGGGCACGGTTTGCAGTGCGGCCAAGACCAAGAGCGCCATGAAGGGCGTGGTCTTCCACACGTCCACCAACACCACGGTCCACAAGGCATAGCTGGGTTCCGCAGTCCAGGCGATCTTGCTGCTGATCAGCCCTGCATTCAACAGCAATGTGTTGATCACACCAAACTGGTCATTGAGCATCCAGCCCCACATCTTGGCCGACACGATGGTCGGGATCGCCCAAGGCACCAGCACAGCAGTGCGCACCAGTGCACGGCCTTTGAAGTCCTGGTTGAGCAGCAAGGCCACACCCAGTCCCGTGAGGGTTTCCAGCACAACCGAGACCACCGCAAAGCCAAAGGTGTTGCGGATGGAAATGCCCCAGTCGCCTGCCCAAAAGCCTTCTTCGTCATTGGGGTTGAAAAACAGGCCGTATTCACCAAAATAGTTTTCCAGACCGACCCATTGGCCCGCAGAAATGTCGTTGATGTTGGTATCGGTAAAACTGAACCAAATGGATCGGGCCAATGGCCAGACCGCCACGATCAGCATGAGCACGATCATGGGGGTCAAAAACAGCCAAGCCGTGCGTGTTCTTGAATGCATGGATTTCACCAGTGTTTGCGACGAATTTTCTTGAGGCGCTGCTCCAGCCGTTTCACAGCCTCTTCGCCTGTGGCACGCTTGGACAGGACTTCATGCGCAGCGCTGAAAACGCTTTGACTGACTTGCGGGTACTTCAGTCCCGTTAATGTGGCCGGTCTGGCCACACTGTTGGCAAACACATCCGACAAATTGGCCATGAACGCATTGGCTGCGATCACATCCTTGTCTTTGTAAAGCTCAGGCAGCGTCGGGTTCAAGGAGTTGCCGATGGCTCTGGCCTTTTGCACTTTGGCGCTGGTCATGTACATCACCAGATCGGCTGCCTCTGCCGGGTGTTGGCTGTATTTGGACACCGCCAATTGCCAACCACCCAAGGCCGCAGTACTGGGCTGCCCGGGCAATTTGGCAATGCCCACTTTGCCTTTGACGGGACTGTCGTCTTTTTCCATCAAGGCCCAGGCATAGGGCCAGTTGCGCATGAACAAGGCGTTGGCATTTTGGAAGACGCCTCGCGCCTCTTCTTCTTCGTAATTCAGAACCCCGATGGGCGAGATGGTGCCGATCCAGGACGCCGCCAGATCCAAGGCTTTGGCGGCTTGCGGGTTGTTGATGGTGATGGTGCCATCGGCATCCATGATCGTGCCGCCGCCATGACCGCCCACCAACTCGAGGGTGAAGCAGGTCAGTGCTTCATAGGCCTTGCCTTGAAAAACAAAGCCGTGGAAATCTTGACGACCTTTGTGGCGCTCAGCCGTCTGAATTTTTTGTGCCATGCGGGTCAGCTCAGCCCATGTGGTAGGGACGTCTTCCCCGTACTGAGCCAACAGGTCTTTGCGGTAATACAAGAGACCCGAATCGGTGAACCATGGCATGGCCAGCAAACGTCCGTTGACGGTGTTGTTGGCCACCATGGCTAGAAAATGCTGGTTTTCCCAGCCCTTGCTGTAGGGCTTGAGGTCGGTCAAGTGGTCTTTCAAAATACCTGGCCAGGTGCCATCCACGATCAGCACGTCCACATCGCTGGACTTGGCGGCGAACAACTGACGGTACAGCGCAATCTTTTCACCAAATCCACCCGGAGGCGAAAAATTGCGGACGGTGTTCCCCGTTTTAGCTGCCCAGGCCTGGGCATGCTTGAGGCAAAACTCGACATCGCTGCCGCCTGGGCCGCAAGTGATGGTGACCTCAACAGCCTGCGCCGGTGCACTCATGCCCAGCCACACGCTCAGGGTGATCAACCAAGATGCAAAAGAGAATTTCATGCGCGCTTCGTCCTTGATGCCATCAACATGGCCGTGCAAGACAAAATTAGGAAATATCTGAGGCAAGAGCTTGCCTGAAAAAAATTGGCCGGCGACATTCGCATGTCGTCGGCCGGTTCAAGTGACTGAGAGCACACCTGAACATGTTTCTGGAGAAACAGCAGGCCGCGTCCCTGACGTCGGCCTGCTTGGCAAGTTGGATTAGAACTTGTACTTCACTGTGGCACTGATGGTGCGACCGGTTTCAACACCAGCACCATACACGTTGCCGCTGATCAGGCCAGCTGTGCTCGATGGGTACAGTTTGTTGAACAGGTTGTTCACGTTCAAAGAACCAATGACGCCGTTGCCGAAGTTGTGGTTCACGAAAGCACTCACGATGTAATGGCCATTCACCGATGACGTATTGGCATCGTTCAGGTACATCTTGCCAACACCACGTGCTGTTGCACCGATCACAGTGTCACCCAAGGTGTAGCGTGGGGAAATGGTGTAGCGCCACTTTGTAGAACCAGCAGGTGTTTTACCGATATAGGTGTTGCTCGCGGTGTTTTTGGTGAACGATTCATCGCTGTACACAGCGTTGGCGTTCAGAGCAAAGTTGCCAATGGAGTAGCCCGATTCGAATTCAACACCGTCAGCCTTGTAGCCCAGCTCGCGCAGGTAAGGACCATCACGCTGGATGTTGCGGGTTGGATCGTAGTCAAACTCTTTGGTCGTGGAGTGGAAGTAAGTTGCAGACAAAGCGTAACGACCGCCACCCACATTGCCACGGGTCTTCGTACCAAATTCAAGCTGCGCAACAGGTGCCACAGCGATGTCACCCGCGCCAGCAGCCAGACCACCCATGGCGTTGAAGTTGTTCGACGTGGTCAACAGACGGTCAGAAATGGCGCGGTGGCCCAAGCTGTAGCGGCCGAAGACGCTCAGGTCTTTGTTGACGCGGTAGTTGGCACCTGCAGAATAGTTGTTGTAGCTGACCTTGTAGTCAGCCAAGATACGGTTAGTGGCCATCGTGGTTGACAAGCCATTCACAGTCGGACCGGCTGCACCCACATCAGCATAGCCGTAGCCACGGAAGTGCTCATTACGGATACCGGCATCCAGATCCCAGTTGCCGGTTTCGAGGTTCAGACCCAAGTAAGGAGCAGTTGTGGTGAACTGTTCATTGATGTTCTTGGCACTGTCAGCACCCCAGCTGTTGTTGTAGCCGGTCAAACCTTGGTTGGTCAATGCAGCGTTTTGAGCGTTGAAAACGTCAATCACAGCACCGTTGTATGCGGCTTCAACCACGCGTGTGCTGATGCTCCATTTCTGAACCACGTTCTGGCGCGAGTAGAACAGACCAGTCTTGGCGTTCAGTTTGTTGCCATTGCCCAAGTCAAATGCTTTGCTGACTGAGAAGTCGTTGACAAAGTTGCCCATGTCAGGTGTTTGCACGTTGATTGCGCCACCTGTCGAGACCAAGCCAGAAGCCAAGTTTGCATCTGTCACAACTTGACCCGCTTTAGGGCCGTTCAAGTACTTCGCGTACGAGGCTCCTGTGATGCCACCAAGAGCACTGCTCAATGTCTTGACATCCCAGAATTGCGTCTGGAAAGCACCTGCGTTTTGCGACACGCGGAACTTGTTGTCCACCGTGAAGCCGTTGTTCAACTCATTGTGGAACTCAAAGCCAACCGATTTGGACTTCGAGGTGATGCCATTCGTCAAAGACGATTGAGAAATCTGACCGGTCACAGGGTCCATCGCGGGGAACGAGCTGTTGAACTTCGAATACTGCGAGTCATACAGGCCATTGAAACCACGTGCATTACCGAATCCAGACAAAACACCATTGCTCGATGTTGCCGTCAAGAATGTCTGTGGCGTTGTGGGAGCAGTCTCGTCCAATGCCTTGAGGTTCAATCGGATGTAGCCTTTGGTGCCGTTGAATTCTTTGGTCACATTGGCCTTGATCTGGTAGCCATGCAAAGCACCAGGAGCTGCCTGACGAGCACCTTCACCGTCACGGAAGTAGCCACCAACGTGGTAGTACATGTCGGTACCAATGCGGCCGCCCACATCACCATCCACACGGGTTTCATTGAAGTTCAAACCCTTGGTCAGACCAATCGAGCCGCCTGCTTCTTTACCGGTTTTGCTCATGTAGTTGATCACAGCGCCTGGGGCGTGCGATGCATACACGGATGAAGAGCCACCACGCAGCGTTTGAATGCTGTCAACGTTGTTGTCAAAACGTGTCCAGTAATCGTTGTTCGAGAACATCATGTCACCGAACTGAACGGTGGGCAGACCGTCTTCCTGGATCTGGACGTATTTGGAGCCGCCAGAAGAAATTGGCAGACCGCGCACTGAGATGTTGGCGTTACCGCCTGGGCCTGCTGTGGCTTCCGTACGGATACCAGGGATCAGCAACAACACTTCGGATTCGGTGCGGGCGCCGAAATCTTTGATGGCATCACCATCCACGTCGGTCACAGAAACCGAGCTGCGCATTTTGGATTTGGCGGTCGAAGAGCTGGTCACAACCACTTCGTCGAGCTTCAGGCTTTCTTGGGCCTGTGCGGCGCCAGCTTGCAGCAAAGCTGCCACAGCAAATGCTACAGGGGTGTAGCTGGGGATCTTTTTCATCGTATCTCCTGGTGTTAATGAATGGACTAGTCGAATCGTCCAACTAGACATGTGAATTAAAGCCCGATTGCAATCGATTGCAATTTGGTAAAAACCCTAGGCTGTTGCGGAAATATGACGGTTTTGTTGGTTACAAATCAGTTTCGTTTCCGACTGAAATGCTTTTGTTTACAGGCCAGAGAAGCTCATCGTCAAATTCCCCTGCACAAACACAGCTGTCCAAGGCGAATCAGGAAAAACGAGGCTTGTGATGGATGTCAAACCTTGATCAGCAATCGTTTCCATTGACATGGCATCGACGTAAACCGCCACTTCGCACGTTTCAGAATAGCTCAGTCGCGGTGCCCGATGCGCTACCGCAAACTCAGGCGTCACACTCTTGGACTGAGACTGACTTCGGTCAACTTCGTAGAGGGCTTTTTCCCGATCAAAACTCAGCCGCCACTGCTGACCGTCCTCATTTTGCAATTGCACAAACCACGATGAACGCGCATCAGCAAGGATATTCAGTCGAAAGCCCGATTGCGCAGCACTCAAACATGCGCTCAGTTCCGGGTGCTTGTTTTCACATTGTTCTCCAGACGACAGAGGGTGAAAGGCTTGCGCCACTTCAGCCGCCACGGGAGAACACAAGTATGTTTGGCCACCTACGTCCTGCAATTGCAAATCACGCGGCAAGGTCATGGCCCCACGCCAAGGCGACGTCGGGACTTGGTGGGCATAACGCCAATTGCTCATCCAAGCGATGAAAAGGCATCGCCCGGGTGTATTGCTCCAAGTCACACCCGCGTAGTTGTCTGCACCCCAATCGACCCATCGGGTATCTGCATGCTCAGGCGTGAAGGTCACCCCATCGAAGTCGCCCACAAAATACTGCGTCGCAGAGCCGCCTTGCGGACCGCCTGGATTGAGGCTCACCAAAAGCACCCAGCGCTCACGGCCATTCAAGGACAAGGCCACGAGGTCAGGGCATTCCCAAACACCGCCATGTGCGCCTGCACTGTGACCAAAGTTGCTGAGCCAGCGCCACGCCTTGAGGTCTGTGGAAGCGTAAAAAGCAATGTGCTCACCACAAGCCAGACTCATCACCCAATGCGAAGATGCTTCGTGCCAGAACACCTTGGGGTCGCGAAAGTCTTTCAAACCCGGATTGCTGATGACAGGGTTGCCAGCATATTTTTGCCAAGTCAAGCCTGCATCCACGCTGTAGGCCAGGCTTTGTTGCTGCAGTGCAAGCCCTGGCTCTACTGAGTCAGGAAGGCTGTGCGTGAACACAGCCACCAAAGGCGCTTGCCCTGCAGGGGACAGACCTGAGGTATTGTGTGCATCGAGTACGGCACTGCCCGAGAAGATCATCCCCAGATCATCGGGCTCTAAAGCGACCGCATGCTCCTGCCAATGAATCAAATCTGTGGTGCTGGCGTGCCCCCAGTGCATGGGCCCCCATTCCGTGCTGTAGGGGTGGTACTGGTAAAACAGGTGGTAAACACCTTCGTGAAAAACAAGCCCATTGGGATCGTTCATCCAATGGGCTTGCGGCGTGAAATGGTAGGCTGGCCGAGCGTGCTTTTCGGTTTCTTTTTTCATGCCTTGACGATCATTGCGCCGCGCAGTGACGTCGAATGAAGGCCATGTGCGTGGGCATGGCGTCTGCAGCCGCATTCATGGCCTTGCGCAGTTGCTTGAGGGTGTTGTCACCGTCCACACGGCGGTGATCCACGAGCGGGTCATGGCGTTCGGGCATGTTGAGCTGCCCCAGTTGCACGGCCAACCAGCTGGAGGGCCCGAACAAGTCATAGCCATCGGTCACGATGCGGCCATAGCGCTTGAAGTGCGTCATCTTGTGCTGCAGCGAATCCGGAATGCTCATGGCGGAGGTGTATCGCCACAAAGGCGAATCTTCGCGTGTCGTGAGCTTGTAATGCAAGATCAGGAAGTCACGAATGCGTTCGAACTCAGCATTGCCCAAGCGGTTGTATTCATCTGCAATGATCGGATCGAAATCACGATCTGGAAAAAAGGCCAACAATTTGGAAATACCCGATTGCACCAGGTGCAAACTGGTGGACTCCAAGGGCTCCATGAAACCGCTGGACAGCCCCAATGCAATGACGTTTTTGTTCCAGAATTTTTTGCGTCGTCCCGTGGTGAATCGCAATGGGCGAGGATCGGCCAAGGCCTTGCCATCCAAACGTTGCAAGAGCAGGGATGCGGCCTCGTCTTCGCTCATGAACTTGCTGCAAAACACATAGCCATTGCCTATGCGATGCTGCAAAGGAATGCGCCATTGCCAGCCGGCTTCACGGGCCGTGGCACGCGTATAGGGCAAAGGATCGCCTGCCGACTCACAGGGCACCGCCATCGCGCGGTCACAGGGCAACCAGTGACTCCAGTCTTCGTAGCCCGTCTGCAGGGCTTCTTCAATCAAGAGACCACGAAAGCCAGAGCAATCGATGAACAAGTCACCCACAATTTCTCGGCCGTCGGTCAGTCGCACCTTCTCGACAAAGCCATCACCCTCACGCAATCCGACATGAACGATCTTGCCTTCCAGACGCTTGACACCACGTTTTTCAGAGACTTCACGCAGGTATTTGGCATAAAGGCCTGCATCGAAGTGGTACGCGTAGTCGTACATCGATGTGACTTGCCGAGGATCTTGGCTGGGACGATCAAACTTGCCACGGCTGGCTGCGGCCCAGGCCATGGAATATTCGTCGATGGTCGGCATCTCTTGATACTGGCGGCTTTTGAGCCAGAACTGGTGCAAGGGCGAATAGTCAAACTGCACACCATGCGGGCCGAACTGGTGAAAGTAGCTGTGGCCTTGTT
>JBEEJQ010000017.1:0-25099 GCA_041169105.1 Pseudomonadota bacterium | reverse complement strand
GGGAGCTGCCGCCTGCAGTGCCGCCAACAGGGCCTGGCCATCGGCGCTCACGGTGCCTAACTTGCCTTCAAAACGCTTGGCAATGAAACCAGCCGAGCGCGACGCGATGTTGACGAACTTGCCGATCAGGTCGCTGTTGACGCGCAGCATGAAGTCTTCGGCGTTGAAGTCGATGTCTTCGTTGCGGCCCGACAACTTGGCCGCCAGGTAGTAGCGCAGCCACTCGGGGTTCATGCCCAGGCTCAGGTACTTGAGCGGGTCCAGGCCTGTGCCACGGCTCTTGCTCATTTTCTCGCCGTTGTTCACCGTCAAAAAGCCGTGCACGTTCACTTTGTCGGGCGTCTTGCGACCACTGAAATGCAGCATGGCCGGCCAAAACAGCGTGTGGAAGGTGACGATGTCCTTGCCGATGAAGTGGATCTGCTCCAGATTGGGGTTGGCCATGTAGGCTTGGTAGTCCTCACCGCGCTTGTCCAGCAGGTTTTTCAGTGACGCCAAGTAGCCCACAGGCGCATCCAGCCACACATAAAAGTACTTGCCCGGTGCATCGGGGATCTCGATGCCAAAGTAAGGCGCATCGCGCGAAATGTCCCAGTCGCCCAGGCCATCGCTGGTCGTGCCATCGGGGTTGGTGCGCACGCTGAACCACTCTTTGACCTTGTTGGACACTTCGGGCTGCAGCTTGCCGTCTTGTGTCCAGTTGCTCAAAAACTCGACGCAGCGCGGGTCGGACAGCTTGAAGAAGAAGTGCTCCGAGGTCTTCAGCTCAGGCTTGGCACCGGACAGGGCCGAGAAGGGGTTGATCAAGTCGGTGGGGGCGTAGACCGCGCCACAGACCTCGCAGTTGTCGCCGTACTGGTCTTTGGCGTGGCACTTGGGGCACTCGCCTTTGATGAAGCGGTCGGGCAGGAACATGTTCTTTTCGGGGTCGAAGAACTGTTCAATCGAGCGGCTTTCAATCAGCGAGCCATCGGCGCGGTCGCGCAGGTCGCGGTAAATCTGTCGGGCCAGCTCGTGGTTTTCGGGGGCATCGGTGCTGTGCCAGTTGTCAAAGGCGATGTGAAAGCCGTCCAGATAAGGCTTGCGGCCCGCAGCGATGTTGGCCACGAACTGCTGGGGCGTGATGCCGGCTTTTTCGGCGGCGATCATGATCGGTGCGCCGTGTGTGTCGTCGGCACCCACAAAGTTGACCTGGCTGCCCATCATGCGTTGGAACCGCACCCAGATGTCGGCCTGGATGTACTCCATGATGTGGCCGATATGGAAGTTGCCGTTGGCGTAGGGCAGGGCGGTGGTGACGAAAAGCTGACGGGGCGCGTTGGGGGCAGACATGGTGGGACAACTTGTAGGGGAATCCGCGATTTTAGGGCTTGGCGCAGCATCTTGTCGGTAAACTGCGGCCATCTTCAGAAAGCATTTCTCCCCATGGCGACCTCCGAACAACTGCTGCAAGCCCTGCAAACCGTCATCGACCCGAACACCGGCAAAGACTTTGTATCCACCAAAGTCCTGAAAAATCTGGCAGTGGAGGGGGACAATGTGTCCTTTGACGTGGAGTTGGGTTACCCCGCCAAGAGCCAGATTCCGGCCCTGCGTCAGGCCCTGATTGCAGCTGCCAAAGGCGTGGCGGGCGTGGCCAATGTGTCGGCCAATGTGACCAGCAAAATTGTGGCCCATGCTGCCCAGCGTGGCGTGGCCCTGCTGCCGCAGGTCAAAAACATTGTGGCCGTGGCCTCGGGCAAGGGCGGCGTGGGCAAGAGCACCACGGCCGTCAACCTGGCGCTGGCGCTGGCCGCCGAGGGGGCCAAGGTGGGCCTGCTGGACGCCGACATCTACGGCCCCAGCCAACCCATGATGATGGGCATTGAAGGTCGCCCCGAGAGCGAAGATGGCCAGTCCATGGAGCCGCTGGAGAACTACGGCGTGCAGGTCATGTCGATCGGCTTCTTGGTTGACCAGGACGAAGCCATGATCTGGCGCGGCCCCATGGCCACCCAGGCCCTGGAGCAATTGCTGCGCCAGACGAACTGGAAAGACCTGGATTATTTGATCGTGGACATGCCGCCCGGCACCGGCGACATCCAGCTGACGCTGAGCCAGCGGGTGCCCATGACAGGCGCTGTGATCGTGACCACGCCGCAGGACATCGCGCTGCTGGACGCCAAAAAGGGCATCAAGATGTTTGAAAAAGTCGGCGTGCCGATTTTGGGCTTGGTGGAAAACATGGCGGTGCACGTGTGCACGAATTGCGGCCATGTGGAACACATCTTTGGCGAAGACGGCGGCAAACGTTATGCGGCCGACAAAGGCATCGACTACCTGGGGGCCTTGCCCCTGAACATGCAGATTCGCCTGCAAGCGGACAACGGCAAACCCACGGTGGTGTCGGACCCGGACGGGGACGTGGCCCAGATCTACAAGGCCGTGGCCCGTCAGGTGGCGATCAAGATTGCGGCCAAGGTCAAAGACTTTTCCAGCAAGTTCCCGACCATCAAGGTCAGCAAGGACACCTGAGGTAATGGTCTTTGTGAGATTTGTATTTTTGAGCTAAATAGTATCTGTTGATATCATTCGCTTCGTTCTTAAAGGTTCGAAGTGAAATCGTTCAAATCCCCTGTCGCCTGGTTTCGTCAATTGCTGCTGCGCTGGCCGATGCAGTGGCTTGGCTTGGTACTGATGGGTATGGGGCTGTGGGTCGTGTTCTACACCTACCAATCGAGTGAGCGCATGGTGCAGCAATACGCCACCGAGAGCGCTCAGGCCCATGCGGCTTCGGTCACCCAGTTTCGCAACTTCTACACCCAGGAACTGGTTCCCCGTGCCGTTCACGCCGGCATGGAGGTTACCCATGACTACAAGACCCGCACCCATGCCTTGCCACTGCCTGCCACTTTAACGATTGACTTGGGGCATTACCTGTCCAAGGTCGATGGGGGCACTCAGGTTCGGTTGTACAGCGACCAGCCCTTTCCCTGGCGGGTCCAAGAGCGCCAGCTTGACGATTTCCAGCAGCAAGCCTTGGCTCACCTCAAGCTCAAGCCCAATGAGCCTTTCGTGCGCGAAGAGATGATGAACGGCACGCGCGTGCTGCGTTTTGCCCAGGCTGACCGCATGCTGCCCAAGTGCGTGGCTTGCCACAACAGTTACCCGGGCTCGCCCCGCACCGATTGGCAGGTCGGCGATGTGCGTGGGGCGCTGGAGGTGGTGTTGCCGGTGTCGCAATGGCAAGTGGCCAGCACTGGGGTTCTCAACCGCACCTTCTTTGTGTTGCTGGCCTTGCTGTTTTGCGGCTTTTTCCTGGTCTGGCTGTCCGTACGCCGCATCCGGGTGGCTTTGCTCAATTCGCGTCAGCTGTCGTCAGAGCGCCAGTTGGCGATACGCCAACTCAGTGAGGAAATCAACGAGCGCAAACAGGTCGAACGACATTTGCGCCTGAGTGAGAGCAAGCTCAACAGCATCTTTGCTTCAGTGCCTGAATCCATTGTGGTGGCCGATGCACATGGTCGTATCGTTCAGTGCAATGCCGCCACGGCGGTGATTTTTGCTTATGAGCCAGAGGAGCTGATCGGACAAAAGATCGAGTTGCTCATGGAATCTGCCATGCGGCAGCATCATGATGGCTATTTGAAATCGTATTTGGCCACTGGACACAAAAAACTGATCAATCAACCTCGGGTACTCAAAGGCCGACGCAAGACGGGCGAATCATTTCCCGTGCGGCTGACGATCAGTGAAATGAAGGTGGATAACGAGCACTTCTTCATCGGGGTGATGCAGGATTTCACCGCGATCCAAAACGCCCAGGATTTGTTGGTGGAGGCCAAGGATAAAGCGGAGCAGGCCAATCGCATGCGTGGCGAATTTTTGGCCACCATGAGTCATGAAATTCGCACACCCATGAATGGCATCTTGGGCATGACGGAATTGGCCATGGAGACGCAAAACGATCCCTCTACTCAAACGGAATACCTTGTCTTGGCAAGGGATTCGGCCCACCATCTCTTGCACATCATCAACGAGATTTTGGATTTCTCGAAAATCGAGGCTGGTGCCCTTGAGTTGGAATTGCTTGAGGTTTGCCCTGCACAGCTCATTCGGCACACGGCCCGTTCTTTGGAGCAATTGGCCAGAGCCAAAGCCCTTGAATTGAAGGTGGACACTGCAGATGATGTCCCGGACTTGGTCTGGATGGACCCCGTGCGTATGCGTCAGGTGTTGACCAATTTGATGGGCAATGCCATCAAGTTCACTGAGCAAGGTGTCGTCACCGTGAAAACGCAGGCCTTGCCGGGCGCAGATGAAAACAGCGCCATGCTGAAGATCAGCATCATTGACACCGGCATCGGCTTTGACCCGGCGCGCACCGATGCGCTGTTCAGTCCATTCACCCAGGCTGACGGTTCAGTGACCCGCTCCTATGGCGGCACAGGGTTGGGGCTCGCCATTACCCGCAGTTTGTTGCAATTGATGGGCGGAGACATCACGGCACACAGTCAGCCGGGTTGCGGTGCCACTTTCGTCGCGACGGTCCCGATTGCCAAAGTGCTCAGCTTGCCAGATACGACCCCTGTGCCGCTTGTCGCTTCGGTTTCGGATTCATCCCTAAGCGAGGACGGGCAGGGGCGAGTGTCGATCCTCTTGGTGGAAGACCATGAAATCAACCGCAAGCTGGCCGAGATCATGTTACAGCGGATGGGTTATCGCTACGCCACCGTCAACGACGGGCAGGAGGCCCTTGATCGACTGGCAATTGAACAATTTGACGTGATCTTGATGGACGTGATGATGCCGGTGATGGATGGGGTGACTGCTTTGCGCCTCTTGCGTGAACGTGAGGATCAAACTGGGCATCGCTCCAGGGTGCTGATGGTCACAGCCCATGCCATGACGGGGGATAAAGAGCGATTTTTGGCGGCAGGTGCTGATGGGTATGTCTCCAAACCCATGTCACAAACTGCTTTGCAAAAGGAAATCGACCGGGTGGTTCAGCTGTTTCCTTTGCGCAAACCCTGATCACGGGACTGGCCGATCGCCTCACACTGGGCGATCGGGGCTCGGATTTAGGGGGCCGCTTTTTCCAGGTCGCGCAGACGGAAGCGCTGGATCTTGCCGGTGGCGGTCTTGGGCAGCTCGGCCACAAAGTCGATGAAGCGCGGGTACTTGTAGGGGGCCAGGCGCTCTTTCACAAAGGCTTTGACCTCCTCTTGCGTCAGGCTCTGGCCTTGCTTGAGCACGATGAAGGCCTTGGTCTTGGTCAGGCCGTCGGTGTCTTCCTTGCCGATCACGGCCGCTTCCAAAATGGCGGGGTGCTGCACCAGCGTGGCTTCGACTTCAAACGGCGAGACATAGATGCCGCTGACCTTGAGCATGTCGTCGTTGCGGCCTGCGTAGGTGTAGTAGCCATCGGGGTCGCGGGTGTACTTGTCGCCGCTCTTGGTCCACACGCCCTGGAAGGTGTCACGGGTTTTTTCGCGGTTGTTCCAGTACATCAAGGCGCTGCTGGGGCCCTGGATGTACAGGTCGCCGATCTCGTTGTGGCCGGTGACCACGCTGCCGTCTTCGTTGCGCAGCTGCACTTCGTAGCCGGGCACGGCCTTGCCGGTCGTGCCATAGCGCACGTCGCCGGGGCGGTTGGACAAGAAGACGTGCAGCATCTCGGTGGAGCCGATGCCGTCGATGATTTCGCAGCCGAAATGAGCTGTCCAGCGCTCGCCAATGTCGCGGGGCAGGGCTTCACCGGCCGACGAGCACAGGCGCAGCGCGACCTGGCTTTTGGCGGGCAGGTCGGGGCTGGCCAGCATGCCGCCGTAGCCGGTGGGCGCGCCATAGAACACGGTGGGCTGGTGATCCACCATGCGCTTGAAGGTGGCTTGGGGGGTGGGCCGCTCGGCCATCAGCACCACACTGGCGCCCACGCTCAAGGGGAAGGTGAGCGCATTGCCCAGGCCATAGGCAAAGAACAGCTTGGCGGCGGAGAACACGGTGTCGCTCTCGCGCAGTTCGAGCACATCTTTGCCATACAACTCGGCCGTCCAGTACAGGTTGCCCTGGCTGTGCACGGTGCCTTTGGGCTTGCCGGTGGAGCCTGAGGAATACAGCCAGAAGGCCGGTTCATCGGCCAGTGTCTGCGCGGGCAGCACAGGGCTGCTCTGCGCCACGAAGTCGGCCATGTTGACCTGACCTTGGGCCAGTGCGGCTGTCGGGCGCGAAACGACCACATGCTGCACTTCAGTCTTGACCAGGTCCAGAGCCGCTTGCAGTGTGGGCAGCAAGGCCCCTGACACCAAGGCGGCTTGCGCCCGGCTGTTGCTCAGCATGAAGGCATAGTCTTCGGCCGTGAGCAAAGTGTTCACCGCGACGGGCACCACGCCTGCGTAGAGCGAGCCCAGAAAAGCCACCACCCAGTCGCTGCTGTCTTGCATGAGCAGCAGCACACGCTCTTCGCGTTTGAGGCCCAGGGCCTTTAGGCCGCCCGCAAAGCGGCGGATCTGCTCGGTCAGCTCACCATAGGTGAGCGTGCCCACATCGTCGATCAGGGCGGTTTTGCTGGGGCGGGCAGCGTTGCTGGCGATCAGATGCTGGGCAAAGTTGAACTCTGCTGCAGGGGGCGTCACGGGGCGTGTCATGTTTGTCTCCGGTCGAATTCTTGATGGGTTCAGTGTGTCTTCAGTGAAGGGCGCTGGCAAGGACTCAGAGCGCCAGCTTTCCGCCTTGCGCGGCCAAAGCATCCAGCGCGAGCGAGCTGCCCTGCACCGCTGTGCGGCGGTGGTAGAAGTTGAGCGCCCTGAGGCCCCCCAGCTCTTCGCCGCCACCGGCGCGGCCGGGGCCGCCGTGCAGGCTCATGGGCATCACGTTGCCGTGGCCGCTGTGCAGGGCCGCCACGTCGGGCGAAATCGCGTGCACCCGGCCGTGGCTGCTGGCCAGCTCGACCGAGGCTTGCGCGGTGAAGGCCGGGTCTTCGCTGTAGACCGAGCACACCAGCGAGCCTTCGCCGCGGCGGATCATGGCGTAAGCCTCGTCGATGCTGTCGTAAGGCATCAGGGTGGACACGGGGCCAAACACCTCGACCGCGTGCAGCACCTTGGCCGCCATGGGCGACTCGGTGCCCAGCAGCACCGGGGCCACGCAGGCGCTGTTGGCGTCGGCGTCCACCAAGGCGGCGCTGTTGCCGTCAAACAAAACGGTGGCTTCGGTTTTGAGCTGGGCCAGCCCGGCCAGCACGCTGGCCTTTTGCTCTTGGCTGACCAGTGCGCCCATGCGCACGGTCTCATTGCGTGGGTTGCCCACGGTGGTTTTGGCCAGGCGTGCGCCAATGGCCTCAGCGGCGGCTGGGTACAAGGCGCGCGGCACAAAAACGCGGCGAATGGCCGTGCACTTCTGGCCCGATTTGACCGTCATCTCGCGGGCCACTTCGGCCACCAGCAGCTTGAAGGCTTCGCTGTCGGCTGTCGCGGCGGGCGAGAGCAGGGCGCTGTTGAGGCTGTCGGCCTCGATGTTGCAGCGCACCGACAACTCGGTCACGGCACGGTGGCTGCGGATGATCTTGCCGGTCTCGGCCGAGCCGGTGAAGCTCACCACGTCAAAGGCCTGCAGCTGGTCCATCAGGCCTGCGGACGAGCCGCAGATGACCGACAAAGCGCCCACGGGCAGCACGCCCGCGTCGACCACGTCTTTCACCATGCGCTGCGTCAGCCAGGCGGTGGCCGTGGCGGGCTTGATGATGACCGGCACGCCCGCGAGCAGGGCGGGGGCGGCTTTTTCCCACAAGCCCCAGCTGGGGAAGTTGAAGGCGTTGATGAACAGCGCCACGCCGCGCGTGGGCACCTGGATGTGTTGGGTCTGGAAAGCCGGGTCCTTGGCCATGCGGATGCGCTCGCCGTCGAGCAGCAGCGTGGCCTCGCCCAGGGCCGCGCCCTGTTTGGCGTAGTAGCCCAGGGTGAAGATCGCGCCGTCGATGTCCACGCCCGAGTCCTTGGCCACGGTGCCGCTGTTGGCGGTGGCGATCTCGTAGTAGGCATCGCGGTTGGCTTGCAGCACCTCCACGATTTTTGACAGCAAGGCAGCGCGTTGGCCGTAGCTCAGGGCGCGCAGGGCTGCGCCGCCTTGTTCGCGGGCAAAGGCAAAGCCTTCGGGCAGGTCGATGCCTGCGCTCGACACACGGGCCAGCTCGGTGCCCAGCACCGGGTCAAACATCGGCGTGCCTGCGCCGGTGCCGGTTTGCCAGCGGCCTGCAAAGTAGTTGGGGAGCAAAGAGGTGGTCATGGGTGAGTTCAGTCCAAAAGGGAGGAGGGGCTTAAAGGCGGCTTGCAAGTCGAGGACATGCAACAAAAAACTGTTCGCGTGCTTCAGTTGGCGGTATAAACACGGGTTGATGCATTATTCTGCGCATGCCGCAGTATGCAATAAAGTGCATGTTTTGAACAGGTGTAGACCTAAGGGTTTTCCCGGTAAAAAGAGACAAAGGTTCCCCATGACGTCAGAAGAATTGACGGTGACAAGCGCTGCGGCAGAGTCCGCGCCAGACAGCAAACGCAGCCCTTTTTTGGAGGCGCTGGGTGAGCGTGTGCGCACGCTGCGTTCACGTCAGGGCATGACCCGTCGCTCTGTGGCGCTGTCGGCAGACGTGTCGGAGCGGCACCTGGCCAACCTCGAATACGGCACGGGCAATGTCTCAGTTCTTGTCTTGCTGCAGGTGGCGCAGGCTTTGCAATGCACTTTGGCTGAGTTGCTCGGCGATGTGACCACCTCCTCGCCAGAGTGGTTGCTCATCCGCGAATTGCTGGGCAAGCGCAGCGAGGCTGACTTGCGCCGTGCGCGTGTGCAATTGAGCGAAATGTTTGGCGAAGCTGGCAACGCTCAAGAGCGCAAGAACCGGATCGCCCTGATCGGGTTGCGTGGTGCTGGCAAAACCGCTCTGGGCCAGCGCTTGGCCGATGACATGGGCTTTCCATTCATCGAACTCAGCCGAGAGATCGAGCAGTTTGCCGGCTGCCAGATCAGCGAGATCCACAACCTGTACGGTGCCAATGCGTACCGCCGCTACGAGCGTCGTGCGCTTGAAGAGGCGATCCAGATTTACCCCGAAGTGGTGATCGCCACGCCGGGCGGGCTGGTGTCGGACTCGGCCAACTTCAACCTGCTGCTCTCGCATTGCACCACCGTGTGGCTGCAGGCCGATGCCGCCGACCACATGGGCCGCGTGGCCGCGCAGGGTGATATGCGCCCCATGGCCGCCAGCCGCGAGGCGATGGAAGACCTCAAGCGCATTCTGGAAGGGCGCTCGGCTTTCTATTCCAAAGCCGACTTGGCCATCAACACCAGCACGCGGACAGAAGACCAGGCTTTTGCGACTTTGCGCACGGCCGTGCGGCAACATTTGGCAATGCCGGTTTAATTCCTAGGGTAAACACCTATTAAATGCAGTAAAGTGCATGTTGTTTCTGCTTGGATGATGCAATAAACTTCGTGTCACCTGCACTGAAGTGCATTTTTCAACCTCGCCAGATTTGCACCGGAGACACACCATGACAGAAGCCCTGTTGGTCAATTACCAAACCCACCCTTCCCAGTACAAGCACATCAACCTGTCGTTTGACGGCGAGATCGCCACTTTGGCCATCAACATCAACGAAGACGCAGGCATCCGCCCTGGCTACAAGCTCAAGCTCAACAGCTACGACCTGGGTGTGGACATTGAATTGCACGACGCGCTGCAGCGCATCCGCTTTGAGCACCCCGAAGTGCGCTCGGTGGTGGTGACCAGTCTGAAGGACCGCGTGTTCTGCTCCGGCGCCAACATCTTCATGCTGGGTGTCTCGACCCACGGCTGGAAAGTGAACTTCTGCAAGTTCACCAACGAAACCCGCAACGGCATCGAAGACTCCAGCAAGCACGACGGTCTGAAATTCGTCGCGGCCCTGAACGGTGCTTGCGCTGGCGGCGGCTACGAGCTGGCCCTGGCTTGTGACGACATCGTGCTGGTGGACGACCGTTCTTCGGCCGTGTCCCTGCCCGAAGTGCCCTTGCTCGGCGTGTTGCCTGGCACAGGCGGCCTGACCCGCGTGACCGACAAGCGCCATGTGCGCCACGACTTGGCCGACATTTTTTGCACCAGCGTTGAAGGTGTGCGCGGTCAAAAAGCCGTGGACTGGCGTCTGGTCGATGCGATCGCCAAGCCTGCCGTGTTCAAGGATGTGGTCAAAACGCGTGCCACCCAACTGGCCGCTGGCAGTATCCGCCCCGCCGGTGCCAAGGGTGTTGAACTGACCCCGATCAACCGCACCATCGCGGCCGATGCCCTGACGTACACCAACGTCACCGTGGAAATTGACCGCGCCAAGCGCATCGCCACTTTCACCGTCAAAGCCCCAGCGACTGCTCAGCCCACCGACATCGCGGGCATCGAAGCCGCAGGCGTGAACTGGTGGCCGCTGCAGATGGTGCGTGAACTCGACGACGCTGTTCTGCACATGCGCACCAACGAGCTCGACATCGGCACCTGGGTGCTGAAAACCGCAGGCGACGCCGCTGCCGTTTTGGCCTCGGACGCCACCATGCTGGCCCACAAGGACCACTGGTTCGTGCGTGAAACCATCGGCCACCTGCGACGCACCCTGGCCCGCATGGACGTGACCTCGCGCAGCCTGTTCGCCCTGATCGAAGAGGGGACATGTTTTGTCGGCACACTGGCCGAGTTGGCGTTCTGCGCCGACCGCGCTTACATGCTGGCCTTGCCGGACGATGAAGCCAAGGCCCCCAAGATCCAGCTGAACGAAATGAACTTCGGTTTCTTCCCCATGGTCAACGACCAGACCCGCCTGCAACGCCGCTTCTACGAAGAAGTGCCTGCCATGGAAGCCGCACGCGGCGCCATCGGGAAAGCGCTGGACGCCGATGCTGCACTGGCCCTGGGCCTGGTGACAGCAGCCCCTGACGACATCGACTGGGCCGACGAAATCCGCCTGGCCCTGGAAGAGCGCTCGGCCATGTCGCCCGACGCCCTGACCGGCCTGGAAGCCAACCTGCGTTTTGCCCAGCAAGAGAACATGCTGACCCGCATCTTTGGTCGCCTGACCGCCTGGCAAAACTGGATCTTCCAGCGCCCCAACGCCGTGGGCGAAAAGGGTGCCCTCAAGGTCTATGGCAAGGGCGAAAAAGTCCAGTTCGACCAGAACCGCGTTTGATGACGTTGTGCAGCGTGGTTCCCGGTGGTCCGCGCTGCAACCGAAATTTGACCCCACCGTTGCTTTTTAATTTCTGGAGACTCTCATGTCCGGTATCAACTACAGCGAAAAAATTCCCAACAACGTCAACCTGAGCGAAGACCGCACGCTGCAACGCGCGCTGGAGCACTGGCAACCCAACTACCTGCAGTGGTGGCAAGACATGGGCCCTGACGGCTCGCAAAACTTTGACGTTTACCTGCGCACCGCCGTGAGCGTGGACCCCCAAGGCTGGGCCCAGTTCGGCCACGTGAAGATGCCCGACTACCGTTGGGGCATTTTCCTGAACCCCGGTGAACAAGACCGCAAGATCCACTTCGGCGACCACATCGGTGAAGCCGCCTGGCAAGACGTGCCTGGCGAGCACCGCGCCAACCTGCGCCGCATCATCGTGACGCAAGGCGACACCGAGCCTGCATCGGTCGAGCAGCAGCGCCACCTGGGCCTCACAGCCCCCAGCCAGTACGACCTGCGCAACCTGTTCCAGGTGAACGTGGAAGAAGGCCGTCACTTGTGGGCCATGGTGTATTTGTTGCACAAATACTTCGGCAAAGACGGCCGCGAAGAAGCAGAGGGCTTGTTGGAGCGCAACAGCGGCAACGCCGACAACCCACGCATCTTGCAAGCCTTTAACGAGAAGACCCCTGATTGGCTGAGCTTCTTCATGTTCACGTACTTTACGGATCGTGACGGCAAGTTCCAGTTGTGCGCCCTGGCCGAATCCGCATTCGACCCACTGGCCCGCACCACCAAGTTCATGCTGACCGAAGAAGCACACCACATGTTCGTGGGCGAGTCCGGCGTGAGCCGCACCATCCAGCGCACTGTTGATGTGATGAACCAGTTGAAAACCGACGACGTGGCCAAGCTGCGCGCAGCCGGTGTGATCGATCTGCCGACCATCCAGCGTTACATCAACTTCCACTTCTCGGTGACCATCGACCTGTTCGGTGCCGACCAGTCGTCCAACGCCGCCACCTTCTACAGCTCGGGCCTCAAAGGCCGCTACGAAGAAGGCAAGCGCACCGATGACCACGTCCTCAAGGGCAACAGCTACAAGATCCTGGCGGTCGAAGACGGCAAGTTGGTCGAAAAAGAAGTGCCGATGCTCAATGCTTTGAACGAAGTGCTGCGCGACGACTACATCACCGACTCCAAAGGCGGCATCGAGCGCTGGAACCGCGTGATTGCCAAGGCCGGCATTCCTTTCACCTTGACTGCGCCCCACAAGGCTTTCCATCGCAACATTGGCTCTTTGTCGGGTGCCAAGATCAGCCCCGAAGGCCGCGTGGTGTCCGAAGCGGAGTGGAACGCCAAAGTCGGCGAGTGGTTGCCCACCAACGAAGACCGCGCTTATGTGGCCAGCCTGATGGGCCGTGTCGTCGAGCCAGGCAAGTTCGCCAACTGGATCGCGCCACCCGTCATGGGCATCAACCGTCAGCCTGTGGACTTTGATTACGTCCGCTTCAACTGATGTTCTGAGCTGACTGCTGCCCTCCCTGTGGGGGCGGCAGTCGTCAAAGGCAGGGGCGGGTTCTTCATACTGGGGTACCAGAAATCGTCACCCGCCCCTGCCTTTGACGACTGCATGGTGTGCGCAAAGCACACCCAATGCCAGTAGACTGCAAGGTTTGCACAGGCACAGAGCGACGGTATGGCTTGGGGCCGGGCGCCGATTTCTGGTACCCCAGCATGAGGCGCCCGGCCCCAAGCCATACCGTTGCGGACCACGCAGACAACAGACAAAAAACGCCAAAGTACAAGAGAGCCTAAACATGAGCACAGAAGCGACGCTGATCAAACAACACCTGATCGACCCGGAAATCTGCATCCGTTGCAACACCTGCGAAGCGATCTGCCCAGTGGGCGCGATCACGCACGACTCGCTCAACTATGTGGTCAAGGCCGACATCTGCAACCTCTGCATGGACTGCATCTCGCCATGCCCCACAGGCTCGATTGACAACT
Source organism: Pseudomonadota bacterium (assembly GCA_041169105.1). Classification (GTDB taxonomy): domain Bacteria; phylum Pseudomonadota; class Gammaproteobacteria; order Burkholderiales; family Burkholderiaceae_C; genus Limnohabitans_A. The sequence goes on along the minus strand of JBEEJQ010000017.1, from coordinate 11,909 downwards.
GGCGCATGATGCCCAAGGCCAAAGCCTACAGCATCGAAGAACAACTCAAATGGGACGTGCTGCCCGCTGAACTCAGCGCCGAAGAACTCGCAGCAGCAGGCGGTGATGCCGGTGCTGCAGAGCAAGAAGCGCAAGCTGTCGTTCAGGCCGCTGCCTCCTCTTCGGCTTCGGCGGCCAGCACTGCCGTCGCTTCGGGCTTCAACTCCGCCCAATTCGGTGCCACCATTCCCCCCTGGTCTGCTGCCCACGCCTACACCAACCTCTATGGCCCTAAAGCCCAGGACAAATCCATCACGGCGACCGTGACCGGCAACCTGCGCGTGACCGAAGTCGGCAAGGAATACGACACCCACCACATCGTGCTCGACTTCGGCAACTTGCCCTTCCCGGTGCTTGAAGGCCAGTCGATCGGCATCATCCCGCCCGGCACCGATGCGAATGGCAAGCCCCACCATGCGCGCCAGTACTCCATCGCCAGCCCTCGCAACGGCGAGCGCCCTGGCCACAACAACCTGTCGCTGACCATCAAGCGCGTGCTTGAAGACCACGACGGCAAGCCTGTTCGCGGCGTCGGCTCCAACTACATGTGCGACCTGAATGTGGGTGACAAGGTGCAGGTGATCGGCCCGTTCGGCGCCAGCTTCTTGATGCCCAACCACCCCAAGAGCAACATCGTCATGATCTGCACCGGCACAGGCTCTGCCCCCATGCGCGCCATGACCGAATGGCGTCGCCGTCTGCGCGCCAGCGGTAAGTTCGAAGGTGGCAAGCTGATGCTCTTCTTCGGTGCCCGTACGCCTGCTGAGCTGCCGTACTTTGGCCCCCTCAACAATCTGCCCAAAGATTTCATCGACATCGAATTTGCCTTTTCACGTGAAGAGGGCAAAACCAAGCGCTATGTGCAAGACGCCCTGCGTGACCGCGCCGCCGATGTGGCTGCGTTGCTCAAAGACGCCAACACCTGCTTTTATGTGTGTGGCCTGAAAAGCATGGAAGAGGGCGTGGTCATGGCCTTGCGCGACATCGCGCAAAACGCGGGTCTGGATTGGGAAACCATTGGTGGTGCGCTCAAGAAAGAGGGCCGCCTGCACCTCGAGACTTATTGAGCTGGCATGGCGAACGCTACCCGCATTGGCCTGGACCAGGTTCGCCAACAACTGCGCAAGCCGCGCTCGCAACTCAAAGGTCGACAAGTCTCGGACGAAGCCCGTGCTCAAGTGCAGGCTTTGATCGGCATGCCGCCTGCGGGCGGTCACCGCCGCGATCTGCTGATCGAGTACCTGCATGTGCTGAACGACCATTCCCATGGTCTGTTCGAGCGCCACATCGTGGCGCTGGCAGCCGAGATGCGGCTGTCGGTGGTGGAGGTCTTCGAGGTCGCGTCCTTTTATCACCACTTTGAAATCCTGAAAGACGATGCCGCCGCGCCGCGCATCACTGTGCGGGTGTGCGACAGCTTGAGCTGCAGCCTGGCGGGCAGCGACTCGCTGCTGCGTCAGTTGCAAGGTGAGTTGACGGGCGATGTGCAAGTTGTGAGCGTGCCCTGTCTGGGCCGCTGCGAGCAAGCGCCTGCAGCACAAGTGGGTCAGCAGGCTGTGGCTTGTGCCACGGCCGAAACAGTCGCCCAGCGTGTGGCCCAGAACCAGACCCACCCCAACGCGCTGCACGATGCGATCGGCATGGATGCCTATCTGAAAACTGGTGGCTACCAGTTGTCTCGGCAAGTGGCCGCCGGTCTGAAAGACCACGAAGCGGTCATCCAGGTGCTGGAGTCCTCAGGCTTACGTGGCCTGGGCGGCGCAGGTTTCCCGGCAGGCCGCAAATGGCGCATCGTGCGCAGCCAGCCCGCGCCGCGCCTGATGGCGGTGAACATCGACGAGGGCGAGCCCGGCACCTTCAAGGACCGCACTTGTCTGGAGTCTGACCCGCACCGTTTTCTGGAAGGCGTGTTGATCGCTGCCAGCGTGGTGGGCTGCGAGGCGGTCTACATCTACTTGCGCGACGAGTACCACGAAGCCCGCTTGCTGCTCACCCAAGCGCTGGCCGATTTGCGTGCCAACCTGCCGTGTGCTTTGCCGAGCATCGAACTGCGCCGGGGCGCGGGGGCTTACATCTGCGGCGAAGAGTCCGCCATGATCGAGAGCATTGAGGGCAAGCGAGGCGAGCCGCGCCTGCGCCCGCCCTACATCGCCGAGGTGGGCCTGTTTGGTCGCCCGACTTTGGAGCACAACTTCGAGACCCTCTACTGGATTCGCGAACTGCTGGAGCAGGGCGCAGACAGCTTTGCCGCGCACGGACGCCATGGCCGCAAGGGCTTGCGCCGTTTCAGCGTGAGCGGTCGCGTCAAGCAGCCGGGTGTCAAACTCGCACCGGCGGGCATCACGCTGCGCGAGTTGGTCGACGAATACTGTGGCGGCATGACCGAAGGGCACACGCTCTACGCTTACCTGCCTGGTGGTGCCAGCGGCGGCATCTTGCCCGTGCGCCTGGCCGATGTGCCGCTCGACTTTGATACCCTGCAACCGCACGGTTGCTTCATTGGCTCGGCGGCTGTGATGGTGCTCAGCCAACACGACAGCGCCCGCGACGCCGCGCTGAATGTGATGCGCTTTTTTGCACATGAGAGTTGTGGCCAGTGCACGCCTTGCCGCGTGGGCACCGACAAGGCAGCGCAACTGATGACAGCTGAGGTTTGGGATGCCGACACCTTGCAAGACCTGGCGCAAGTGATGGGCGATGCGTCCATTTGCGGCTTGGGTCAGGCCGCCCCCAATCCGATCCGATGCGTGCTGGACTACTTTCCGCATGAAGTGGGCGCGGAGGTGAAGGCATGAGCACGGTTCAATTCACCCTGAATGGCCAATCGGTTGAAGCCCCCGTTGGCAAGAGCATCTTCAACATTGCCAAGGATTTGGGCATTGCCATCCCGCACCTGTGCCATAAGGAAGGCCTCACGCCCGATGGGAACTGCCGCGCCTGCGTGGTCGAGGTGGCTGGTGAGCGCACCCTGGCCCCGAGCTGCTGCCGCAGCGCCACACCCGGCATGCAGGTGCGCACCGACAGCGAACGCGCTGTCAAAAGCCAGAAGATGGTGCTGGAGATGCTGCTGGCCGACCTGCCTGAGCAGGGCCACAAATGGCTGGACGACCGCGCTGAAGCGCCGCACGGCGAACTGAGCCAGTGGGCCGAGCACCATGGCGTGCAGGTGCGCCCCGCATTGGCTGCGCTCAAGCGTGAGGCGATGCCCGCCGACCTGTCGCACCCGGCCATGGCCGTTCAGCTTGACGCCTGTATCCAATGCAACCGCTGTGAACGCGCTTGCCGTGATCTGCAGGTCAACGACGTGATCGGTCTGGCGCACCGGGGCGCGCACACGCAGGTGGTGTTTGATTTGGCCGACCCGATGGGTGCGAGCAGCTGCGTGGGTTGCGGCGAATGTGTGCAAGCCTGCCCCACAGGTGCGCTCATGTCCAAGAGCCACATCGGTCCGCAAAAAGTGGACCGCGAAGTCGATTCGGTCTGTCCGTTTTGCGGCGTGGGCTGTCTGGTCACCTACCAGGTGCGTGATGAAAAAGTCATCAGCGTCAAAGGCCGCGAAGGCCCCGCCAACGAAGGGCGCTTGTGCGTCAAGGGCCGCTTTGGCATGGACTACATCCACAGCCCGGACCGCATCACCCAACCGCTGATCCGCAAAGCAGGCGTGGCCAAAGACGTGTCCTTGCTGGATGGTCACACCGACTGGCGCGAAGTCTTCCGCGAAGCGACGTGGGAAGAAGCGCTCAATCTGGCGACGCAGCCTCTCAACGCATTGCGGCAAGCGCACGGCCCTAAATCCCTCGCCGGCTTTGGCTCGGCCAAAGGCAGCAACGAAGAAGCCTATTTGTTCCAGAAGCTGGTGCGCACCGGCTTTGGCAGCAACAACGTGGACCATTGCACGCGCCTGTGCCATGCCTCCAGTGTGGCGGCGCTGCTCGAAGGCGTGGGCTCGGGCGCAGTGAGCAACCCGGTGCGCGATGTTGAGCACTCGGACCTCATCATCGTGATCGGCTCCAATCCGACGGCCAACCACCCGGTGGCCGCCAGCTGGATGAAAAACGCTGCTCGGCGCGGCACGCGCATCGTGCTGGCCGACCCGCGCATCACCGACATTGGCCGCCGCCACACCTGGCGCAATTTGCAGTTCAAGGCCGACACCGATGTGGCCTTGCTCAACGCCATGCTGCACGTCATCGTGCACGAAGGCCTGTGCAACGAGCAGTTCTTGCGCGAGCGTGCTGACAACGTGGCCGAACTCAAGGCCCATGTGCAGGACTACACGCCAGAGGCCATGAGCGCCATCTGTGGCATTCCGGCAGACACCATCCGCGAGGTGGCCCGTGCCTACGCCACGGCCAAAGCCGCCATGATTTTGTGGGGCATGGGCGTGAGCCAGCACGTGCACGGCACCGACAACGTGCGCTGCCTCATCGCGCTGGCCAGCATCACTGGCCAGATTGGCCGCCCCGGCACGGGCCTGCACCCGCTGCGCGGCCAGAACAATGTGCAAGGCGCGAGTGACGCGGGCCTGATCCCGATGATGTACCCCAACTACCTGCGCGTGACCGACAAGTCGGCGCATGACTGGTTTGAAAAGTTTTGGGATACCAAGCTGGATGACCAGCCCGGCTACACCGTGGTCGAGATCATGCACAAGGCGCTGGCGCCAGACAGCGACCCGCACAAGGTGCGCGGCATGTACATCATGGGCGAGAACCCGGCCATGAGCGACCCGGACCTGAACCACGCCCGCCATGCCTTGGCCAGCTTGCAACATCTGGTGGTGCAAGACATCTTCTTGACCGAAACCGCCTGGCTGGCCGATGTGGTTCTGCCCGCCAGCGCTTGGCCCGAGAAAACCGGTACCGTCAGCAACACCGACCGCACGGTGCAGATGGGCCGCCAGGCCGTGCTGCCGCCGGGCGAGGCCAAGCCCGACCTCTGGATCATCCAGCAGATCGCCCAGCGCATGGGCCTGAACTGGCACTACGCAGGCGAGCACGAAGGCGTGGCCGAGGTTTATGAAGAAATGCGCCAGGCCATGGCCCCGGCCATTGGCGGCATCGACTGGGCGCGCCTGAACGCGGGCTCGGTCACCTACCCCTGTGTGAGCGCCGACGACCCGGGCCAGCCCATCGTTTTCCATGACCACTTTCCGACGGCCGATGGTCGCGTCAGGTTGGTGCCCGCCGATGTGATTCCGGCGGCCGAGCGGCCCGATGCCGAGTACCCTTTCGTGCTCATCACCGGCCGCCAGCTGGAGCATTGGCACACCGGCAGCATGACGCGCCGCGCCACCGTGCTCGATGCATTGGAGCCAGAGGCCACGGGGTCCATGTGCTCGGCTGACATGCGCCGCTTGGGTGTGCAGGCCGGTCAAAGCATCCGCATCACGTCTCGCCGAGGAGCCATTGAATTGCAGCTGCGCTGTGACGAAGGCACGCCGGTGGGTGCGGTGTTTGTGCCCTTTGCCTATGTGGAGGCGGCGGCCAACGAGCTGACCCATGCAGCGCTTGACCCCTTTGGCAAGATTCCCGAGTTCAAGTACTGCGCCGTTCGCATCCAGGCCTTGTCTGCGCAGCCCGCATAATCGGCGTCCACCCACAGCCGTACAGCAGGCGCTTTGCCGCTTCGGTCAGGACCAACCGATTGGCCAAGGAGGCCCTTTTGAATTTTGATGTGCGAATCATCTTTTGGGTCGATGCATTTTTGTACCTGATGCTGCATGCGGCCCTGTGGTACGGGCTGGCACGGTTTCGCAGCCGTGTGGCGGTTTTGTGGAGTGTGTCTGGTATTTTGAGCGCCCTGAGTCTGGCGGTGTTGGGCAGTCGAGGCCTGATCGCCACCGATATCGTTGTCGTTTTCGGCCAATTGTTCATGGCTCTGGGCAACTGGGGCCGTCAAATGGCCTTGCGCTCGCTGGATGGCCCGCCTGAGTCGCGCTGGATCTGGCTCACCGGCTTGTTCAATTTTTTCTATTTGGTGCTCAGCTACAGCCTGCATTTTTCGGGCGCTCCCGAAAGTACCCTCATGCTGTTGTTTTATGCGTTCTATGCAGTCAACTGCGTGGAATACGTCTGGTCAGGACGGCAGATTGGCTTGACCCATGACAGCATCGGTGCCACAGCCGTGCAGTGGGCGGGTGTTGTGCTGGTGGTGACCTTGGGCATCAAGGCGTTGGCCATGTTGACGGGCGTGGGCTCTTTGGATTTGTATGAAGCCTCTTGGGACCACGGGGTGGTGTTTTTCGGTCAGTTCATCGCCATCAACATGCTCAGTGTGGGTTTCATGCAAATCTTTGTGGACAAAGACCACCGCGCCAAGATCGCAGCCCAGGAACAACTGGCCCGTGAGCAGGAGCATGCCGCATTGGCGCAGCAACATACGCAGGCATTGGCCACCTTGCTGGCCGAGCGTGAGGAAATCATTCGCCAGCTGACCTTGTCCAACAAGAGTGCGGGCATGGGGGCATTGGTGGCCAGTTTTGCGCACGAACTGAACCAGCCCCTGGCCGCCACGCTGTTGCATGCAGAACTGATCGAAAGCCAGATGAAAACCGCGCTGGACGGGGGACGGGCGGCTGACCCGCAATTGCTTCACACGGTGGCCAACCACATCGTGAGCGACACCCAAAGAGCAGGCGACATCATTCGCAAATTGCGCAATCTCTTTCGCATGAGCAAAGGTGAGTTTGCCAAGATCGACTTCAAGCAACTGGTGATGGATGTGCTGGACATCGTGCAGGGCAAGATGGTGCAGCAAAGAGTGCGCATCTTCACCTCTTTTGACGATGACTTTCGTTTGTCGGGGGATGCGACCCAATTGCAACAGGTGGTGCTGAATTTGGTCAGCAATGCGATCGATGCCCTCAGCGACATCGAGCACCGCGAGCGCGTGTTGCAAATTCGGGGTGTGGTGTCGCCGGGCTATCTGGATCTGGAAATCGAAGACAACGGCACAGGCATTCCCTTAGACAAACAGGCCGAGGTGTTCAGCCTGTTCAAAAGCACCAAGTTCGATGGCATGGGCGTGGGCTTGTGGCTCAGCCAATCGATTGTGGCGTCCCATGGTGGCACTTTGACTTTTGACAGCCAGCCAGGTCAGGGCACGGTCTTCACCTTGCGATTGCCCTCCGCCGACTATGTTTTGCCGACCTGACTGACAATGCGCACATGACTGTCCAAGCTCAAATCGATGTGTCCGTCTTGATGCGCCGTGAACCGGTGCAAGGCGCCATGGCCCGCTGGCAAAGCCACCGCTGGGTGCTGGACGATGTGGTGCTGCACGAAGCCGGCTTTGGCGACACCGTGCGCTGCCTGCGTGAAACGCCCGATCAAGCGCAATGGCTGTACCCCGCCTGGCCCGTGCGTTTGTACCCCGATGATGCTGAAGGCTATTGGCTCAACGCTTCATCGCCCACGCCTTGCTGGTTTGTGCTGTGGCGCATGATCGAGGTGGACGGGCAGGCCAGCCGTGCCGAGCCTCAGGCCGTCAGCCTGAGCTACCACGATGCGGGCCGCTGGCTCGATGCCCAAGAAACCGTAGAGACCGTGCCCGCACCGGCCGACGTGGTGGCCTGGATGCGTGCATTTGCCGAGCACCACTATGTGCCCGAAGTCAAGAAACGCCAGCGCCCGCAAAGTTTCCAGGGGCTCACCGACCGTTTTGGACAACCGGCCTCGGTCAGCACCACCGAAAAGCGGCGTGGCCCGCGTGGCGAAGGGCAGGGCGCATGAGCGATCACTTTTTCAGTCGCTGGTCGCGCCGCAAGCAAGACGCTGCCAAAGGCCTGGCGCTGGACGAACCGGCACCCAAGTCGCACCCGGCAGATGTGCAGCCCCTCTCGGTGACAGACGACGCCAGCCCGCACACACCGAGTCCTGATCGTCCTGTCGCCGGTGCGTCTGCCACCGCCGAAGCATCACCTTCGCAGCCTCTGCCCACGCTCGACGATGTGCAGGCCCTCACGCCCGAATCGGATTTTCAGGCCTTCATGCAGCAGGGCGTGCCCGCGCAAGTGCGCAACGCGGCGGTCAAAAAACTGTTTGCCGACCCTCACTTCAATGTGATGGACGGACTCGACATTTACATTGGGGACTACAACATCCCGGACCCATTGCCAGCAGGCATGTTGCAGCAAATGGCCAGTGCCCAGTTCATGCAGTGGGTGCCGCCTGAGACCCCGCAGTCATCAGGGGCATTGACCGAGGAAAACCCTCACTCGTCGGATGCAGGCTCGGAAACGTCTGCAGTTGTGGCACAGTCGCCGCATCCGCATCCGCATCCGCATCCGCATCCGCATCCGCATCCGCATCCGCAGGCCGCACCGGCCGTGCACGGCATGACCCCAAGTGAACATGACGACCCTGATTTGCAACTGCAACCAAACCATGCCCCTGCAAGCCCAGACCCTGGGCCTGGCGCTGGGTGAAGACTTGACGCCGCACATCGCTTTGTGCCGCCGCGAAGCGGGGGACTTCCAGCGGGCCGTGCAAACTGGCCAGACCGTGGTGGTGGCCTGCACCCAAGAAAAAAAGCTCTTTTCTGAACTGGCTGAACAAACCGAAGGCGCGATCTCGCCCATCCGCTTTGTCAACATCCGCGAAACCGGCGGTTGGAGCCGTGAGGCCGCACATGCCAGCCCCAAGCTGGCCGCCTTGCTCGCGGCAGCGCGCTTGCCCGAACCCGAGCCGGTGCCCACGGTCACCTACAAAAGCGAAGGCCGCCTTTTGATCTTGGGGCCTGTGGACCTGGCCGAAAAGGCCGCAGCGCTGCTGGCCGACGCCATGCAGATCACCCTATGGTCCGAGGGCGCAGGCAAGGCCGGGGGCATGCAAGAGCGCCGTTATCCCGTCATGGCGGGTCGTTTGAACAAGCTCAGTGGCTGGCTGGGTGCTTTTGACGTGAGCTGGGACGCCAGCAACCCGATTGATCTGGACCTGTGTACCCGCTGCAACGCCTGCGTGGCCGCCTGTCCCGAGCAAGCCATTGGCCTGGACTACCAGGTGGACCTGTCGCGCTGCACCTCGCACCGCGATTGTGTGAAGGCTTGTGATGCCGTGGGTGCCATCGACTTCATGCGCGAGCCTCAAACGCAAAGCGCACGCTTTGACGTGGTGCTCGACCTGCGTGGCCCAAACGCATCGCCCACCTTCACCTCGCATGCTTTGCCACAAGGCTATTTCCGCTGGGACGGCCAAGACCTGCAGACCTTGCTCAAAGTACGCGAGCTGGTGGGCGAGTTTGAAAAGCCCCGTTTCTTTGCCTACAAACAAAAGCTGTGCGCCCACAGCCGCAATGAACAAGTGGGTTGCAACGCCTGCGTGGACATCTGCTCGGCCGAAGCCATCAGCTCGGACAAGTCGCGCCAGCAGATCAAGGTCAACCCCAACCTGTGTGTGGGTTGCGGTGCCTGCACCACGGCGTGTCCGACCGGCGCATTGACTTACGCCTACCCGCGCCCCGCCGAGCAGGGCGAAAAAATCCGCACGCTCTTGAGCACCTACCAGGCTGCAGGTGGGCGCGATGCCACTTTGCTGCTGCACAGCCAGGACAAAGGCCAGGCCTTGGTGGACGAGTTGGGCCGGGGCGCACAGCTCAAGGTCATGCAAGGTGTGCCCGCCCGCGTGATGCCAGTGGCCTTGTGGCACACCGCCAGTGTGGGCCTGGAGTTGTGGCTGTCGGCCGTGGCCTATGGCGCACGCCAGGTGCTGGTCCTGCTCACCCACGAAGAAGCCCCCCAATACAAAACCGCGCTGCAAGAACAAATGGCCGTGGCCCAAAGCCTGTTGAATGGCCTGGGTTACGAAGGCGTGCATTTTGAATTGCTGCAGGCCAGCAGCGCCGCATCGCTCGATGCCGATTTGCAGCGCCTGTCAGGCCGTGCGGTCAAAGCGCCAGCTGGACCAGCAGCGGCCGCACGCCATGCGGTGCAGGCCGAAAAACGCAGCAACCTCGAACTGGCACTGGACCACCTGATGGCCCAGTCGCCGGTCATGGCAGCACCCAGCCGTCCTTCGGCGCTCAGCCTGCCCGCGGCGGGCTCGCCCTTGGGCACCATCGTGGTCGATGGCAGCAAATGCACCTTGTGCATGAGCTGCGTGGGCGCTTGCCCTTCATCGGCCCTGCAGGACAACCCGCAACAGCCCGAGATCAAGTTCATCGAAAAGAACTGCGTGCAATGCGGCCTGTGCGCCAAGACCTGCCCCGAAAACGCCATCACCTTGCAGCCGCGCTTGTCGCTCTTGCCCGAGCGCCAGCAAGCGCGTGTGATGCACAACAGCCCGCCTTATGGCTGCGTGCGCTGCGGCAAGCCTTTTGGCACCGTCAAGGCCATCGAGACCATGCTGGGCCGGCTGGCCGGGCACAGCATGTTCCAGGGCCAGGCTCTGGAACGCCTCAAGATGTGCGGCGACTGCCGCGTGGTGGACATGTTCACCGATGAAAACCAGGTCCGCATGGCGGGCGATAAACCCCTGAATTGATTGGCCCATGAGCGCAGATCTGAACTTGTCGAACACCAGCCATGCGCTGGACGAAGAAACCGCACGGGCCGAAATCTACGGCCTCTTGTCTTTGCTTTACTACCAAGCGCCCAGCGAGGACTTGCTGGCGCAGCTGCGCGTGGCCGTGACCGAAGCCCCTGATGCGGGCGCATTTCTTGAAGAGCCTTGGCGCGAGCTGGTCGCTGCCGCCCGCAATCTGACGCAGCAGCAGATCGCTGCCGAGTACGCCAGTTTGTTTGGCGGCGTCGGCAAGCCCGAGGTGTACTTGTTTGGTTCTCATTATTTGAGTGGCTTTTTGAACGAGAAACCGCTGGTGCGCCTGCGCCAGGATTTGGCTCAGTTGGGCTTGGGGCGAAGCGAGGACATGCCCGAAACCGAAGATCACGTGGCCTATGTCTTTGAAGTCATGCGTTACCTGATCGCGGGCGAGGATGTCGCCGTGGCCAATCTGACGCAGCAGCAGGCATTTTTCACGCAGCATCTGCAGCCTTGGGTGCCCAGCCTTTGCCAGACTTTGCAGGCCCATCCGCGTGCATCGTTTTATGCCTGCGTGGCGTCCATGACCCAGGCGTTCATGGGGGTGGAAGCACAGGGTTTTGATTTATTGGATGGGCAAGCTTGAAAATAATTTCAAGACCCTTACCCGTTTACCCTGATACCCGAGCCCGCACTTGCGGCTAGTATCGGAGGATATGCAAGCGTTTGCCTAGGTTGGTGTGCGTTTGCTTTGTTCAGGAGAAAACCATGCGTGATCAATCTTCCACTGTTTCCCGTCGCAGCCTGTTTGCCGGTGCGGCCACTGTGGGCGCTGTGGCTGCCGCTGCCAGCGTTGTGTCTGCGGTGGTGAAAAACCAATTGCCGGTGGCCGCACCGGCACTGCCCAAACCCGAGCGTGGCGGTGGCTACACGCTGAGCGAACACGTTCAGCAGTACTACAAAACCACCCGCGTCTGATTCCGCCATTTTCTTTACCCAACTGGAGCCCTCCATGTTGTTGACCAAAAAGTCCAGCGCCGCCACCGGTGCCGTTTCCTCTCCCTTCGTTCACAGCCTGCGCCGCGGCTTGTCGCAAGCGCTGCCCACACTGGATCGCCGCAGCTTCTTGCGCCGCTCGGGTCTGGGGGTGGGTGTGGGCCTGGCTGCTTCGCAGCTGAGCCTGGTGCAAAAAGCCCATGCGGCTGCCGGCATCGACAACATTGGCAAAGGCAAGGTCGAAGTCAAGCGCACTGTCTGCACCCACTGCTCGGTCGGTTGTGCTGTGGATGCCGTGGTTGAAAACGGCGTCTGGGTGCGCCAGGAAGCCGTCTTCGATTCGCCGATCAACCTGGGTGCCCACTGCGCCAAGGGCGCTGCGCTGCGCGAGCACGG
>JBEEJQ010000016.1:0-25158 GCA_041169105.1 Pseudomonadota bacterium | reverse complement strand
CAGAAGTGGTCAACTCGGCCTCGTTTCAGATGGCCATGTGGGTGTCCATGGTGCTGTATATCCCGCTGGCCATGATGTTCTGGCATGCCCCAGCCCTGGTGCATTGGCATGGCGTGGCCCCGGTCAAGAGCCTGTTTTTCAGCTTTGTGGCCTGCTGGCGCAATCTGGGGGCCTTCATGGTTTATGTGGCCGTCTGGTTTGGCATGTTCATCGCAGTGGCCCTGGCCTCGATGCTGGCGACCAGCTTGCTGGGCGATGCCAGCTTGCTGATGGCCATTTTGCTGCCCGCCGGACTCATGGTCGCGGCCATGTTTTTCACCTCGATGGTGTACTCGGTCCGCGACTGCTTTCAGGTCAGTGGTGATGCCCATGCGCACCGTGCGCATGACGGTGCGTGACCTCTTCGGCTGAGGCCGCACGCACTTCCAGCACCTTGAGGCTCAGGCTCAGGTTTTGACCGGCCCAGGGGTGGTTGCCATCCAGAATGACCTGATCGCCTTTGATCTTCATGACTGTGAACACGTGCTCTTGACCCTCAGGCGTGCGGCCACGCAGCTGACCACCGACTTTGACGCCCGGTGGGAAATCTTTCTTGGAGATGGTCTGCACCAAAGCCTCGTCGCGCTCGCCAAAGGCGTCGGCTGCGGCCAGCTTCAAGGTGGTCTCAAAGCCCACGTCCTGGCCTTCCAGCGCTTCTTCGATCTTGGGCAGGGTGTTCTCGTAACCGCCGTGCAGGTACGAGGTCGGCTCTTGCGCTTTGTCCAGCAACTGGCCTTGGGCGTTCACCACTTTGTAGTGCATGGTGACGACGGTGTCTTTTCCAATTTTCATGGGGTTCTTTCTTTTCAAAAAAATCAAACAAGGGTCAGTTTGGCCACGCTCAGCGCCAGCCATTTCACGCCGTGGCGCGGGAAATTCACCTGGGCACGCGCATCGGTGCCGGTGCCCTCCACCGCCAGCACTTTGCCTTCACCAAACTTGGTGTGAAAAACTTGTTTGCCTGCGGTGATGCCGTGCTCGGGCGCGGCTTTTTGCACCGGCACGGGTGGGCTCTTGTAGGTCTCGGTGCTCAAGCTGCTTTGGCCCCAAGCGGGACGGGCGTGGCGGTTGTGCGCCGGGGTTTGCGGCCAAGCCCCCCCGCCGCCAAAGCCGCCACCGTTGCCGCCCAGGTTGGCAAAGCCCGCTTGCTTGGGCGTGATCCATTTGAGGCAGTCTTCGGGCAACTCGTCAAAGAAACGGCTTTTCAGGTTGTAGCGCGTCTGACCATGCAGCATGCGCGTTTGCGAATGGCTCAGGTACAAGCGCTTGCGGGCGCGGGTGATGGCCACGTACATCAGGCGGCGCTCTTCTTCGAGGCCGTCAAAATCGTTCATCGAGTTCTCATGCGGGAAAAGGCCCTCTTCCAGACCCGTGATGAACACCGCGTCAAACTCCAGCCCCTTGCTGGCGTGCACCGTCATGAGCTGCACCGCGTCTTCACCGGCCTGCGCCTGGTTGTCACCCGCCTCCAAAGAGGCATGCGTCAAGAACGCCGCCAGCGGGCTCATGGTCACGCCGTCTTCGCTGAATTCGTCCGGCACAGGGGCGTCGCCGCTCAGCCCCTGGCTGGCCGGGCTTTGCGACAAGCCCGAGCTGCCCTGGGGCAGCGCCACAGCGCTGCGGCCAAAGCCTTCTTGCGTGACAAAACTCTCGGCGGCGTTGACCAATTCTTCCAAGTTCTCCACCCGGTCCGCGCCTTCTTTTTCGGCGCGGTAGTGGTTGACCAGCCCGGTCTTGTCCAGCACCAGGTCGATGATCTCGCGCAGCGTGAGCCCTTCAGTCTGCTCGCGCAGCACATCGACCATGGCCACAAAGGCGGCCAGATTCGCTCCGGCCTTGCCGGTGGTGGCGCTCACCGCGTCGTGCAGCGAACAGCCTGCGGCACGCGCCGCATCTTGCAATTGCTCAATGCTTCGCGCCCCAATGCCACGCGGCGGAAAGTTGACCACCCGCAAAAAGCTGGTGTCGTCGTTGGGGTTCTCCATCAGGCGCAAATAGGCCAGCGCGTGCTTGATCTCGGCCCGCTCAAAGAACCGCAAGCCGCCATACACGCGGTACGGAAACCCGGCGTTGAACAGCGCGGTTTCCAGCACCCGGCTTTGCGCGTTGCTCCGGTACAGCAAGGCCACTTCCTTGCGCTCAAAACCGTCTTGTTTGACCAGTTGGCGTAATTCATCCACCAGCCACTGCGCTTCGGCAAAGTCACTGGCCGATTCGACCACGCGCACCGGCTCACCAGCGCCTTGGGTCGTGCGCAAGGTTTTGCCCAGGCGGGTCTTGTTGTGGCTGATCAAATGGTTGGCCGAATCGAGGATGTTGCTGTAGCTGCGGTAGTTCTGCTCCAGCTTGATCTGGTGCTGCACCTGGAATTCGCGCACGAAGTCGGCCATGTTGCCCACACGGGCACCCCGGAAGGCGTAGATGCTCTGGTCGTCGTCGCCCACGGCCAAAATCGCCCCCTCGCTGCCTTCGCCGGGCAAGCCCACCAGCAACTTGAGCCAGGCGTATTGCAGCTTGTTGGTGTCCTGAAACTCATCCACCAGCACGTGGCGGAAACGGCGGCGGTAATGCTCGCGCACATGCGCGTTGTCACGCAGCAGCTCATACGAGCGCAGCATCAGCTCACCAAAGTCCACCACACCTTCGCGCTGGCACTGCTCTTCGTACAGCTGGTACAGCTCCACCTTGCGGCGGGTCTCGTCGTCGCGCACCGTCACATCGCCGGGGCGCTGGCCGTCTTCCTTGCAGCCCGAGATGAAATACTGCAACTGCTTGGGCGGAAAGCGGTCTTCGTCCACATTGAACTGCTTGCACAGCCGCTTGATGGCCGACAACTGGTCTTGTGTGTCCAAGATCTGAAACGTCTGCGGCAAGCCCGCCAGCTGGTAATGCGCCCGCAAAAAGCGGTTGCACAGCCCGTGAAAGGTGCCAATCCACATCGCGTTCACATTCACCGGCAGCATGGACTGCAAACGCAGCTTCATCTCCTTGGCGGCCTTGTTGGTGAAAGTCACCGCCAAAATGCCGCCGGGCGAGACCTGCGAGGTCTGCAAGAGCCAAGCGATGCGCGTAGTCAGCACCCGCGTCTTACCCGAACCGGCACCCGCCAGGATCAGCGCGTGCTCGGGCGGCAAGGCCACCGCACGGTATTGCTCTTCGTTGAGCTGGGCGAGCAAGGGGGAGGATGTGTTCGGGGCGTTGTCAGACAGCATAGGCACCGATTGTAGGAGCCGTAGCCCCCTGGCAAGGTGCATTCATGGACTGTCAGAGAATGCGGGTAGAATCAGTCACCGGGCCCAAGATTCTTGCGCCCGGTTTTTTTTGCCCTGAACCTGCAACGGGTTCGCCTCTGGGGCCAGAAAACCGGCCAAGCCAAGCGCTCACTCGTTCTTTCAACGATCCTTTTTGGAGCTTGGTTTTCTCATGGAAATTTTTGACTACGACAACATCCTGTTGCTGCCACGCAAGTGCCGCGTGGAGAGCCGTTCCGAGTGCGACGCGGGCGTCACTTTGGGCAGCCGCAAGTTCCGCCTGCCGGTGGTCCCAGCCAACATGAAAACGGTGATCGACGAGTCGATCTGCCTGTGGATGGCGCAAAACGATTACTTCTATGTCATGCACCGTTTTGACCTGGACAACGTCCAGTTCGTGCGCGACATGCACGCCAAGGGTGTGTACGCATCCATCTCGCTGGGCGTGAAGGCCCCCGACCGCGCCACCGTGGACGAGCTGGCCGCAGCTGGCTTGGTGCCCGAGTACATCACCATCGACATCGCCCACGGCCATGCCGACAGCGTGCGCGACATGATTGCCTACATCAAGGGCAAGCTGCCCACGAGCTTTGTGATCGCGGGCAACGTGGCCACGCCTGAAGCCGTGATCGACCTGGAAAACTGGGGCGCTGACGCGACCAAAGTGGGCGTGGGCCCCGGCAAGGTCTGCATCACCAAGCTCAAGACCGGTTTTGGCACGGGCGGCTGGCAGCTGTCGGCCCTCAAGTGGTGCGCCCGCGTGGCCACCAAGCCGATCATTGCCGACGGCGGCATCCGCAGCCACGGTGACATCGCCAAGAGCATCCGCTTTGGCGCGAGCATGGTCATGATCGGCTCGCTCTTTGCCGGCCACGAAGAGTCGCCCGGCAAGACCGTCGAGGTCAACGGCGAGCTGTTCAAGGAGTACTACGGCTCGGCGTCTGACTTCAACAAGGGCGAGTACAAGCACGTGGAAGGCAAGCGCATTCTGGAGCCCGTCAAAGGCAAGCTGGCCAACACCCTGATCGAGATGGAGCAGGACGTGCAAAGCTCGATCAGCTACGCCGGTGGTACCAAGCTGATGGACATCCG
The DNA here is from genome assembly GCA_041169105.1 of Pseudomonadota bacterium. Taxonomy (GTDB): domain Bacteria; phylum Pseudomonadota; class Gammaproteobacteria; order Burkholderiales; family Burkholderiaceae_C; genus Limnohabitans_A. The sequence continues at coordinate 20,776 of JBEEJQ010000016.1, read as the reverse complement.
CAAGGTGAACTACGTGATCCTGGGCGGCGACAACGCGGGTGAACACCTGCTGATGTGAACCTGTCGCAGCGTTCGCAACAAGGGGAGCCACTGGCTCCCCTTTTTTGTGGGTCAATGGCGTGTAAATGCCTTTGGCTCGACATCACGCCTCCTCCAAGCCCGCGATGCCAGAGCTGAAGCTCAGACCTACAAGAAGCCAGTAGGTCGGTGGCTTCAGCCCCGACAAAGCCTGCGCCCAAACCCGCATCGTCGGAGCTGAAGCTCCGACCTACACAAGCACTATCGCCAAGCCCGCAGCGCCAGCATCAAACCGCTGACCACCAACAGCCCGCAGATGATCTGCCGCAGCCGCGCCACCGACACGCGGTGCGCCACGCGGTGGCCCAACCACACGCCCAACAAAGCGACGCCAATGAGCATGCCCCAGCGTTGCCACAGCACTGCTTTGCTCAAACGCCCGTCCCACGCCATGCCGGCCAGCACGGTGCTGGCGGCCACGGTGATGATCATGGGAATGCTGGCCCGCACTTGCTGCACGTCGCTCAGGCGGCGGCTGAGCCAGGCCACCACCAAGGGACCGGCCGTGCCAAAAATCAGCTCCACCACCCCGATGGCCGTACCCACAGGCACCGCCCACAAAGGCCCGGGATGGCGCACAGGCACCCCAGCAGGACGCAGCGCATGGACCCCGACGCCTGCCACATACAGGCCGAGCAACAGCAAAGGCCAGCGGGTCGGCAGATGCTGCATCAACCACAAGCCGAGCAAAGTCCCCGCCACCAGGCCGGGCAGCAAGCGGCGCAATTCACGCCACTGCACTTGCCGCCAATTGAGTCCGCTGTGAAAGGCTGAGGCAGGCACATCCATGAGCAAGGTCATGGCCACCACCTCGGGCAAGGGCCATTGCCAAGCCAAGAGCGGCACGATGACCAAGGCCGAGCCAAAGCCGGTCAGGCCCAGCACGGTGTAGCCAAGCAAGACCACCCCCAGGGGGTAGAGCCACTCGTGCACGCTCAAGCGCGCAAATCGATCAAGGCTTTGGCCAGCGCATGCAGGCGCGTGCCGGGTCGGGTCAAATCAGTCACCACACTGAAGTGGTTCAGGCCCGGCAGGTCTTCGCACACGGGCACGGTCTTGGGCCCCCAGGCCTGATGGATCAAGCGGTTATGGCGCAAGAATTCGGGGCTTTCGTCACCACCCACCACCGTGTAAAGCACGCCTTTGGATGGCCGCTGCCATTTGGCAGGACTGGCCATGCGCACATGGGCCGGGGTGATGTGCAGGTCGGCCTGCACAAAGGGCGTCTTGCGGATCGGCTCCAGATCGTACAGACCCGAGATGGACATGGCTTTTCGCACCAGGCTCGCTGGCAAATCGCGGCCGACTTTTTTCCAGTCACAAGCCAGCAGCATGGCAGCCAGATGGCCGCCGGCCGAATGGCCGATCACGCTGATGTTGCTGCGGTCACCGCCGTGCTCGCCAATGTGACGCCAGACCCAGGCCAGGGCCCGGCTCATTTGCACCGCGATGTCAGGGATCGTTACCGGCTGGGCTTCGGTGCCGGGGCACAGGTCGTAATTGACCACCACCACGCAAGCGCCCATATCGCGCAGGGCCGGGGCCACAAAGGAATGGTCAGCTTTGTCCAGGCTGCGCCAGTAGCCGCCGTGGATGAACACCACCACGGGTGCGCCTGCACGGGGGGCCGGAAACACGTCCAGCGTCTCTTGGGGGCCTTCGCCAAAGCGCAGGTCCAGCTGGGGCTTGAGGGTGTCCCGCGCCTGTTCAGAGGCTTGGCGCCAATGGTCAAAGTGCTCGGCAAAGTCGGGCACCAGCGCACGGTTGTTGTACATGCGGTCGTGCCAAGCAGCGTCTTTGAGGGCCATGGGTTGTCTCCTGAAAAATTCACGCCATCTTGGCACAGCCCCTTCGCCTCAGCTGCCCAATGCGGGACAGATTGCGCCTTAAATTTTCAATTCCAGGCGCAGCTGGATGTTGCGCCAGTTGTGGGCCGTGGTGTTGGCCGATTCGTATTGATTGCCGCTGCGGAAGGTTGACCCTGTGATGTAGTCCAAAGGCGTGAGGTTGCTCACCGTCAGGCGCAAACCGGCCGAGGGCGACAGACGCCACAAGCCATACACATCCACCACGCGCTTGACCCCTTGGTAAGCCCATTGTTGGTCGGTGCGGCGGGTGTCGTAGGCAGGGTTCCAGTTGAGGTTGCCACCCAGAGTCAATGGCAGGCCACGCAAACGGTAATCGCCTCCCAAATTGGCCGTCATGTCGGGCTGCTGGTCGAGCCGGTTGTTGGGGCCCAAAACGTCCAGCACTTTGGAATGGAAAAAGCTGGCATTGGCCCGCAAGTCCACAGGCCAAGCATTGGCCACCCACTGATCGAGTCGAAACTTGGCCTCCAGTTCAACGCCTTCGGTGATGGCGTTACCCACGTTGGTGGGCGAAGAAATGTAGCGCCCGGTGTTGGCATTGAAAGTCGTGGTCGATCGGATCAGGTTGCTGATGTTGCGTCGAAACACATTGGCACTGATCAAGCCGCCTTGCGCCAAATACCGCTCAAAAGCCACATCCACACCGGTGGCCAATTCGGGCTTGAGGTCGGGGTTGCCTGTGCGGTCGGCTTGCGTCCAGCTGTTTTCACCCAAGGTGGGCACATACCGCGCCACCAGTTGGTAGAGCGTCGGTGTCTTGTAACTGCGCGTGAGGCTCATGCGGATTTGGTCACGCTTTTGCGGGTCCGGTTTGAACACGGCATGCAGCAAGGGTGTCCAAACCGCGCTGTCGTTGCGCTTTTGCACGGCATTGACCGTGCCTTCGGTGAGCAGATTTTCGTAGCGCAAGCCGCCATAGGCCGACCATTGCGGATTGATCTTGAACTCGTCCTGGGTGTAGATGGCCCAGCGTCGCGTGCTGGCCTGCAGATTGCCCGCGTCTTCAGAGGCGGCGGCATTGCCTTGCTCGTCGCGGTGGACTTGCTCCAGCTCCAAACCGCTCACGATTTGGTGGCCATTGTCCAGCGCCCGCGTCCACTTGCCGTTGAGGCTGTAGCTGTTGTCCACAAAGCTCTGGGTCTCAAAACCATTGCGCAACAAGGGTTGCGCAGCATTGCTGCCGATGCCAGGGGTGGTCACGCCCGTGGCGCCCGTCTGGTCCATGCGGTAGTTGTAGGTGGTTTGGCCCAGGCCAAAGCGCACATCCAAGCGGTCATCAGCGCTCAGCTTTTCAGCCCATTGGCCATTGAGCCTGGCCATGGTGAAACGGCTGGCGCTTTGGGTTTGCGCCGCATCGGACACCGGCGTGCCTTCGCTGGTGCGCACGGCCACCTGGCCATGGCTGTTGTATTCGGAATAGACCACAAACGGGGTCAAGGTCAGGCTGCGGCCTTGCTCACCTTTCCATTGCAAACGCGCATTGGCATTGACCGCTTTGCGCTGGCCCAAGGTGCTGACTTCACGCACACGGTCGGTGATTTGTGAAGACTCGGTCACCGTGGTGCTCTCGTCAGGCCGGTAGTTGTCCATGGCCGACAGGGTGAAGGTGCCGCTGAGAGGTTCGGTTTGGAGGTTGCGCACCCAGTTGACCTGGCTCGATGCGTGACCGTGCTCCATGCTGCGGGTCAGCTTGAGGTCATCGGGCATGGCTTTTTGGCCTTCCCGCAACACGATGTTGATCGTGCCGGCAATGGCACGCGCCCCCGTCTCGGCGGTGGGTGCACGCATGATCTCGATTTTCTCGACCTGCTCGGGAGTGAGCTGATCGATCGAAAAGCCCGGCGGCATGCGTTCACCGTCCAGCAGGATTTGTGTGTAGCCGTTGCCCAAGCCCCGCATGCGGATGGCACCACCGCGCCCGGGGGACCCGCCAAGGGTCACGCCCGGCAGACGCTTGAGCACTTCGCCCAGGGTGGCATCCCCTTGTTTTTCGATTTCTTCGCGGCCAATGACGATCTTCGCCGCAGTGGACTCGCGACGGGTTTCGGTGTCGTTGTTGCGGTTGCTGCGGATCTCGATCCGGCCCAGATCGGTGGCGGGCGCAGTCTGGGCTATGGACAACACCGGCAGGCTGGCGCAGCCTACGGCCAGCAAATGTGCCAGCAAAGACGGAACAGGAAAGGATGGGGGAAATTCACGCATGGGGCGATTTTGACAGCGTCAGCCCCCTGCGATTTGAAGCCCGGGTAAAGACCGGGCTTGCCCAGCGATCATTCGCTGGTTTTGAACAGCGCAGCCACTTTGCGCTTGGGCTTGATGTTGGCCGAAATCGACGAACGGGGCGTCTTGGGCGCAGCCGATTCCCAGCTGGGGGCGGCGTCGGCAGAAGAGGCCTCGTAGGGCTTTTCAAAGAAGGGATCGCGGTTGACCGGCGCAGGGCGGAAACCGCCACGGCGCTCACGCGGCTCGATGGCGTCGCGTGGATCAAACTCTTCACGGCGACGGCCTTCGTAGGCGCGGCCACGCGGACGCTCGTCCGAGCGCTCACGCTCAGAGCGTTCCCCACTGAAGCGCGAACGGTCGTCGAGCTGCAAGGTTTCCACCTCGAGCTTCTTCTTGATCAGCTTTTCGATATCACCCACCAAACGGGTGTCCGAAGGCGCCACCAAGGTCACAGCCAGGCCCGATGCGCCCGCACGGCCCGTGCGACCAATGCGGTGCACGTAGTCTTCGGCGTTGAAAGGCACGTCAAAGTTGAACACCGCAGGCACGTCCTTGATGTCCAGACCGCGGGCGGCCACATCGGTACACACCAGCAGATCAACTTCGCCTTGCTTGAAGGCGTCCAAAGCCTTCAAGCGCTCGTCCTGGCTTTTGTCACCGTGCAAGGCGGCGGTGCGCAAACCGTCGCGCTCCAGCGAGCGGGCCAGTCGGCCGCAACCGAGTTTGCTGTTCACAAAGATGAAGGCTTGCTTGATGCCACGGTCGGTCAAAACCTTGCGGATCACGCGGCGCTTGTCGTCGTCTTGCGCAGCGTAAAAACGCTGCTCAACGGTCGAAGCCGTTTCGTTGGGGCGGGCCACCTCGATGGTGACCGGGTTTTGCAAATAGCTGCCGGCCAGGCGCTTGATCTCGGGCGAGAAAGTGGCCGAGAACAACAAGGTGGTGCGCTGCTTGGGCAAGAAACTCAGGATGCGCTGCAAATCGGGCAAGAAACCGATGTCGAGCATGCGGTCGGCTTCGTCGAGCACCACGTATTCGACTTGATTGAGCACCGCGTTCTTGGCTTCGATGTGGTCCAGCAAACGGCCTGGCGTGGCCACCAGCACCTCAACGCCTTTTTTGAGCTCCAGGGTCTGGGGCTTCATGTCCATGCCGCCAAACACCACCGCGCTGCGCAGCTGGGTGTACTTGGCGTACATCTTGATCTGCTGGGCGACCTGATCGGCCAATTCGCGGGTGGGCAAGAGCACCAAAGCGCGCACAGGGTGACGCGCAGGCGAGGTGGAAGGGTTTTCGTGCTTGAGCAGGCGTTGCAGCAAAGGCAGCGAAAACGCTGCCGTTTTGCCGGTGCCCGTCTGGGCGGCACCCATGACGTCTTGGCCGGTCAGCACCACCGGAATGGCCTGCGCCTGAATGGGCGTCATGTTTTCGTAGCCCATTTCGGCTACGGCTTTGGCCAGCGAAGGGGCCAGCGACAATTGAGAGTAAGGAATGGTCATTGCCCTCTATTGTCGCATTTTGGGCTTCAGGACCATTTTGGCCGCCTTGAAGACGGAATCGGCGAGCGTGTTGCCCCGATAGCCACCCTCCCCGTTCAGGTCTTGGGCAGCGTGACGCCGACTTGGCCCTGGTACTTGCCCCCCCGGTCTTTGTAGCTGGTCTCGCAGACTTCGTCGCTCTCAAAGAACAACACTTGTGCGCAACCTTCACCTGCATAAATCTTGGCGGGCAGTGGCGTGGTGTTGGAAAACTCCAGCGTCACATAGCCTTCCCACTCGGGCTCGAAGGGCGTGACGTTGACGATGATGCCGCAGCGGGCATAGGTGCTTTTGCCCAGGCACACGGTCAGCACATTGCGCGGAATGCGGAAGTACTCCACCGTGCGGGCCAGCGCGAAACTGTTGGGCGGGATGATGCAGACATCGCTGTGGATGTCCACAAAGCTCTTTTCGTCAAAGTTCTTGGGGTCCACCACCGTGCTGTAGATGTTGGTGAAGACCTTGAACTCGGGGGCGCAGCGGATGTCATAGCCGTAGCTGCTGGTGCCGTAGCTCACGATTTTTTCGCCAGCGGCGTTTTGGCGGATCTGGCCAGGCTCGAACGGCTCGATCATGCCGTGCTGTTCGGCCATGCGGCGGATCCATTTGTCGCTCTTGATGCTCATGGTGTGCCCTTGTGTCAATGCCGCTATTTTAGGGGCAGGCCCCACACCCTTTGGGCGCGGGGCTGTGGGGTCAGCGGCTGATCTTGCCTTGCACGCCCTGCACCAGGTAGTTCATGCCCAAAATCTGGCCATCGTTCAGGTTTTGACCTGCAGGCAGGACTTCGCGGCCTTCATTGTCGGTGATCGGGCCGGCAAAGGGCTGCAGCTTGCCCGAGCCCACCAGCTTTTGCTTGGCCAGGATTTCGTCTTGAACTTTCTTGGACACCTTGGGACCAAAATCGCCCACGCGGATCATGCCGTCCTTGACGCCGCCCCACACACTGCCCGAGGCCCAGTTGCCGTTCATGGCCGCTTTGACACGAGCGGTGTAGTAGTCGCCCCACTGGTGGGTGACAGCAATGATCTGCGCATCCGGACCGGTTTTGCGCATGTCCGAGTGGTAGGCCACCGCCATCTTGCCGCGCTCTTGCGCTGCGGCCATCACAGCTGTGGAGCCGGTGTGAAAAGCAATCACGTCCACATCCTGGTTGAACAGGGCCATGGCCGCTTCACGCTCTTTGGGTGGATCAAACCAAGCGTTGAGCCAAACCACTTTGACGGTGGCTTTGGGGTTGACCGAACGCATGCCCAAGGTGAAAGCATTGATGCCCTGCAGCACTTCAGGAATCGGAAAACCCGCCACATAACCGGCCACATTCGACTTCGTCATGCGCCCGGCGGCAATGCCAGCCAGGTAACGGCCTTCGTAATAGCGGGCGTTGGACGCCGACACATTGGCTGCGGTCTTAAATCCGGTGACGGACTCGAACTTCACATTAGGAAAGTCCTTGGCCACCTTGAGCGTGGGCTCCATGTAGCCAAAACTGGGCGTGAAGATGATCTGGTGGCCCTGCTGGGCCAGGTCGCGAATCACGCGCTCAGCGTCTGCGCCCTCGGGCACATCGGCCACAAACGTGGTCTTGACCTGATCGCCCAAAGCCTTATCCACGGCCTTGCGGCCTTCGTCGTGCTGCTTGGTCCAGCCCGCCTCGGTGATGGGCGAGACATAGACAAAAGCGGCCTTGAAAGGCTCGGTGACTTTGCTTGGCGTTTGCGCCTGAACGGCAGGAAGAAAAAAGCAGGCGGCCACGAGCGTGGCTGCGAGGTTTTTGTACATGGTAGTCCTCTACATGGCCCCGGAGATTGAACAAAACAAAGCCCGCCGGGGCAGCGGGCTTTGAGCGTATTTTAATGGGCCTCGTTACCGGGCGTCATCCGGGCCTTCAGTCCCACTCGCTGAAACCCTGAAAACAAGCCTTCAGCTCATGCATCCAGTGGTGCTTTTGATCTTCGGTGGCAAAGCTCGCCTCAATGCTGTTGGCCGCCAGCTTGTAAGCTTGCTGTGCATCCAGGTGCAAGGCGGCAAAGGTCTGCAGGTAGTTGTCGTTCAGGTAGCCGCCAAAGTAGGCGGGGTCGTCCGAGTTGATGGTCACGCGCAGGCCCGCGTCCAGCATCTGACCGAGGTTGTGATCGGCCAGACTTTTGAACACACACAGCTTGAGGTTGGAGAGCGGACACACGGTGAGCGGCATCTGGCTGTCGGCCAGCCTCTTCATCAAGGCCGCATCGTGGATGGCCTGCACGCCGTGGTCGATGCGCTCGACCTTCAACACGTCCAGCGCACTCCAGATGTAGGCCGGTGGCCCCTCTTCGCCCGCATGGGCCACCACATGCAGGCCCTGCTCCCGTGCCCGGGCAAACACGCGGGCAAACTTCTCAGGCGGGTGCCCGACCTCGCTCGAATCGAGCCCGACACCGATGAATTGGTCGCGCCAGGGCATGGCCTCTTCCAGCGTGGCCAGCGCATCGTCTTCGGACAAATGGCGCAAAAAGCACAAGATCAAATCGGCACTGATGCCCCACTTCGTCTGCGCATCAACGCAAGCACGGTGCAGGCCCTCGATGACCGCGCCCATGGCCACACCTCGGGCGGTGTGGGTTTGCGGGTCAAAAAACAACTCGGCCCGCACCACATGGTCAGCCGCGGCTTTTTCAAAGTAGGCCCAGGCCATGTCGTAAAAGTCCTGCTCGTGCAGCAGCACACTGGCGCCTGCGTAATACAGGTCCAGAAAACTTTGCAGGTTGGTGAAGGCGTAGGCGCTGCGCAAGGCGGCCACATCGGCATAAGGCAGCTGCACGCCATTGCGCTGGGCCAGCGCAAAAATCAGCTCGGGTTCGAGCGAGCCTTCGATGTGGATGTGCAGCTCTGCTTTGGGCATGACGCGCAGCAGTTCCGGCATGCGTTGGGTGGGCACGGCGTAGACTTTGAACATGCAAATCTCCAAAAGGCGACAGAGACACCATGTTACGCCCGCGTAAGAAAAAAGCCGCCTGACTTGCGTCAAGCGGCTCTGGATTCCGGATCTGGTCCGGAATGACTCTCTGGCTTACTTGCCGCCAGGGATCTTGCCTTCCACGCCCTTGACGTAGAAGTTGATGCCGCCCAGGAACTTGTCGTCAGCCACGGCGTCTTTGGCCAGCACTTCTTTGCCGTCTTGACCCATGATCGGGCCTTTCCAGATTTCGAAAGTACCGTCTTTCAAACCGGCTTTGACTTCTTCCACTTTCTTCTTGGCATCTTCAGGCACATCAGCAGCCACCGACACGAAGTCGATCGCGCCTTCTTTCACGCCCCACCAGCTTTGACCGGTGGCCCACTTGCCTTCCAGCGCATCACGTGTGGCCTTGATGTAGTAAGGGCCCCAGTTGATCACGGCCGAACCCAGGTGGGCCTTGGGGCCGTAGGCGGTCATGTCGGAGTCCCAACCGAAGGCGCGCTTGCCCATCTTCTCGGCGGTCTGCAACACGGCAGGCGAGTCGGTGTTTTGCATCAGCACGTCAGCGCCGCCGTTGATCAGGGCGGTGGCGGCTTCGGTTTCCTTTGGTGGGTTGAACCAGTCATTCACCCAGACCACTTTGGTCTTGATCTTGGGGTTGACCGACTGTGCACCCAACGTGAAGCTGTTGATGTTGCGGATCACTTCAGGAATTGGGATCGAGCCGACCACGCCCACGGTGTTGGTCTTGGTCATCTTGCCTGCGATCACGCCAGCCATGTAAGCGCCCTGGTAAGTGCGGCTGTCATAAGTGCGCATGTTCTCGGCGGTTTTGTAGCCGGTGGCGTGCTCGAACTTGACGTCTTTCAGGTCAGCTGCGGCTTTGAGCATGGGCTCCATGTAGCCGAAGGTGGTGCCAAAAATCAGCTTGTTGCCTTGGCCGGCCATGTCGCGGATCACGCGCTCGGCGTCAGCGCTTTCAGGCACTTTTTCAACGAAGCTGGTGACGATCTTGTCGCCAAATTCTTTTTCCAGGGCTTTGCGGCCGTTGTCGTGCGCAAAAGTCCAGCCGCCGTCACCCACAGGGCCGACATAAGCAAACGCGATCTTCAGGGGTTCGGCTTTGGCCGCAGCGGGCGCTTCGGCCTTGGGGGCCTCTTCTTTTTTACCGCAGCCGACCAGTGCGGCAGCGGCCACAGCGGTCAAGGCGACCATCTTGACGACGGAGCGCTTGGAGATGTCTGTCATGTCAGTTCCTTTTTTGATGAACAAGGTTACAGGGAGAGAAAGAATATTATGAACCCGGATGGAAGGGTTTCCCCAGCGACGCCGGCATGTTGATCCGAATCCAGGCGGGGTTGCGCGAGATCAGGGCCAACACCACGATGGTGGCGATATAAGGCAGCGCCGTCAGCAACTGGCTGGGGACCTCGACCCCCATGCCTTGCAAATGGAACTGCAGCATGGTCACGCCGCCAAACAGGTAAGCACCCAGCAAAACCCGTGCCGGACGCCACGTGGCAAAGGTGGTCAAAGCCAGCGCGATCCAGCCCTTACCGGCCACCATGCCCTCGACCCACAGCGGGGTGTAAACCACCGAGATGTAGGCACCCGACAAACCACACAAAGCACCGCCCGCCACCACCGCCATCAGGCGGATGCGGCGCACCGGGTAGCCCAGCGCGTGAGCCGAGTCTGGCGATTCGCCCACCGAGCGCAGCACCAAACCGGGGCGGCTTTTGTACAAAAACCAAATCAAACCCAACACCAGTGCCATGGTCACGTAGACCAGCGGGTGCTGGCGGAACAAGGCCGGGCCAACCAAGGGAATGTCTGACAGATAAGCCACCGCGTACGAAGCACGCTCTGGCACTTTCTCTTGCACGTATGCAATGCCCGCAAAGGCCGAGAAGCCCGCGCCAAACAAACTCAGAGCCAAGCCGGTGGCGTATTGGTTGGTGCCCAGCCAAATGACCAGCACCCCAAAGACGGCAGCGAGCACAGCGCCCGCGCCCATGCCGGCGGCAAAACCGATCCAGTCATTGCCGGTGTGGACCACCGCAGCAAAGCCGGCGATGGCCGCGCACAGCATCATGCCCTCGGCCCCAAGGTTGAGCACCCCGGCTTTTTCATTGATGAGCAAGCCCAAAGCGGCCAGCGCCAAAACAGTGCCCGCGTTCAGCGTGGCGGCCACCAACAGTGCGTACGATTCCATCAGGCTGTCCCTCCCTGAGCCGATGCCCAGCGCAAGCGGTAGGCCACCAAGGTGTCACACGCCAGCAAACAAAACAGCAGCAAGCCCTGGAACACCCCGGTGATCGACTTGGGCAGGCCCAAGCGCGATTGCGCCAACTCGCCACCGATGTAGAACATGCTCATCAGCACGGCCGACAAGACCATGCCCGCCGGGTGCAAGCGCCCGACAAAGGCCACGATGATGGCGGCAAAACCATAGCCCGCAGGCACATAAGGCGTGAGCTGACCGATGGGGCCGGCCACTTCCAAAGCGCCCGCCAAACCGGCCGCGCCCCCAGAAGTGAGCAAGGCCACCCACAGCGCCTTGCGCGAAGAAAAGCCCGCATAACGCGCCGCATCGGGGGCCAAGCCACCCACCTGCTGGGCAAAGCCCGCCCGGGTGCGGAACAAAAACACCCACAAAGCCCCCGCACAGCCCAGCGCGATCAAGAGGCCCACACTGACCCGCGAACCGCTCATCAAGCGCGGAATTTGGGTGACCGCCTCGAAGGTTTTGGTCTGCGGGAAGTTGTAGCCCGCAGGATCTTTCCAGGGGCCATAGACCAGATAACTCAGCACCATGTCGGCCACATAGACCAGCATCAGGCTCACCAGAATTTCGCTGGCGTTGAAGCGGTCGCGCAGCAAAGCCGTCAGGCCCGCCCAAAGCATGCCGCCCAGCACGCCCGCCAAGATGACGGCCAACACGATCCAGCGACCGGTCTCCTTGCCCGCCAACAGCGCCATGCCGCTGGCGCACACCGCCCCAATGACAAACTGGCCTTCGGCCCCGATGTTCCACACATTGGAGCGAAAGCACACGGCCAGTCCCAGCGCAATCAGCAAGAGCGGCGTGGCCTTGACCATCAACTCGCCCAAGGCATAGCCCGATTTGAGCGGCTCCCAGAAAAACATCTGCAAGCCGCGCATCGGGTCTTTGCCCAGCGCCACAAACAACATCACACCCAACACCACGGTGAGCGCCAGCGCCAGCAAAGGCGAGGCATAGGTCCACAGGCGCGAGGCCTGAGGGCGGGCTTCAAGCTTGAGCATGTGAAGCCTCCTCACTGCGGGCAGGCCACAGGCCGCTCATCCATTCGCCAATCAAAGCCACCGTGGCCTCGACCCGGAGCAATGAGGGCGACAGGCGGCCCTTGGCAATCACATGCAATCGGTCAGAAATTTCAAACAACTCTTCCAGCTCCTCACTGACCACCAACACGGCGCAACCTGCGTCGCGCAGCGCCAAAATTTCGGCACGGATCTGCGCCGCCGCGCCCACGTCCACACCCCAGGTGGGTTGCGAGACGATCAGCAGCTTGGGGGCTGCGCTGATCTCGCGGCCCACGATGAACTTTTGCAAATTGCCGCCTGAGAGCGAACGCGCTGCCGCATCGGGCCCCGAGGCCTTGACCTTGAAACGCTCGATGATGCTGCGCGCCTGATCGGCCAGCGTGCTCATGCGGATCCAGCCGCCCCGGCCCACCGCCTCGCTGCGGGTGAGCAGCAGGTTGTGCGCCAGACTCATGGACGGCACCGCACCACGGCCCAGCCGCTCTTCGGGCACAAAGTGCAGACCCAGACTGCGCCGCGCACGCGGTGCCCAGTGGCCCACGCCCTGCCCGGCCAAGGTGATGGCCGCTGCTGGCGATCGCGTGTCTTCGCCCGACAGCGCCCACATCAATTCACGTTGGCCGTTGCCAGAGACACCGGCCAAACCGACCACCTCGCCGCTGCGCACTTGCAGGTCAATGCCTTGCAGGTCCACGCCAAACGGGTCTTGCTTGTTCAAGTGCAAATTCTGGACCGACAGCACCACCTCACCCGGTGTGCGGGGGGTGGGGGCCAGCGCGGGCGGCTCGGCCCCGATCATCAGGCGGCTCAGGCTGGCGTTGGTCTCTTGGCGCGGATCGCACGCGCCAGTGACCTGGCCGCCGCGCAGCACGGTGCAGGCGCTGCACAGGGCGCGAATCTCGTGCAGCTTGTGCGAGATGTACAAGATGCTCACGCCCTGGCTGACCAGTTTGTGGAGCACTACAAAAAGCTTCTCGACGGCCTGCGGCGTGAGCACCGATGTGGGCTCGTCCAGGATCAAGAGCTTGGGCTCGGTGAGCAAAGCGCGGATGATCTCGACCCGCTGCATCTCGCCCACGCTCAAGGTGTGCACCGGGCGGTCGGGCTCCAGGTCCAGACCGTACTCGCTGGCTTTGGCCACGATGCGCTCGGTCACTTCGGCCAGGCTCAAAGACTTGTCCAGGCCCAACCAAACGTTTTCAGCCACGGTGAGCGTGTCAAACAAGCTGAAGTGCTGGAACACCATGCTGATGCCCAGCTTGCGGGCTTCTTGCGGGTTGCGGATGTGAACCGGCTGACCATTGAAGAGGACCTGACCCTCATCTGGCTTGACCGAGCCGTAGATGATTTTCATCAGCGTGGACTTGCCCGCGCCGTTTTCACCCAGCACGGCATGGGCCTGGCCGGGCATCACGGTCAGCGACACGTCCTGATTGGCCACCACGCCCGGATAGCGTTTGGTGATGCCTTGCAAAGACAAAAGGGGTGTGGTCATGTCTGCGCGAAATGGATCTGAATAGGCCACCTGCAAAGTCCGTGCCTAGAGTGTTGGCCCAAGCCTTGCAGGCGAAGAGATTGACGCACAATGTAACACCGTCGTACCCCCAGATGCCCCCGTATTTGCCCCTGAGCTGCGCATGAACCACACCCCATCCCCCTCCGAGCACAAAGGCTGGCGTGCCAGCCTGCTGTGGTTCGAGCACGCCGACCTGCCACAAGCCCGCCATGAACAAGACGGCCTGTTGGTGACCGCCCGCAACGCGGATGGTGTGGTGCGCATCCAGGCCATCGGCCCTTACCGCGACCTGGCCCCCCAGTACCCCGACCTGCCCGTGACCCATTGGCCCGGCCTGTGCATCGCGCCGGGTTTTGTCGACTTGCACATCCATTACCCGCAAACCGACGTGATCGGCTCGCCTGCCGACGGCCTGCTGCCTTGGCTGGAGCACTACACCTTTCCGCACGAAAAGCAGTTTTCAGACCCCGCTTACGCGCAAGAAGTGACCCGCTTCTTTTTGGACGAGTTGATGCGCCACGGTGTGACCACGGCGCTGTGCTTTGCCACCGCCCACCCCGAATCGGTGGATGTCTTCATGGCCGAGGCACAAAAGCGCCGCCTGCGCATGGTCACCGGAAAGGTGCTGCAAGACCGCCACAGCCCCGACGGCCTGCGCGACACCGACACGCAACTCAGCCTGCGCCAAACCGAAGACCTGATCCGCCGCTGGCACGGCGTGGACCGCCTGGGCTACGCGATCACGCCGCGCTTTGCACCCACCAGCACGCCAGCGCAGCTGCATGGCGCGGGCGAAATCGCACAGCAGTTCCCCGATGTGTGGATTCAGTCGCACGTGGCGGAAAACCTCGATGAGATCCGCTGGGTGCATGAACTCTTCCCCGAGGCACGCAGCTACCTCGATGTGTATGACCGCGCTGGGCTCCTGCGCCAACGCTCGGTGTACGCGCACTGCATTTATCTGGACGAGGTCGACCGTCGCCGCATGGCCGAAGTCGGCGCCACCGCCGCCGTGAGCCCCACCAGCAACCTGTTTTTAGGCAGCGGCTTTTTTGACTACGCGGCATCCGATGCGGCTGGTCTGCGCTATGGCCTGGCCAGCGATGTGGGCGGCGGCACCAGCTTCAGCCCCTTTCACACCATGCACGCGGCCTACACCGTGGCACGGCAGAGTGTGGGCCGCCCCGGCCTGAGCCTCGCGCCGGAGCACCTGTGGTGGCAACACACGGCAGGTGCCGCTGCTGCACTCGACTTGAGCGGCCAAGTGGGCAACCTGCTGCCTGGCTGCGAAGCCGACTTTGTGGTGCTCAACCCCAAGGCCACGCCCTTGCTGGCAAGGCGCACCGCACAAACCGAGACCCTGGCCGAATGGCTGTTTGCCATGATTGTGCTGGGCGACGAAAGACTGATCGCGCACACAGTGGTGCAAGGGCAAACCGTGAAGATCGATCGGTAGGTCGGTGGCTTCAGCCCCGACCTGGACCTCTGCCAAAACGAACATCGTCGGAGCTAAAGCTGCCGACCTACGGAGCGACCTTCAAACGCTGACCGACAATACGGCATGACCACCCACGAAGAGCACCCCATCATCGACCCCAACCAGACCCAACGCGAGTCCGTGCGCCGGAGCATTGCGCAATTTCAGGAGCGCCTGCAGGCCGCAGGTCACGCCTTCAGAGAACCACCACCCGAGCCCACCTCGTGCTGCGGGCGCGGCTGCAATGGCTGCGTGTGGGAGAGCTACGAAGCGGCGCTGATCTTCTGGTACGAGGATGGCGGGGCCTTGCTGACAGGCTGAATCTCTTCACACCGCACGCAAGGCATCAAGCAGTTCATCCGCCTGGGTCGGTCTGACCACACGCGCGACTTCAACACCATCGCGTAAAACCAGAAAAGTTGGCCACAATTTGACGCGGTAACTGCGCCCCAATGCACGCCCAGACCCGTCTTCGACCTTGAGGTGTTGCCACTGCGGCTGCTGAGCCAAAGCCTCGGCCACCAGGCCTTGCGCCGCGCGGCAGTGCCCGCACCAGTCAGTGCCAAATTCCAGCACAGTCAGCCCGCGAAGGGCCTCCACATCCGCGCGGCTGGGCGCTTCGGTTTCAGAGAGGTAAGGCGCTGGCATGAGTAATTCCTGAATCGGCGAGACATGCATGGTATTTCAAACTGACCAGGCCTCAGTCAGTGCGGCCTTGGACAGCAACACGACGAGCGTCAGCCCCCGGCGAGTTCGCGCAAGGCTTGCGGATTGGGCAAACCCAAGACACGCCCGGCACCACTGATGAGCTGACGGTCGCGCAAGTGCCGTAACACACGCGAAAACGTCTCAGGCGCAATACCCAGCTGCGCAGCAATGGTGCGTTTGCGTTCACGCAAGGTGACGGCCAAGCCACCGAGCAGCGCATCTGGCTCAGCATGGCGCAACAGCCATTCGGCGCAGCGCGCATCGGCATCTTTGGCCAGGCGGCTCACCGCCAACTCGGTTTGCTGCCGCTGCGATTTGGCCATGTCCATGAGCAAGGTTTGCGAAGCTGCGGGCAAGCCCTGCACCTGGGCCAAAAAGTCCGCCACACGCACATACTGCACTTGCACAGCGGTCTCCGCCACAGCATCCACAGCGTGCGGCAAGCCCAGCAAACCAGACGCGGCCTCCAGCCAAAAAGGCCCTTCGACCTCGCCCAACTGGTGCTCCAGTTCACCCTGCTGCAAAACGCCCAAAACCACCTTGCCCTGCACCACATGAACGATGCGCTCCACCGCATCGCCACGGTGCAGCAGCACGGTCCCCGCAGCCAAGGCGACTGAGGATTCTGGTGAGGGTGTCAAGACGGGCGCCAACATGATGGACACGACTGTGCCAGAGCATGGGGTTTTCCGTTTTGACGCAAATCAACTGGCACGCAAGCGCATGCCGCTGTGCTGTTATTCGACCCAAATCGCCCTGAAGTCGTTCACATTGGTGTGCGTGGGGCCGGTGATGACCAGATCGCCCAGCGCTTCAAAGTAGCCGTAGGCGTCGTTGCGCTGCAAGTAGGCGTCGATCTTGTGGCCCAGCGCCAGCGCACGCGACAAGGTGTCAGGGCTCACACGGGCACCGGCGTTGTCTTCGATGCCGTCGATGCCATCGGTGTCGGCGGCCAGCGCCCACACGCCGCTTTGACCTTGCAGGGCCTGGGCCAAACCCATGCAGAACTCACCCGCCCGGCCACCACGTCCACGCGCTGTGCCAGCGGGCTGGGGCTTGATGGTCACGGTGGTCTCGCCTCCGCTCAAGATCACGCAAGGTTTTTGGAAAGGCCCCTGCCCCTTGGCCGCAGCGCGGGCCAGTGCGGCATGCACCTTGCCCACCTCGCGCGACTCGCCCTCGATCTCGTCACTCAAAATGTAGGCATTCACGCCCATGGCACGGGCAGCCTCGGCCGCCGCTTCCAGCGACTGCTGCGGCGTGGCCGTCATGTGCAGGCTGTGCCCGTCAAAAACCGGCGAGCCGGGCTTGGGGGTTTCCCAAGTGCCTGCTTGCAAGGCCTGCAGCGCCAAAGGCGGTACGTCGATGGCATAGCGCTGCAAGATGGCCAGCGCGTCAGCACAGGTGCTGGCATCGGCCACGGTGGGGCCGCTGGCGATGATGGACGGGTCATCGCCCGGCACATCGCTGATGGTGAGGGTGACCACCCGCGCAGGCGCACAAGCAGCCGCCAGGCGACCGCCCTTGATGCGCGAGAGGTGCTTGCGCACGCAGTTCATCTCGGCAATGTTGGCCCCGCTGGCCAACAGTTGGCGGTTGATGGCTTGCTTGTCTTCCAGGCTGATGCCCTCAGCGGGCAAAGTGAGCAGAGCCGAACCACCGCCTGAAATCAGGCACAACACCAAGTCGTCCGCCGTGAGGCCTTGGGTCAATTCAAGGATGCGCTCAGCTGCCCGCAGGCCCGCTGCATCGGGCACCGGGTGCGAAGCCTCGACCACCTCGATCCGCTCGGGCAAGCCTGCAGGGCGCGGTGGCGTGTGGCCGTAGCGCGTCACCACCAAACCCGACAGCGGCGCGTCTTGCGGCCAAAGCGCTTCGACCGCTTGCGCCATCGCACCACCAGCCTTGCCTGCCCCCAGCACCAAGGTGCGGCCCTTCGGTGGCGGTGGCAAATGCGCAGCGGTGTTGTGCAGGGGCAAGGCACGCTGCACGGCCACGTCATAGAGGTGGCGCAGTGCGGATTGGGGATCGGTCATGTCAGGGTTGTCTCAAGCGATTTTTCAACCCGTGAGCATAAATGCAAAGACTCAATCGGCGTACACACCTGCCGCCTTGATGACCGGTGCCCACTTGGCCACTTCGGACATCACAAAGGCCTTGTGCCCAGCCGGGTCGTTGCGTGCGTCGTTGATGACGGAGGCACCGCCGGCGTCTTGTTTGCGGATGAATTCAGGGTCTTTGACCGCCACTTTCAGCGCGTCATTGAGCTTTTTCAGGACGGCTGCGGGTGTGCCCTTGGGCGCATACAGACCTTGCCAGATCGTCACGCTGAAGTCCTTGAGCCCAGCCTCTTGCATGGTGGGCATGTCCTTGAGCACCGGAGAGCTCAAACGTGCGGGCGTGGTCACCGCAAAGGATTTGACCTTTTTGCCTTCGATCTGCGGAATCGTGGTGGTGGTCTGGTCGCACATCAGGTCCACTTGGCCGCCGATCAGGTCGGTCATGGCCGGGGCCGTGCCTTTGTAGGGCACCGAGGTCATGTCCACCTTGAGGGTGGACTGGAACAACATGCCGCACAGGTGCGATGCCGAGCCAGGCCCGGCGTTGGCAATGTTGATCTTGCCCTTGTTGGCGTTGATCCAGGTGACCAGCTCGCCCATGTTGTTGGCGGGCAGGCTGGGGCGGCCAATCAGGTTCATCGGGTTCTCGCTGACCAGACCCAGGTACTCGAAATCTTTGTCCACGTTGTAGGGCAGATTGCGGAAAAAGCTCGGCAGCGTGGCCTGCGCGATGTGCGTGAACAAGAGCGTGTAACCGTCTGCGGGTGCCTTGGCCACCTTGTTGGCACCGATGGAGCCGGACGCACCCGCCGAGTTGTCGATCACGATGCTGTGCCCGCCCATGGCCTTGCTCATGGCCTGCGCCAGATCGCGTGCAGCCTTGTCGGTGGGGCCGCCCGCAGCGTAGGGCAGGACGAAGGTGATGGTTTTGTTGGCTGCAGGGTAGTCCTGCGCGAACGCATTCACAGACACCCACAAAGTGCAGGCAATGGCGACGGGGAGAAACTTGGAGCGCATGTTCAAACCTTTCAAGGCGTGAGGGTCAGGAAAACATTGAATGGGAGAATGGACAGACTGCATCCAAAGGGCATCATGGCCTCAAGCCAAGGCCTTGCATACCGCCTGGGTGACATCCACCGTCAGGGCTTTCCCTCCCAAGTCGCCGGTGTGCAAGGCGGGGTTGGCGGTGACGGCTTCAACGGCTTGCATCAATCGCTTGGCCGCATCGTGCTCGCCCAGGTGCTCCAGCAGCATGACCACCGACCAGAAGGTGCCCACCGGGTTGGCGAGACCTTTGCCCATGATGTCGAAAGCCGAGCCATGGATAGGCTCGAACATGCTGGGGTAACGGCGCTCGGGGTCGATGTTGCCGGTGGGCGCAATGCCCAGGCTGCCCGCCAGGGCTGCAGCCAGGTCGCTCAAGATGTCGGCATGCAGGTTGGTGGCGACGATGGTGTCGAGCGTTGCTGGGCGGTTGACCATGCGGGCGGTGGCCGCATCGACCAGTTCCTTGTCCCACTTCACATCGGGGAACTCTTTGGATATCTGCAGCGCGATCTCGTCCCACATCACCATGGCGTGACGCTGTGCATTGCTCTTGGTCACCACGGTGAGCAGCTTGCGGGGGCGCGACTGGGCCAGCTTGAAGGCGTAGCGCAAAATGCGCTCAACGCCCGCACGGGTCATGATGGACACATCGGTGGCCGCCTCGATGGGGTGGCCCTGGTGCACCCGGCCGCCCACGCCAGAGTATTCGCCTTCGGAGTTCTCGCGCACGATGACCCAGTCCAGGTCTTTGGGCGTGCAGCGCTTGAGCGGCGCGTCGATGCCCGGCAAGATGCGCGTGGGGCGCACATTGGCGTATTGGTCAAAGCCCTGGCAAATCTTCAGGCGCAGGCCCCACAGCGTGATGTGGTCAGGGATGTGCGGGTCACCCGCTGAGCCAAACAGGATGGCGTCTTTGTCGCGCAGCGCGTCCAGGCCGTCGGCCGGCATCATCACGCCGTGCTCGCGGTAGTAGTCGCCGCCCCAGCCAAAGTTTTCAAACTCAAAAGCAAAGGTGCCACAGGCCTTGGCCAGCACCTCCATGACCTGCTGGCCTGCGGGGATGACTTCTTTGCCAATGCCGTCTCCGGGGATGGTGGCGATGCGGTAGGTTTTCATGGTGTGTCTAAGGTGAAAATGGATGCGCCATTGTGCGGCGCTCACCTCTCAATAAACACCCTAAAATTCAATCCATTGTTAACCTGAGATCAACAATGGAACCTCGCCTGCAAGCCGCCGATTTGGGCTTTTTTGCGGCACTGGCCATGGCCGGTAGCCTGAGCGCCGCTGCCCGCGAAATGCGCATCACCACCGCCGCCGTCAGCAAACGCCTGTCGCAAATGGAAGCCCGCTTGGGCGTGCCCCTGATCAACCGCACCACGCGGCGCATGAGCCTGACGGTGGAAGGCGAAACCGTGTTGCGCCACGCCCGCAGCATCCTGGCCGAAATGGCCGACTTGGAGCAGCAACTCGGTGCCAGCCGCTCCACGCCCAGCGGCCTGCTGCGGGTCAATGCCACCCTGGGCTTTGGCCGCAGCCACATGGGGCCGCTGATCAGCCGCTTTGTGCAGCAGTACCCGCAGGTCGATGTGCAGCTGCAGCTGTCGGTGGACCCGCCCTCGCTGAGTGACGATGCCTTTGATGTGTGCATCCGCTTTGGCCCGCCACCCGATGCGCGGGTCATCGCCCGCAAGATCGCCAGCAACCAGCGCCTGCTGTGCGCAGCGCCCGCTTACATCGCACGCCACGGCGAACCCAAAAGCCCGGCCGACCTGGCGCGGCACAACTTCATCAGCATCCGCCAAGGCGACGAGGCCTATGGCGTGATCAAGCTCACGCGTGGGCGCACGGGCAAAACCGAGACCATCAAGACCCGCGGCAACCTGACCACCAACGACGGCAGCATCGCCGTGCAATGGGCGCTGGACGGCCATGGCATCTTGATGCGCGCCGAGTGGGACATCCGCGAGCACTTGGCGCAAGGCCAGCTGGTGCAACTGCTGCCGCAGCACCA
>JBEEJQ010000015.1:0-25340 GCA_041169105.1 Pseudomonadota bacterium | reverse complement strand
CATCATGACCTTGTCGGGCGCTTGGCACAAACTGCGTGACGATCCCATCTTGCGTTTCCTGATCGTGTCCCTGTCGTTCTACGGCATGTCCACCTTCGAAGGTCCGATGATGTCCATCAAGACCGTCAACGCCTTGAGCCACTACACCGACTGGACCGTGGGCCACGTGCACTCGGGTGCCTTGGGCTGGGTGGGTCTGGTGACCATGGGTTCGATGTACTACCTGATTCCCCGCTTGTTCGGCCAGAAAAAGATGTACAGCGTCAAGGCCATTGAGCTGCACTTCTGGACCGCCACCATCGGCATCGTGATTTACATCGCTGCGATGTGGATTGCCGGTGTGATGCAGGGTCTGATGTGGCGCGCTGTCAACGCCGACGGCACCTTGACCTACACCTTTGTCGAATCCGTCAAAGCCACCTTCCCGTTTTATGTCTTGCGTTTGATGGGCGGTTTGTTGTACCTGGGCGGCATGGTAATCATGCTGTGGAACACGATCAAGACGGCCACACAAGGTCGCTCGGTTGAAGTTCAAATTCCAAGCTTGACCGCTCACGCCTGAGGAGAAATACACAATGGCTCAAAACCAAAAAACAGGTGGCGTCTCCCACGAAAAAATCGAGACTAGCAACTTCTTGATGATCGTGCTGATCCTCATCGTGTTGCTGTTCGGTGGCATGGTCGAAATCGTGCCGCTGTTCTTCCAGAAATCCACCACCCAACCGGTGGAAGGCCTCAAGCCTTACACCGCGCTGCAAGTGGCTGGTCGTGACGTCTATGTGCGTGAAGGTTGCTACAACTGCCACTCGCAGATGATCCGTCCCTTCCGCGCTGAAACGCTGCGCTACGGGTCTTATTCGGTGGCCGGTGAGTTCGTGTACGACCACCCCTTCCAGTGGGGCTCCAAGCGCACCGGGCCTGATTTGGCCCGTGTGGGCGGCCGTTACAGCGACGAATGGCACCGCATCCACTTGAACAACCCACGCGACGTGGTGCCCGAGTCGAACATGCCGGCTTACCCCTGGTTGGCCAAGAACACGGTGGATGGTGCGAGCTTGCCCGCCCACATGAAAGGCCTGCGGACCCTGGGTGCGCCTTACAGCGATGAAGAAATTGCCAAGGCCACGGACGACGTGAAGGGCAAGACCGAGCTGGAGGCCGTCATCGCCTACCTGCAAGGCATGGGCATTCACCGCAAATAAGCGAAGGACCCAGCCATGGACATCAATACCCTGCGCTCCATCGTGACCGTGCTCACCTTTGCCATCTTCATGGGCATCGTATGGTGGGCCATGTCACGCCGCAACCAGGCCAACTTTGACGAAGCCGCACAACTGCCGTTTCGTCAGGATGACTGAATCGTCCTCAGCACATAAAAAATTAAAGGAATCGAAATGAGTGACTTCATCAGCAATTTCTGGCACTTGTATGTGGCCGGCATCACGCTCGTCGCGATCATTGCCTGCTTGATCCTGCTTTGGTTCAGCGGCAAGGCCAAGGCCATGACGGCCAATGACAACACCACCGGCCACGTCTGGGATGGTGACCTGCGTGAAATGAACAACCCCCTGCCGCGCTGGTGGGTGGGCCTGTTCATCATCACCATCATCTTTGCCTTGATTTACCTGGCCATGTACCCCGGCGCTGGCAACAACGCTGGCAAATTCGGCTGGACTTCAGCCGGTCAGTACGATGCTGAAGTGGCCAAGGCCAACGCCGAAGTGGCACCTTTGTACGCCAAGTTCGCCGGCATGTCGGCCGAAGAAGTGTCCAAAGACCCTCAGGCCATGGCCATTGGTGATCGCCTGTTCATGAACAACTGCGCCCAATGCCACGGCTCGGACGCACGCGGCAGCAAAGGCTTTCCCAACTTGGCCGATGCCGACTGGTTGCATGGCGGCACGCTCGACAAGATCAAGGAAACCTTGACGCAAGGTCGCGTGGGTCAAATGCCGCCGATGGCCGCTGCGGTGGGCACGCCCGAAGACGTGCGCAATGTGGCGCACTATGTGCTGAGCTTGTCGGGCAGCCCGCATGACTCGCTGCGGGCATCGCTGGGCAAGTCCAAGTTTGGTGCTTGCGCGGCCTGCCACGGCATGGACGGCAAGGGCAACCAGACCATGGGCGCGCCCAACTTGACCGATGACATCTGGTTGCACGGCTGGGGTGAAAACGCCATCGTCAACATGATCAACAACGGCAAGGTCAACCAGATGCCCGCACAGGCCGGC
Organism: Pseudomonadota bacterium; assembly: GCA_041169105.1. Taxonomy (GTDB): domain Bacteria; phylum Pseudomonadota; class Gammaproteobacteria; order Burkholderiales; family Burkholderiaceae_C; genus Limnohabitans_A. Next base: position 23,109 of record JBEEJQ010000015.1, on the reverse strand, counting down.
AAGCTGACTGAAGGCCAGATCCATGTGTTGGCCTCTTATGTCTGGGGCTTGTCCAACAAACCTGTTGCAGCCAAGTAAGTTATGAACTGAACCAAGACACCCCTTCGGGTGTCTTGTTTTTTTGAAGGTAGCTGTTTTGGACTCCCAAGAAAATTCTCCCCGCAAGGTCGTGCCGATTGTTCCCGTGAATGGGGAGGGGGCCAATTCCGGAGATGAAGTGCAGATGGTGTCGCTGTATGCCGCGACGCAGAAAATTTATCCACGCAGCGTGCAGGGCATTTTTGCCAAATGGCGCTGGGTGATGGTGGTGATCACGCAGTTGGTTTTTTACGGACTGCCCTGGCTCGAATGGGGTCAGCGTCAGGCGGTGCTGTTTGATTTGGGCGCACGCCGTTTTTATATTTTTGGTTTTGTCCTGTACCCGCAGGACTTCATTTACCTGACAGCGATCTTGGTGATCGCGGCGTTCTCCTTGTTCCTGTTCACGGCCGTGGCCGGGCGTTTGTGGTGTGGCTACGCCTGCCCGCAAACGGTGTACAGCGAAATCTTCATGTGGGTGGAGCGCAAAGTCGAAGGTGACCGCAGTGCCCGCATGCGGCTGGACGGCGAGAAGATGTCGCTCGAAAAGCTGTTCAAGAAAGTCTATAAACACATTTTCTGGCTGGCCATCGCCATGTGGACCGGCTTCACCTTTGTCGGCTATTTCACGCCGATCAAGGCCTTGGGCATGGAGTTTTTCCTTGGCAATATGAGCTCCTGGGAAGTCTTCTGGGTCTTCTTCTACGCTTTTGCCACGTATGGCAATGCCGGCTTCATGCGCGAGCAGGTCTGCAAATACATGTGCCCCTATGCCCGCTTTCAGAGCGCCATGTTCGACAAGGACACCCTGATCGTGACCTATGATGCCGAACGGGGTGAGCCTCGCGGTGCTCGCTCCAAAAAGGCCGATCCGGTCGCCTTGGGCTTGGGGGCTTGCGTGGACTGCAGTTTGTGCGTGCAGGTGTGTCCGACTGGCATCGACATCCGCAAAGGCTTGCAGTACGAGTGCATTGGCTGCGGTGCTTGCGCGGACGTGTGCGACACCGTCATGGACAAGGTGGGTTACCCCCGTGGCCTGGTGAAGTATTCGACCGAACACGCCATGCAAAACAAGTGGACCAAGGAGCAAACCTTGCGTCACGTGTTCCGCCCACGCGTGATGTTGTACATTGCCATCTTGACGGTGGTGATCGTGGCCTTGTTGACCAGTTTGGGTTTGCGCAAGCCCTTCAAGGTGGACGTGGTGCGAGATCGGGCTTCTTTGGCCCGCATCGTTGCGGGGGGCAAGATCGAGAACGTCTATCGCCTGCAGATCATGAACGCAGCCGAGAAAACCATGCAATACCATTTGAGTGTGGAAGGGCTGCGTGGCCTTGAATTGGCCACAGACAGCCAAGTTGAAGTCAAGTCCACCGAGTCGCGCTGGGTTTCTGTGCGCGTACAGATGCCCTACGATGCGGCCGAGCCGGGTTCTCACCCCATCGAGTTCCGCATTCAGGCATCGGATGAACAAGGACAATCGGTCAGCGTGTTGCAGGAAAAATCCGTTTTCCTGGTTCCTCGCTGACTTTGGAGCAAAGGGTATTCATGTCAAAACAAATGACTCACGCTGCAGGGCGTCGCTGGTGGTCCTATGGCCATGTCTGGCTGGTGATCGCAGGCCCCTTGCTGGTGGTGATCGCCAGCTTTGTGACGTATTACCTGGCGGCGCACGGCCAAGACCCTGTGCTGTCCAGCAGTGCGCAGGTCACCGAGTCGGCCACGGGGGCTGGCAACGCCCTGGCGCCTGCGGTTCAAGCGCGCAACCATGCCGCAACGGGCGAGTTGCCTGCGCCCAAAGCCGCTCAAAAGCCCTGAAGGGCAAGACAGGAGACAAACATGTTGGCCAAAAGAATGATGTGGATTGCGTGGCCTGCCTTTTTGGTGGCAGGTCTGTTTGAAATTTTGGTGTTCGGTCTGGTCGATCCGCAAGACCTGGAGTGGTTTGGCCATCCATTGGCTTTGTCGCGGCAGGCGGTCTACACCTTGGCTTTCTTTGCTTTCTGGGTCTTGACCATGATCTCCAGCGGCCTGACGACCTTGTTGTCCATGTCGCCGTTTGAGGTCAACCGTTGCCCGGTGGAACCCAGTCAGCGTCCGGCCGATTGCGCTCGGGGCGACTCAGGTTGCTGCTGACAGCGGCGCTTCCCCCGCAGCTGCGGGGGAGGGGCTTTATTCGCAATGCGCCTGGTTGTTGACCAGGCGTTGCAAGCCCTCGGTGCTCAGGATGCGCACGTGGCGCTGTTTGACTTCGACGATTTCTTCTTCGACAAACTTGGAGAAGGTGCGGCTGACGGTCTCGAGCTTGAGCCCCAGGTAGCTGCCGATTTCTTCGCGGGTCATGCGCAAGACCAGCTCGGACTGCGAAAAACCCCGAGCATGCAGACGTTGCACCAGGTTCAATAAAAAAGCGGCCAGGCGCTCTTCGGCCCGCATGCTGCCCAAGAGCAGCATCACACCGTGCTCGCGCACGATTTCCCGGCTCATGATCTTGTGCACATGGTGCTGCAGCGCAGTCACTTCGCGTGACAATTCCTCAATCCTGTCAAAGGGCATGACGCAGACTTCAGCGTCTTCCAGGGCCACCGCATCGCAGGTGTGGTGGTCATGCACGATGCCATCGAGGCCAATGATTTCGCCCGCCATCTGAAAACCGGTGACCTGATCGCGGCCGTCTTCGGTGGCCAGGCAGGTTTTGAAAAAGCCGGTGCGAATGGCGTACAGCGATGTGAACTTTTCGCCATTGGTGAACAAAGTGCCGCCACGCTTGATCTTGCGTCGCACGGCCACCAGATCGTCCAGTCGGTTCAGATCCTGATCGCTCAAGCCCATGGGCATGCACAACTCGCGCAAATTGCAATTGGAGCAGGCGACTTTGATGGCTTGTGGATTCATGGTGTTATCTCGTCGATGACAAAACGTTATTGCCTTGGATCAAGTCTTGAGCTTAATACGAAAAGGGCGGTACTCTTGCGGGTATACCCTGAAACTGTCAAAAATCACAGTTAACCCGTACAAGGATTGACTTGGGTCAAAACGTGCGCAGGCGCTTGCAGGCAAAGTCGTGTCCAGTTTTCTGAACACGATTTGATTAAGGTAGGCCCCATGTCCGTCATCACGCCCGATTTGTTGACACGATTCGATGTCCCGGGGCCGCGTTACACCTCTTACCCAACCGCCGACCGCTTTGTGGAAGCGTTTGGCGAAGCCGACTACCTGCAGGCCCTGGACCAGCGCAAATCTGCCGCGATTGGCAAAGCCATGCCTTTGTCGCTGTATGTGCACATCCCGTTTTGTGAATCGCTGTGCTACTACTGCGCCTGCAACAAGATCATCACCAAGCACAAAGACCGCGCCGCGACTTATTTGCGCTACCTCACGCGTGAAGTGGCGTTGCACACCGCGCATCTGGGGCAGGGCCAGTCGGTCAGCCAGTTGCACCTGGGCGGTGGCACGCCCACCTTCTTGAGCGATGAGGAACTGCGCGAATTGATGCACATGCTTCGCCGCCACTTTGAGTTTGTGCCTGGCGGCGAGTATTCGGTCGAGGTGGACCCGCGCACCGTGGATGAAAAACGTCTGGCCGTGCTGGCGGAATTGGGTTTTAACCGCCTGAGCTTTGGTGTTCAGGACTTTGATCCGGCGGTTCAAAAAGCCGTGCACCGGGTGCAGCCTGCGCAGCAGGTGTTTGATCTGGTGGCAGCCGCACGCCGCTTGGGATTTGAGTCGGTGAACGTCGATCTGATCTATGGCTTGCCTTTGCAGACCCCCGAGTCGTTTGAGCGCACTTTGGCTCAGGTGAATGAACTTCGCCCAGACCGCATTGCGCTGTATGCCTATGCGCATTTGCCCGAGCGTTTCAAGCCGCAGCGGCGCATCCATGCGGCCGAGCTGCCCGCGGGTGGGGCCAAGGTGGCCATGTTGTCGCGTTCGCTGGACGCCTTCACCGAAGCCGGTTATGTCTACATCGGCATGGACCATTTTGCCTTGCCCGACGACGCGCTGGCCGTGGCCAAGCGGCAAGGGCGCTTGCACCGGAATTTCCAAGGCTACAGCACCCAGGCTGATTGCGATTTGATCGCCTTGGGCGTGTCGTCCATCGGTCGTGTGGGCGCTACCTACAGCCAGAACGCCAAGACCATGGAAGAGTATTGCGATTTGCTCGACCAAGGGCATTTGCCCGTAGTGAGAGGCTTGGCATTGAGCCGGGACGATCTGATCCGCCGCGCCGTGATCATGGCCTTGATGTGCCAGGGGCAGTTGCAGTTTGAGTCGATCAACCTGGCTTGGTTGGTCGATTTCAAGAAGTACTTTGCCGCCGAGTTGAGCCAGCTCGAAGACATGCAGGCGCAAGGCCTGGTGCAGCTGAGTGACTCGGGCATCCAGGTGAGCGCCATGGGCTGGTTCTTTGTGCGGGGTGTGGCCATGGTGTTTGACCGCTATGTGCAGGCCGATCGCAACCGGGCCCGTTTTTCCAAAATCATCTGAGCTAGGATCGGCCTGGTGTCTGCGCCGGTGCGTAGATGAAGGTGAACAAGGCATGCAAAGTTCTTTGGCCATCACGGGCTTGATGATGGGGGTGCTGGGTGGCCCCCACTGCGTGGCCATGTGTGGTGCCGCTTGTGCAGGGCTTGGGCAAGCCGCAGGTGCGCATCGCGTGCGTGCGTTGTGGTCATTTCAGATCGGCCGTTTTCTGGGCTATTCGCTCCTGGGGGCTGTTGCGGCTTACAGCGTGCAGGGCTTGGGATGGCTGACCACGCAGTCTGCCGCTTTGCGACCCTTGTGGACTTTGTTGCATTTGGCGGCCATCGCTTTGGGCATGGTCTTGGTGGTGCAAGCGCGTCAACCGGTGTGGCTTGACCTTGGCGCCCGCAGCCTGTGGGCGAAGGTGCGTGCATTTCATCAGCGCTCGGGCGCTGCAGCGCCTGGGGTGATCGGCATGCTGTGGGCCCTGATGCCTTGTGGTTTGCTGTACTCGGCCCTGATGGTCGCGGCGCTGGCGGGCGACCCTTTGAATGGCGCTGTCAGCATGGCGTTTTTTGCAGCAGGCTCGAGCTTGAGTTTGTGGACGGGGCCATGGCTGCTGCTGCGTTTGCAGTCGGTGGGCGATGGCGCTTGGGGCGTGCGATTGGCAGGGCTTGCATTGGTGGGCATGTCGTCCTGGGCTTTGTGGATGGGTTTGGTGCATGACCAAGCCCCTTGGTGCGTTACACCCTGATACCACCCCGTTGCTGTTGAACGCCTGTTGGCGGCTTGAAGGCCCAGACAATGGGCACCTCATTTTTCACGAGGTGTTCATGCGAAATTTCAACAGCTTGTCGGCCGCACTCCTGCTGGCTTTGTGCAGTACCGCGGCTCAGGCGCAAAGTGCGGCCACCCAAGGCGTGCCAGCCCAAGCCACCCAAATCGTGCATTTGAGTGCATCGGCTTCAGCGCAGGTCACACAGGACTGGCTGGTCATGACCTTGGCGGTCCAAAAAGAGGGCGCGGACGCCGCCACGGTGCAAAAGCAAATCAAGACCCAGCTGGCGTCTGCATTGGCCTTGGCCCAAGGCTCGGCCCAAGCGGGTTTGCTCGATGTGAGCACAGGCCAGTTGTCGGTTTCTCCGCGATATGGCCGTGATGGCAAAACCAATGGTTGGGCCGGTGTGGCCGAATTGGTGCTGCAAGGCCGCGACGTGGATCGCATCACGGCGGTGGCCGGACGTGTGCAAGGCCTGACCGTCAGCCAAGTGCAGTGGGAAGTCAGCCCCGAGCTCAAGCGCCAGACCGAGGGCCGCATTCAAGGGCAAGCGGTGGCGCAATTTCAGTCACGTGCCAGTGCGCTGGCGAGCAGCTTTGGTTTCGCTTCTTATGGCCTGCGCGAAGTGCGTGTGACGAATCAGGAGAGCGCGGGTGAGCAGCCCCAGTTGCGCATGGCGTCGGTGCAGATGGACGCAGCGCCATCTCCCATGCCGATTCCGGCGCAGGCCGGTCAGTCCCGTGTGACGGTCAATGTGTCGGGCAGCATCCAGCTCAAATGAGCGGATGCTGGCGTGCCAGCATCAGGCGCTCAAGCCCTTGTAGAGCATGTAGGCGGCCAGCAGATACAAGATGCTGGCGAACACCCGCTTGAGTTGCTTGACGGGCAGTTTGTGGGCCGTGGCCGCACCCACGGGGGCCATGGTCACGCTGCACACGGCAATGACCACCAGGGCGGGCAGCCACAGGTAGCCAAAGGAGTAGTCGGGCAGGTTTTGCACGTTTTGGCCGCTCACGATGTAGCCCGCCACGTTGGCCAAAGCAATCGGAAAGCCCAGGGCGGCGCTGGTGGCCACCGCGTTGTGGATGGCCACGTTGCACCAGGTCATGAAGGGCACGCTGATGAAACCACCACCTGCGCCCACCAGGCCAGACAACAAGCCAATCAAGCCGCCAGCGCCCAGTTGACCGGTAAAGCTGGGCATTTGGCGCGTCGGCGCAGGTTTCTTGTCCAGAAACATTTGTGTCGCTGAAAAGCTCACGAAAGCGGCAAAGAACAAAGCCAGCGAAGCGCCTTTGACAAAGGCAAAAATCCCCATGCTGCCGATCAGGCTGCCGATCACGATGCCGGGTGCCAGGCCCTTGACCAGATCCCAGCGGACCGCTTTCTTTTTGTGGTGCGCACGCACGCTGGAGACCGATGTGAAGATGATGGTCGCCATCGATGTGGCAATCGCCATCTTGACGGCCAGATCAGGACTGACGCCACGCTGTCCAAGCAAATAGGTGAGGAAGGGCACCATGATCATGCCGCCACCAATGCCCAGCAGGCCCGCCAGAAAGCCTGTGCAAAGGCCCAAAACGGCCAATTCGGCCAGCAACGTCGGTTCAATGATCATGTTCGCAGGGGAGGAGTGAAGAAGGTGTCTGCGAATGCCACCGGACCGTCATCCTGAACCGGGGGTTCAGGTGGGCGAGGGCAGACTGGCGTTGGGTTCATCTGACGCGAGACGATCACGCTCACCAGCCAATGTACCAAGCCCGTGCTCTATGAGCATTGGTTCAAGGAAATATAAAGCCCGGCGCGCACCGCAGACAGGCGGATTGTAGGCCCTTGAGGGCCGGTGCGTGGAACTCAGAGCAATTGACCGTCGGATTCAATCGCCTGATCCAGGCGTTGCAGCAGTTTGCTCAAGCGGTCCTGGTTCTCTGGGGCGGCGCTGTCGCCAGCTGCAGCGGGCGCAGTGGCAGTCGCAGCGCTGTCGCCTTGGTCAAAGGCCAGGTTGAGCGCAGCCAACACGGCGATGCGGTCACGCGCCTTGATCTTGCCGGCATCACGGATCTTGCACATGGCGGCGTCCACTTTTTGCACAGCGGCCTGCAAACGCGCTTCGCCACCATCAGGGCAGCCCAGGATGTAGCTTTGGCCCATGATCTGGACCTCGATTTGTTTGGCACTCATTCGGAAGCCTCAGGGGTGGCGGGGGCAGATGCCTGCGGCAAACGCTCGATCAGCGAATCCACCCGGGCGCGGGCAGCCGACAAGCGGGACTTGAGCTGATCGCGCTCCTGTGTGAGCGCTTGGACTTGCTGGGTCAGCAGCAGGTGCGTGCGTTGCAGCTCTTCATGACGAAGCAACAGGTGATCCACACGCTCGGCAATCTGATCGATGGTGTCGGGTTGGGCCATGGCAATCAAGTTATCAAAATTGGCCCCATTGTAGGCCTTGGCCATCCTTGTAGGCTGGCTGACAGCTTGAAGCCTAAAATAGGCTCCAGTTGGTGCTCGCGAAGCCGGTTCACGGCCCGCAGTTCAACGGGAAGCAGGAGGGACAGGCCACCACGGCCCACCTAACCTGCGCTGCCCCCGCAACGGTAAGCAGACGGGTCTTCATGCATGTGAAGACTCCGCTTTCATCTCAAACCACTGGTCGCCCTGAAACAGGTGTCCGGGAAGGTGATGAAGGTCGCTCTGTCAGCCCGGATACCGGCCAACAAGGTGACCTGTCGCATGGCAGGTTGTGAAGCCCAAGCACTGTCGGGGAAGGCGGTGAGGGCGTTTGACTTGTTAGTTTTTCATGAAAAATCGTTCTTTCTGTGCGCGTCACTTTGTGCCTGCACTTTCAATTGTTGCGGCTGCGGCACATCAGCTTGCCTTGGCCAACGAGTTCAACCCGGTGGTGATTTCTGCGACGCGAGTCGAACAATCATTGTCTGAAGTGTTGTCCTCCGTTACGGTGATCAGTCGAGAAGAGATCGCAAGATCCCAGGCTCCCTCGCTTGCAGATTTGTTGCAGGGTGAAGCAGGATTTGAGTTTGGACGAACCGGTGGGCCCGGAGCCACCACTTCGTTCTTTCTGCGTGGTCAGAACAGCACCAACCTGGTCATTCTGGTCGATGGCGTTCGTAGCCAAGTTGATGCTTATGGCAATTTGCAGTTGACGGATATTCCATTGCAGCAAATTGAAAAAGTAGAAATTCTCAGGGGTAATGCCAGTGCCCTGTACGGTGATGCAGCCATTGGCGGTGTGATCAGTATCTTCACGCGGAAGAGCCAAACTCCAGGTGCTTATAGTCAAGTTTCTGTGGGATCCAACAACACAACCCAAGTGCATGCTGGGTACAGCGGTGGCAAAGATGCGCTTCACTATGACTTTAGTGTGGGCGAGAACCGGTCCAATGGATTTTCGGCGATGGGCCCAGCGCTCAACCCTCGTGTCAATCCTGACAAGGATGGTTATCGCACCCGCTATTTTTCAGGAAAGATTGAAAATCGTATCGGGTCAGACCTGACTTTGGGCCTTCGTCTGAGTGCCAACGACTCCTGGATTGATTCGGACAGTGGAAACGCGGCCAGCATTCCCGACGGCATTGTGGGCGATTTGGCGAGCGACGTACAAAAGCTTCGACGTCAACGCGAAGCCGCTGCGGTGTATGCCCGCTATGCGGTGAACGAACAATGGTCAGGCACGGTGGACGTTTCTCGCTCCAAGCTTAAATTCCAAGACTACAAAAACGGCATCCGAATTGGTTCGGGTGTTGGTGAATACTACGAAAACGGCTTGATCGAAGGGACTCAAGACAGCCTTCAGTGGGATAACAGCTACCGTTGGAACAATGTGACGCGCATCCAGTTTGGTGCCACCACAGGGGTCGAGAAATTCGATGGTTCCGGCAACTCTCCGTATTCGTTGCAACGTGACAATGTCGGCTACTACGTAGGACTGACGCAAATGTTGGATCGTTGGACATTCCAAGTGAATGCCCGTCGTGACGAGGCGAAATTGAGCTATCAGGACCAATACAGCAGCGGCCTGGGCAAGCTTGCAGCCAATACCGGACTCGCAGGCTTGGCGTACAAGCTCAGCGAGCAATGGCGAGTCACGGCCACAACTTCCACGGGTTTCAAGCTTCCTGGTGCAGCTGAAATTGCCAGCAATGCTACTTTGCGTCCGGAAAGCCACAAATCATATGAAGCGGGTTTGACCTACTCGGATGAGAACAGCCTGTTACGTGCGGTTTACTTTGACACCCAGACCCACGATGCAATTGTGTACGCCAGCACGCCCCCTTATGCACTGAGCAATATCGGCGAAGTCAGAAACAAAGGCATTGAAACCACGGCCCGAGGAAAGTTGTATGGCTTCAGCCTCAAAGGCACTTTTGTGATTCAGGATCCATGGAACGTCAGCGAAAACAAGCAGTTGGCACGCCGTGCCAAAGAGTACGGACAAATCGACGTTTCCAGAATGGTCAATGGCTACAACCTGGGCGCGCGCGTTTACTCTTCGGGCGCCCGAACGGACGGTGCAACGGCGAACACGTTAGCGGGCTATGGGTTGCTTTCCTTGTATGCAAGTAAATTGCTGACCGATCAGTGGACTGCACGTATCCGTGTCGATAATGCTTTGGACAAGCGCTACCAACTGGCGCATGGCTTCAATACACCAGGTCGGACAGTGATGCTGACCTTGCAGTACAGCCCGAAACAATGAATCCGATGACTCCCGGCCCCCAACGCATCGTGTGCCTCACCGAAGAGGCCACGGAGTGGCTTTATCTGTTGGGGCAGGAGCAGCGCATTGTGGGCATCTCGGGTTACACGGTGCGGCCGCGCCGGGCCCGGGCGGAAAAGCCCAAGGTCAGTGCTTTTTTGAGCGCCAAGATCGACAAGATCCTGGCGCTCAAGCCCGATTGTGTTTTTGGGTTTTCTGACCTGCAGGCCGACATTGCCAGTTTGCTCATCAAGGCCGGTGTGCAGGTCACCATCTTCAACCAGCGCAGTGTGGACGAGATTTTCTCGATGCTGTATCAGGTCGCCGCCATGGTGGGCGAGGCCGAGCAGGGGCTGGCCAGGCTGGCCGCGATACGCGCCGAGCTGGACGCCATTGCACGCCAAGCGGCCCAATTCAAGCGTCGGCCCAAAGTGTTTTTTGAAGAGTGGGACGAGCCCCACATCAGTGGCATCCGCTGGGTGTCTGAGCTGATGGGCATCGCAGGCGGTGACGACGTGTTTCCTGAATTGGCCGTGCAGTCGCTGGGCAAGGACCGCATCATCGCCGACAGCCAGACCATCATCGACCGCGCGCCGGACATCATCATTGGCTCGTGGTGCGGCAAGAAATTCCGGCCCGACAAAGTGGCTGCCCGTGCGGGCTGGCAAGACGTGCCCGCAGTGCGCAACGGGCAGTTGTTCGAGATCAAGTCTGCCGACATCCTGCAGCCCGGCCCTGCGGCGCTGACCGATGGTGTCGCGCAGTTGCATCACATCTTCTCTCAGTGGGCGGACCGTTATGCCTGATGGGCGCTGGACCACCTTCATGCCGATGCGCGTGTTTCAAGCCACGGGGCTTCGTGGCCAGCGCAGTGCTGGCGGGCTCAAGCCCCTTGTCGTGTTCTTGGCCTTGTGGTTGTGGAGTGCCTGGGCCCAGGCGGTGACTGTGCAGGATGACCGCCAGCAAGCCATCGAGATCGCCAAAGCCCCGCAGCGCATCGTGAGCTTGTTGCCTTCACTGACCGAGACCGTGTGCGCCTTGGGCGCTTGCCAGCGCTTGGTCGGGGTGGACCGCTATTCCAACTGGCCTGCGTCCCAGGCGCATTTGCCGCGTGTGGGGGGGGGCATCGATCCCAATATTGAAAGCATCGTCGCGCTCAAACCTGATCTGGTGCTGGCGGCCGGCTCTACGCGTGGGGCAGACCGTTTGCAGGCGCTGGGGCTGACGGTGCTGCGACTGGAGCCTCGCACCCATGCCGATGCGCAGCGCGTGCTGCGCACGGTGGGCAAAGCGCTGGGTTTGCCAGCTGCCGACAGCGAGCGCGTCTGGCGCGAGATCGAAGCGGGCGTGCAAGCCGCCGTGCAATCGCTCAGCCCGCAGGCGCGCCAGCAGCGGGTGTATTTTGAAGTCAGCGCCGGTCCCTATGGTGCCAGCGAAGCGTCCTTCATCGGTGAAACGCTCATGCGCATGGGCGTGGCCAACATCTTGCCGGCGGCCATGGGGCCGTTTCCGCAGGTCAACCCCGAATTCGTGGTGCGCGCCCAGCCGGATGTGATCATGGCTGGTGACAGCAGCCGCGCCAGCATGGCGCAGCGTCCGGGTTGGTCAGCCTTGCGGGCCATGCGGGCGCAGCGCATTTGTGTGTTCGCACAGGCCGAGTCCGACATGTTGGTGCGTGCGGGTCCGCGCATGGCCGAAGGGGCCCGGCTCATGGCCGATTGTTTGAATAAAGCTGCTGGAGTCGGGCGATGAGCGATCAGACCCATGCCTTGCGTGTGGCGGCCTTGCTCCTCTTGATCGGTGTCGCCACCGTGCTGCTGGGCACGGCGGCGGGCAGCCAGGGCTGGCACAACTGGTGGTCGGTGCCAGCCGATGCGGTGTCGCGCCAGATTGTTTGGGACATTCGCCTGCCACGCAGTCTGGGGGCCTGGCTGGGCGGTGGCTTGCTGGGTTTGGCCGGGGCGGTGGCGCAAGGCCTGTTTCGCAACCCCTTGGCCGATCCGTATTTGCTGGGCAGCGCCTCTGGTGCATCGCTCGGCGTGGGCGCGTATTGGAGCTGGCTGGGCGGCAGCGCCTGGACCCTCAGTGCGTGGATGGGCTTGGGTTTGACCGGGGCTGCGTTTGTGGGGGCGGTGCTGGCCGTGATCCTGACCTTGCTGTTGGCACGGGGTGTGCAGCAAACTTTGCGTTTGCTGCTGGCCGGTGTGGTGGTGGGGGTGGTGCTGGGGGCGCTGACCTCGATGCTGTCCTTGCTGCAGCCGCAGGTGCTGCAAGCGATGCAGGGCTTCATGCTCGGCTCCACCGCTTTTGTCAGCTGGAGTGCCTGCATCACCATGGCCTGCGTGTGGGCCGTGTGCATGGCGCTGGCCTGGACGTTTGCCCGTGTGCTGGATGCGCTCACCTTGGGCGAATCCACCGCCCAAAGCCTGGGGGTGCCGCTGCGCTTGGCCCGGCTGGTGTTGGTGGGGGTGATTTCTCTGGCCACCGGGGCTGCCGTGGCGCACATCGGGCTGGTGGCCTTTGTGGGTTTGGCGGCACCGCATGTGGTGCGTTCGCTGCTGCGCTGTACCCATGCCTGGAGTTTGCTGCTGGCGGCGCTCATGGGGGGGGCCTTGTTGTCGCTGGCCGATGTGCTGGCCCGGGTGCTCTTTGCTCCGCAGGAGTTGCCGGTGGGTGTTCTCACAGCGGTGATTGGCGGTGGCTACTTGCTGTGGCGCGTGTACCGCGACACCTACCGTGGTGCGGGGGGCGGGCGATGAGCTTCGCGCTGGAAACCCGACAGTTGCAGGTGCAACTGGCCGAGCGCACCGTGCTGCACGGCCTGGACCTGCAAATCGCCACGGGCCGCTGGACGTGCGTGGTCGGCCCCAATGGTGCGGGCAAATCCACCTTGCTGCGGGCATTGGCTGGCCTCTTGCCCCACAGCGGACAGGTGCTCTGGCAGGGCCAGCCGCTGCAGGCCATTGCCCGGCGAGACCGTGGCTTGCAGCTGTCCTGGCTGGGCCAGGGCGAGGCGAGCACGCTGGACTTGCGCGTGTGGGACGTGGCCATGCTGGGCCGCTTGCCGCACCAAAGCTGGTTGAGCGCACCGACAGAACAGGACGCGCAAATGGTCGAAGCGGCCTTGAAAGCCACCCAGGCTTGGGATTGGCGCGAACGTACGCTGGGCGAACTCTCGGGCGGTGAACGCCAACGCGTGTTGCTGGCCCGCGCCATGGCGGGCAATGCGCCGGTGATGTTGATGGACGAACCGCTGGCCAACCTTGATCCGCCGCACCAGGTGGACTGGCTGGAGCAGGTGCATTGCCTGATTGCCCAAGGCACCACCGTGGTGAGTGTGTTGCACGAGATCGGCATGGCCTTGCACGCCGACGAAGTGATCGTCATGGACCAAGGCCAAGTTGTGCACCATGGCGCTTGCAGCGATGCGGCCACCCACGCCGCCATCGAGGCGGTGTTTGCGCACCGCATTCGCATCCTTGCGCTGGACGGCCAGTGGGTTGTGCTGCCCCGCACCGCATGAGCGCCCGCTGCATCATGGTGCTGGGCACGTCCAGCGGCGCGGGCAAGAGCTGGCTGACCACGGCGCTGTGCCGCCACTTCGCCCGCCAGGGGCTCAAGGTGGCACCCTTCAAAGCCCAAAACATGAGCAACAACGCGCGCGTGGTGGCCAGCGCCAAGGGGCAGGGCGAGATCGGCTCGGCCCAATATTTCCAGGCCCTGGCGGCCAAGGCCGAGCCCGATGTGCGCATGAACCCGCTGCTGCTCAAGCCCGAGGCCGACACACACAGCCAGGTCGTGCTGTTGGGCGAGGTGAGCGAAGCATTGAGTCGCACCCCTTGGCATGAGCGCAGCGACAAAGTCTGGCCGGCCATTGCGGCGGCATTGGACGAACTGATCGCCGAAAACGAGGTGGTGGTGATCGAAGGCGCAGGCTCGCCTGCCGAGATCAACCTGATGCACAGCGACATCGTCAACCTGCGCGTGGCGCGGCATGCCAAAGCCACCTGTTTGCTGGTGACCGACATCGACAAAGGCGGGGCCTTTGCCCACCTGTATGGCACCTGGGCGCTGCTGCCACCCGAAGACCAGCAACGCATCCAAGGCTTTGTGCTCAACAAATTCCGGGGCGACGCCAGCTTGCTGAGCCCCGCACCCGAGCTGCTGCAACAACTCACCGGTGTGCCCACCGTGGCGGTGCTGCCCATGTGGTGGCAGCACGGACTGCCTGAAGAGGATGGGGTCTTTGACGACCGCAGCCAAGCCAAGGGGGCCGTGACCCGAACGGTGGCCGTGATCGCCTACCCACGCATCAGCAACCTCGATGAGTTTCAGCCGCTCAAGAACGTGCCCGGCTTGCGCCTGCTCTGGGCGCGAAGCCCTGCAGATTTGGCGGGACTGCAGGCCAGCGACTGGGTGATCTTGCCCGGCAGCAAACACACCAGCAGCGACCTGGCCTGGTTGCGTCAACAAGGGCTGGATGCGGCCGTGACGAGGCACGCCCAGCAGGGCGGTGCGGTGCTGGGCATTTGCGGCGGGCTGCAAATGCTGGGCGAAGCCCTCATCGACACGCATGGCATCGACGGCAATGCACCCGGTCTGGGCTTGTTGCCGCTGGTCACGCAGTTCGCACCCGACAAAACCGTGAAGAAAACCCAAGCCCGTTTTTGTCAAGTGCAGGGGCCGTGGGCGGCTCTAGCGGGCGTCGAAGTTGCGGGCTACGAGATCCACCACGGCCAGACGCAGGGCCATTCGGCCATGCTGGCTGGTGGGGCGGTGTTGCACGAGGTCATGCCGGGGCTGGCCTGGCAAAGTGGTGATGGTCAGGTGCTGGGCACCTATCTGCACGGATTGCTGGAATGCCCAGCGGTCTTGCAGGCCTTGTTTGGGGCCTCGGTGCCGACTTTGGAGACGGTGTTCGAGGGGCTGGCTGACTACATCGAGCAGCACTTTGAGCCTCAGGTCCTGGCCCAATGGGCGGCGGCTTGAGGGGCTAGAATCTGACGCATGGAACTCAAAATCGTCGTTTACTCCAAGTCCGCATGCCCCCAATGCGAGTCCGCCAAGATGGTGCTCAAAACCAAGTCGCTGGCTTTTGAAGAAATCAAAATCGACAGCGAAGAAGAGCGCATGGCCTTTTATGAAAAATGCGGTCCCTCGGTTCGCCAGATGCCGCAGATTTTCATCAACGACCAACGCGTAGGCGGTTTGGCCGGTTTGCAAGCCGCTTTGGCCCAACTGGGCCGCTGAGCTTTACTTTTTCGGTTTGGCGGTCGAAGAGGGTTTCTTCGGCTGCGCCGAAGCCTTGCCTGCCTCTTCCAGACACAGCAAGGTGTCTACATAGGTGATGAACCGGTTCAGGTAATCCGGTGAGGCATCCCGCATCAAACCCAAAGAGCGCAACACCAACATGTGCGAGTTGATGGGGCCCGCATTTTGCGGCGCCAGCGCAATCGCTTGCTTGACCTGTTTTTGCACGCTGATCTTGCCCAGCTGTTTCTTGAACTGCTGAACCCTGGGGCTTTCGGCCCGCCAGGCGGCAGGCTTGACCGACAGCGCTGATGGGGCTGTATTGGGGGCCGGTGCATGCTGTGCCATGTCGCTCAGCAGGGCCTCCAAGGGGGAGGGGCTTGCCACCCCCGCTGGCGGCGAAGCCTTCGCGGCCGTGGGCGCATCGTCCCATCGCTGCTTGAATTGGATCAAGCTGGCTTTCAGTTTGTCGTTCAGCAGCGCTTGCGCTGGCCCGGTTTGTCTGCGTGCGCGTTCGCTCAGCACTTCGATGTAATGCCAGCCCACCGCGTCCAGCCGTGCAGCACCTGCGGCTTGCAGCGCAGCGTGCAGGTCGTGCAGGTCAGAAGGCACGGACAGGTCGGTCGTCATGGCTTGGCAGCGTTCGACGTTTTGGGCACAGGCGCCATTTCCACGCGGCGGTTTTGGGCACGGGCTTTTTCATTGGCGTTGGCCACCAGGGGCTGTTCTTGGCCAAAAGCAGCGGCAAACAACATGGAAGACGGCATGCCTTCTTCGATCAGGGTGCGCGTCACCGTCAGAGACCTTTGAGCCGACAGCTCCCAGTTGTCCTGGAATTGGCGGTTGCGGCTCTTGATGCTTTGGTCGTCGGTGAAGCCGCTGACCATCAGCATTTCGTCACGCGACTGCAAGTAATTGCGCAGGGGCACCACCAGACTCTTGAGCAGTTTGCGGCCTTCGGGCTCGAGCTTGTCGGAGTTCAGCTCAAACAGCAGCTTGCCGCTGATGCCGATGCGGCCGTTGTTCAAGGTGATGCGGCCGCTGGCCAGTGGAATGGCCAGGGCTTTTTCCAGCGACATGCGCTTTTGTTCTTCGACCTGGCGTTTTTCCACCTCGGCTTCGAGGCGGGTGGCCATGTCCAGCTGCGCGGCCATGACGCCCACCAGCAGCAGCACGAAAGCGCCCAGCAAGCTGGTCATCAGATCGGCAAAGGAGATCCAGACCGGAGAGGATGACTCGACGTCCGCGTCGTGTTCGAGCATCAGGCGGCCCCTTGCGCGGCGTGCTGCTGCAGGGTTTCGAGCACGTCTTTTTGTGAGGTGATGCTCAGGTCAATGATTTCGCGGGCCTGGGCCACGTAATAGGCCAGTTGCTCGTCGCTGCGGGTCATGGACTTGTCCATGGCTTGCTCGATGCGCTGCAAATTGGCCATGAGCTTTTCATTGGTCTCGTTGAAGGCGCGCACCGCGAAGCTGAAGGTCTCGCCCAAGGTGGCCACATCGACGGCGCTGGCGGTGACTTGTGCGGCGATCTCGCCCAGCTTGGCCGATTCGCTGCTCACATGGTCGATGAACTGGCTGTTGGCCTGGTTCAAGGTGGCTGCAGAGGAGCTGACCAAGCTGTCGATCACGCTGCGCTGCTCGGTCGACGCATGGTTGATCGCATCCAGCAAATTGCTGAGGGTGTCCATGATGCGGGTGCGCTCTTCCAGCAGCGCGTTGTCGCGGGCCACGCTGACCGAGATTTCCTGGCGCAGCTGGCCAATGACTTCAGCGGCCGCTTTGGGGGCTTCGGAAGCCGTCTCGATCAGGCGGGTGATCGGGTCTTCCAGTGCAGTGCCCAAGGTACTCAGGTGCACCGTCACAGCGGTTTGCAATTCGCTCAAACGGTCCACAGCAGCCTGGCCGCGTGCGTGTTCGGCTTCGCGCAGGGCCGACAGCTCGGTGCGCAGCAAGGCGCTGAGCTCTTCCGAGCGCTGGGTGTGTTGGGCCGCCCATTGCGCTTCAGAGGCGATGCGCGCACGCATGAGCTCTTCGCTGCTGGCCATGAGGCGTGTGACCTCGGCCAGGGTTTGCGTGGCCTGCGCCTGGGTGTGGGTGGTGATCGTTTGCGCCGTGTCGGTCAGGGTGTCGCAGATGGTTTGCTGTTGCGCCAGCGTCTGTGCTCCTGATGTTTGCCATTGCTGGCCCAGTGCGGCAGCAGTGCCTTCCAAGGAGGTCTTGAAGGCGTCCAGACGCGCCTGATCGGCGGCTTCGCGCTCGGCGTGCACGCGCTGGATGTCGGCCAAAGTCTGACGGGTGTGGACCTGTACTTGTTCGGTGACCTGCGTGGCGGTCTGTGTGAGCGTGTCGCAAATTTGCTGTTGCTGCGCGAGTGTCTTGTCGCCTGCGCTTTGCCATTGGCTTTGCAGCGCGGCAGCCATGGCGTCGAGCGAGGCCTTCCAGGCGTCCAGCCTTTGCTGGTCTTGGGTCGCGTGTTCGGTTTGCACGCGCTGGATGTCGGCCAGCGTTTGGCTGGCCTGGCTTTGCACCTGGGTGGTGATGGCTTGGGCCGTCTGGGTGAGTGTGTCGCAAATGGCCTGTTGCTGGGCCAGAGTCTGGCTGCCCGAGGCTTGCCACTGGTTGCCCAGCGACGCGGCCAGGCTTTCCAGCGCGGCTTTCCACGCATCCAGGCGCTGCTGGTCGGCGCTGCCTTGCAAGGTCTGCTGCTCGGCTTGTGCGGCCTGCATTTGGGCCAGCAGGGCCTGGCTGCGTTGCTCAAAAGTCTGGCTGAAGCCGTCGAGCGTCTGGCCCACGCGCTGCAGCAGGCCGGTGCTGCTGGCCTCGTGCTGGGCCAAGGCGGTGCTGTAGGTCTGCGCCACACCGGCAGCGGTGGCGCCGAACTGGGCATTGAGTTCGGCCAGTTGTTGCTGGGTGTTGTGCATGAGTTGCGCGTTCATGCTTTGGGCTTGTTCGGCCAGCTGCGCCATGGTCGCTTGCACCACAGGGCGAATGCCATCGCTGGCCACCTGCATGCTCTGGCTCAGGCTGGTGCGCAGCGACTCGTCCACCGATGTCGCCAGGCCCGTGTAGGCGGTGTGCACCTCCTGGTGAAAGCTTTGCTGATTGGCCATCAGGCGTTCGTTGATCTGCTCGCTGGTCTGGGCCATTTGCACCATCATGGCTTGCAGCTGGGCCACCACTTGGGGCAAGGCTTGCGATTGTTGTTGCAAGGCCTTGAAGGTTTCCTGGCGCTGGTGGGCCAATGAAAACGGGCGCAGTTGCGTGGCGATGCAGCTGTCCAGTGTCTGGCTGGTCTGGGCGCGTTCACGGCGAGCCAGGCTGCTCATCAGGCCCAGCATGGCCGAAGTGGCCACACCCGCCACCGAGGTGCCAAAGGCCAGGCCCAGGCCCTTGATGGGTTCGGAAAAAGCGGCCCGGATACCGGCCACGTTGCTGGAGCCTTCCAGCGCAAAGACCGCGCCGTTGAGCGTGACCACCATGCCCAAAAACGTGCCCAACATGCCCAGCATGACCAGCAAGCCGACCAAGTAGGGCGTGAGGGCTGGGCCGGGCAGGCCCGCACGTTCGCCTTCCACCCGCTGGCGCACCGGGTTTTGCAGTGCAGCGGGCAGGGTGATCAGCCAATCGTTCAAATGTTCCAGCGTCTGCGGGATGTCAGTCAGGGCCTGACGCAATGCGGCGGTGGCTTGGCGGTACTGGCGCAACTCTTGCGCTCCAAACACATACACCGCGCCAATGACGGCCGTCATCACCAAGACCAGAAAGTGGCTGCTGGCCACCGCAGCCGCCACCCACAGCACGGCCAGTGCACCAAGCCCGAAGGCGATCAGGAACGAATGTCGACTCAGTCGGGTCATGGTGTGGAAATGCTTTCTTGGTTGAAGGCTTCGAGCAGGCCCAGGGCCGGCTGCAGCCGTGTGTCGAGTTCGGTCAGCAGGGCCATGCGCAGTTGCTGACGCCAGGGCAGCAGCCAGGCATCGGGCTTGAGCGCGGAGGCCGTGGCATCGGCTGCCAAGGCTTCGGCCTGCTTTTTGAGGTGTTGTTTGAGGGCTTGCGAAAAACGCTTTTCCATCAACTTGGGCACTTTGCCCAGCAGCATGGCTTCGCGCTCGCTGAGGATGTTTTCAAAGCTGGCGTCCAGCGCGGCCAGCTGCTGCAAGGCGGGCGTGCTTTTGGCCAGCTGCCCGCGCAATTGCGAGCGAAGCGTGCGCACCACGGTTTCCATCTGGCGCTGGTGCGCCGCATAAAAACGGCGGTAAGGCTCGAAGGCGATCTTGGGCTCGATTGGTTCGTCGAGGGTGGCCGGCGGCATCTCGATGCGGGCCAGCCCCGTGCCCGAAGGGGCGCCTTGCGCGATGGATTGCTCCAGCGAAGCTTTGACCTTGTCAAAGTGGCGGGCCAGAGCATCGGGTGTCATGAGGCCTGCGCGGCGCACATGCGCGGGCACGGCCTGATCGGGGGCTTCGGGGTTGAGCAAGCCGTGCAGGGCGATGGCCTGGCGAAAGTCCAGCCAGTCGCCCAGCTTTTGCCCCACGTTTTCAGACGGCTGGACAGCCTCGAGCAGGGCGTTCTCGCTGAGAAAACGCACCAGTCGGGAGCTGTGAAAGTGGGCGCGCGGCAAGGCTCGCGTCATGGACGTGTCGGGTTGGAATCGAATGGCTGAGAGCCGCTCCCAAGGGGCTTGGGCAGGTGCTGCTGTCACGAGACAAAGCAGCCAGCGGACAAAAGGGTGGACGGCTGCGCCGAACCGCTCAGTACAGTGCCGCTCAAAGCGACCCTGCAACCATGTTGATTTTACCTGTCAGCAGGGGGAGGCCACAGACTCAATGAGAGCGCCAAAGTTCTCAGAAATAAGGGTGTCAGACCGTCTTGGGTTTGTAGTCACAACAGGCGGCCACCGCACATTGGGGGCAAAGCGGTTTGCGCGCCTGACAGACGTAGCGCCCGTGCAAGATCAACCAGTGGTGCGCATCGACCAGGTACTTGGCCGGTATGCGCTTGAGCAGCTTTTGCTCGACGTCCAAAGGTGTTTTGCCCGGAGCCAAACCCGTGCGGTTGCCCAGCCGGAAGATGTGTGTGTCCACCGCCATGGTGGGTTCGCCAAAGGCCACGTTGAGCACCACATTGGCCGTTTTACGGCCCACGCCGGGCAGGGCTTCCAGGGCTTCACGCGTGCCAGGTACTTTGCCTCCGTGCTTTTCCACCAGAATGCGGCAGGTCTCCAGCAGGTGTTTCGCTTTGCTGTGGTACAGGCCAATCGTCTTGATGTGACTCTCCAGCCCCTCCAGCCCCAGGTCGAGGATCTTTTGCGGCGTGCCCGCCACCGGAAACAATTTGCGCGTGGCCTTGTTCACGCCCACATCGGTGGCCTGGGCCGAGAGCAGCACGGCGGCCAGCAGCTCGAACACGCTGGTGTACTCCAGCTCGGTCACGGGCATGGGGTTGGCGGCTTGCAGGGTGGCAAAAAAAGATTCGATCTGTGCGGAATTCATGGTGTTTGGGATGTTGGCAAAATGTCGGCCAAGCCAACACGGAAGATACACCATGCCTTTGCAATTTGCCGACCGCCTGAACAACGTCGAAACCTCTGCCATCCGTGAGCTGTTCAAGCTCCTGGGCAAGCCGGGCATCATCAGTTTTGCGGGCGGCTTTCCCGACAGCGCCATGTTCGACGTGGACGGCATCCGCGAAGCCAGCAATGCCGCGCTGACCCAAGACCCGGGTGCGGCCTTGCAATACGGCGCGACCGAAGGCTTTGGTCCGCTGCGCGAGCAATTGGCCCACTTCATGGGTCAAAAGGGTGCCCAAGACGTGACGGCAGACCAGTTGATCGTGACCACGGGCAGCCAGCAAGCGCTCGATTTGATCGGCAAGACCATGATCAGCCCCGGCGACAAGGTGATCGTGGAAGGCCCGACCTTTTTGGCCACCATCCAGTGCTTCCGTTTGTATGGGGCGGAACTCATCAGCGCCCCGGTGGATGGCCACGGCGTCAAGACCGACGAGCTGGAAAAGCTGATCGCTGAGCACAAGCCCAAATTCGTTTACCTGATCCCAACGTTTGGCAACCCCAGCGGTGCCTTGCTCAGCGCAGAGCGCCGCCAACAGGTGCTGGAGATGGCCGTCAAACACCAGACCCTGATCGTCGAAGACGACCCTTATGGCGACCTGTATTTTGGTGAAGCGCCGCCGCCCAGCCTGCTGGCCATGAGCGCATCGGTGCCCGGCAGCCGTGAGTTGCTGGTGCATTGCGGCTCGCTTTCCAAAGTGCTGTCGCCCGGGCTGCGCGTGGGCTGGATGATCGCGCCTGCTGAGCTGCTGGCCCGCGCCACCATGTGCAAACAGTTCAGTGACGCCCACACCAGCACCTTTGCCCAGGCCACGGCGGCTCAGTATTTGAAGGCGGGTCGCATGCCCGCCACGCTGGACAAGGTGCGCACCGTCTATGCCAAGCGTGCTCAAACCATGGGCGACGCGCTGCGCCGTGAGTTGGGCGATGCCATCGAATTTGTGCAGCCCCAAGGCGGCTTGTTCGTTTGGGCACGCCTCACAGGCGCAGGCGGCAAGGTGAATGACGGTAATGTGTTTGCCAAACGCGCCATCGACAACGGCGTGGCCTTTGTGCCGGGCACGCCGTTCTTCTGCGCCAACCCCGACCACGCCACCTTCCGCCTGAGCTTTGCCACCGTGGGCGAAGACAAGATCCTCGAAGGCGTCTCTCGCCTGGCCAAGGCCTTGTAAGCCATGGCCGCCAGCACCGAACTGTGCATCGACGTCAAGGGCACCGAAGTCTGGCTGCAAGGGCAGGGCGATGAAGTCGTGCTCATGCTGCACGGTTGGCCCGACACCCGTGCCCTGTGGGACGGCACTGTGGCCGCCTTGCAAGACCGCGCCACCTGCGCCCGCCTGACGCTGCCTGGTTTTGAGTCCGGCCCTGCGGCTACCAGCTTGGACGACATGTGCCAGCTGCTGCGCCAAGTGGTGGACCGCATCAGCCCCGGCCAGCCCGTCACGCTCATGCTGCACGATTGGGGCTGCATCTTTGGCTACGAATTCGCCATGCGCCACGCTGATCGGGTGGCTCGCGTGGTGGCGGTGGATGTGGGTGACCACAACTCGGGGGCCTTGCTGCGCAGCTGGGGCGCGAAGGAAAAGCTGTCGGTGATGGGCTACCAAGTCTGGCTGGCCTTGGCCTGGAAGCTGGGCGGTAGTTTGGGCACCCGCATGACCCGCGCCATGGCCCGTTGGCTGCGTTGTCCCACGGACCCAGCCTCGATCACCCACAAGATGAACTACCCCTATGCCATGCAATGGTTCGGCACGGCTGGTGGCTTCAAGCAAGCATCGCAAATCCAGTTGCCAATGCCGCTGTTGTTTGTCTATGGCGAGCGCAAGCCCTTCATGTTCCATTCGGCCAAATGGCTGGACAAAGTGGCGGCTGCGCCCGGCAGCGCGGTGCAAGGACTGCCCTGCGGGCATTGGGTGATGATTTCCCGGCCCGAAGCGTTTCATGCCCGCGTGCGTGCATGGTTGTGGCCTGAATCATGAAACCCGAAGACCTACTGAAACTCGTCAATACGCCCATGCCCTTTGGCAAACACAAGGGCGTGCTGATCGCCGACTTGCCCGGCAACTACCTCAATTGGTTTGCGCGAGAAGGCTTCCCCAAAGGTGAGGTCGGCCAGCTGCTGCGCCTCATGCAAGAGATCGACCACAACGGCTTGAAAGATCTGCTGCGGCCTTTGCGCTGATCTGCGACTTGATTGGCTAGCTTCAGCTTTTCAATAACGCAGTGAACAGCTTGTGTTCACAATCAGGGTCGCT
>JBEEJQ010000014.1:0-25639 GCA_041169105.1 Pseudomonadota bacterium | reverse complement strand
AGGAAGACGCTGTGAAGATCACCCCTCCGATCGACTTGACGCTGGAATATGGCGTTGAATTCATCGAAGACGACGAGTTGGTCGAAATCACACCCAAGAGCGTGCGCCTGCGCAAGCGCTTTTTGAAAGAGCACGACCGCAAGCGCAACAAGTGATCTGAGTCGGGCGGCTTGACATGAAACTCAGGCACGGTCAGGCGGTGGCGATGATGGTCCTGGTCACAGCGATGTGGTCTATGGCCGGCGTCGTCACCCGCCATCTGGAACAAGCCCGCAGCTTTGAGGTGACGTTCTGGCGCAGCTTCTTCACCGTGCTGTCGCTGGTGCTCATCTTTCCGCTGTGGCAGGGCAGGGGCGTGTGGTCTCGCATGCCTTGGTGCAGCCCCTATTTTTGGCTCTCTGGCGTGTGCTGGAGTGTCATGTTCACCGCCTTCATGCTGGCCCTGACGCTGACGGCGGTGGCCAATGTGCTGATCACCATGGCACTGGGCCCCTTGCTCACCGCCTTGATCACACGCATCTTTTTGGGTCACCGCTTGCCCCTTCGCACCTGGGGTGCGATTGTGTTGGCCGGTGTCGGCATTTCCTGGATGTACGGCAGTCAACTCAGCCTAGGTGCCCCCAACTTCTTGCTCGGCTCCGCAGTCGCCTTGTGTGTGCCCATGGCAGGCGCTGTGCAATGGACTTTGGTTCAAAAAAGCCACGCCGAAGGCCTTGATCTTGACCTCGTGCCCTCGGTGCTGCTGGGCGCGATCCTCTCCTCTGTTTTTACTTTGCCGCTGGCTTGGCCTTTTCAGGCGTCTGCGCACGATGTGGGCCTGCTGGCCATGCTCGGCCTGTTCCAATTGGCCATTCCCTGTGCCTTGTCGGTGATGTGCGCCCGTGTGCTCAAGGCCCCTGAAGTGTCGCTTTTGGCCTTGCTCGAAATTGTCTTTGGCATCGCGCTGGCCTGGTGGGGCGCGAACGAAGCCCCACAACCCAGTGTGCTCATTGGCGGTGCCTTGGTCTTGGGCGCTTTGCTCCTGAATGAATTTTTAGCCTGGAAAAACAATGTCTGACATCATCGCCACCATCGAAGGCCGCATCGGCTGCATCACTTTGAACCGCCCCAAGGCACTCAATGCGCTGTCGCTGGACATGGTTCGCCAAATCACCAGCGCTTTGCTCGCATGGGTGCACAACGAGCAAGTGCTGGCCGTGGCTGTGCGCGGCACCAACAAAGAGGGTCCGTTTGGCGCTTTTTGCGCCGGTGGTGACATCCGTTATTTCCACCAAGCGGCCAAGGCGGGTGATCCCAGTCTGGAAGACTTCTTCACCGAAGAGTACCGACTCAACCACCTGATCCACACCTACCGCAAGCCCTACATCGCCTTGATGGACGGCATTGTGATGGGTGGCGGCATGGGCATCAGCCAAGGCGCCAGCGTGCGCGTGGTCACCGAGCGCAGCAAGATGGCCATGCCTGAAACCCACATTGGCCTCTTCCCCGATGTGGGCGGCGGTTACTTTTTGAGCCGTTGCGCAGGTCGATTGGGTGAATACCTGGGGCTGACCGGCCACCTGCTGCAAGGCGAAGCCGCGGTGCATGCCGGCTTGGCCGACGGTCTGGTGACCTCTGGCAAATTGGAACACCTGTGGCAAACCTTGATCGAAACGCCGTTTGAAAACGGCGAAGCCGTCGAGCGCTGGGTCCGCACCCGATTTGACCGCCTGGAAAAAACCGGTTTGTCACACCGCGCCGAGTTGGATGCGGTGTTTGGTTTGGGCAGTGTGGGCGACATCTTGCAAAAGCTCGAATCGGCTTCTGACGAATGGTCCGTGCAAACCGCGAAGACCTTGCGTCACCGTTCACCCTTGATGCTGCATGTGGTGCTGGAGCAAATCCGCCGCGCCCGCAGCATGAGCTTGGCCGATGACTTGCGCATGGAACGCGATTTGGTACGCCACTGTTTTGCGCTGCGCCCGGTGGTAGACAGTGAAACCGTGGAAGGCATCCGCGCCTTGGCGGTGGACAAGGACCACAGCCCGCAATGGAAACCGGCCCGTTCAGAAGACGTGAATGCCGCCGAAGTGGCCGCGTTTTTTGTGAGCCCTTGGCCGGCCCATGCCCATCCGCTGCGGGATCTGAGTTGATACCGGTAGGTCAGTGGCTTCAGCCCCAACGCAGTTCCCGTTGTCCATTGACCCATGTCGGGGCTGAGGCCGCCGATCTACAAAAAAGTCTGTGGGGCTTTAACGGTGGCGGCTTTTCATCACGCGTTCCACTTCGCGTTTGCCTTCACGGTCCTTGATGGTGTTGCGCTTGTCATGCTCGGCCTTGCCCTTGGCCAGCGCGATGTCGCATTTCACTTTGCCTGATTTCCAATGCAAATTGATCGGCACCAGGGTGTAGCCCTTTTGCTCGATCTTGCCGATCAGGCGCTTGATCTCTTCCTTGTTCAGCAGCAACTTGCGCGTGCGGGCCGCTTCAGGGTTGATGTGGGTGGAGGCGGTCTTGAGCGGGTTGATCAGGCAGCCAATGATGAACAACTCGCCATCGCGAATGACCACATAACCGTCGGTGAGTTGCACCTTGCCTTCGCGGATGGCTTTGACTTCCCAGCCTTCCAGCACCATGCCTGCCTCGTAGCGCTCCTCGAAGAAATAGTCGAAGGCCGCCTTTTTGTTTTCGGCGATCTTGGCAAAGGTGGGGGCAGCAGGGGACTTTTTATTCGTGGCCATGGTGAGCAGATGAGGACGGCCGCGCCGTTCGCAAGTCAGGTGCAGGCAAGCTGCAATCCGAGGGCCGGGATAAAACTACAATCCCAGCAACATTGCATTGTATGAAGAATATCCACAAGTCCGTCCTCATCTGGTACTCGCCCGAGGAAATGTTTCGCCTCGTGACCGACGTGGCCCGCTACCCCGAGTTCTTGCCTTGGTGTGACCAGTCGCGTGTGCTGGAGTCTGACGCACAGGGCATGCTGGCCGAAGTCGGCATCAGCCTGGGCGGCATCCACCAAACCTTCACCACCCGCAACACACACGAGGAAGGCCGCTCTGTGGGCATGAATTTGGTCAAGGGACCGTTTTCGCAGCTCAGCGGCACCTGGCGCTTTTTGCCGGTGGGCGATGGCACCCAACGTGCGTGCAAGGTTGAGCTGGATTTGCAATACGGTTTTTCGAGCAGCACGCTCGCGGTCTTGATTGGCCCCGTCTTTGACAAGATCGCAGCGAGCTTGGTCGACGCGTTTGTCAACCGGGCTGAAACCGTTTATGGCTAAAGCCTTGATCACCGTGACGCTTTGCTGGAGTTGGGCCGCACGCCAAGTCCATGAGCAGGTTTTGCGCGTGCCGGAAGGCAGCACCGTGCAAGAAGCCCTCGACGCATGGCTTTTGGCAGGCGTGCCCGAACTGGCTGCGGTCGATCTGGCCAAACTGCCATTCATGCAGCCTGGCATTTGGGGCCACAAAGCGGCTTGGCACGCGCAGCTTGTCGATGGCGACCGGATAGAGCTGTACCGCGGCCTGCAGGTGGACCCCAAAGTGGCCCGCCGCCAGCGATTCAAACGCCAGGGCAAAGGCCGCACCGGCTTGTTTGCCAGCCGCAAGAGCGGCGTGGCTGCGGGGTATTGAACACGCCATGCAAGCCCTTTTGAACGCCATCGCCCAGATGGTCAACACCACCGATGCTCACCGTGCTTTCCACGGTCGCGGCGGCGCTTATCCGGACAGCGAACAGTGGACGCTGGACTGGTTTGCGCCGGTCTGGGTTTTGACGAGCTTCAAGCCTGTCACCGAAGACGAATTGGCGCAGTGCCAAATGGCGCTGGAACAACGCTGGCAAACGCTGGCTCCCGGTGAGCCCCTCAACTGGGTGTACCAATGTCGCGCCACGGGTCAGACCGAAACCCGCTTGATGTCCGGCAGTGTGCCCGACAAGCACGTGGTGACCGAGCAGGGCGCGCAATACCTGGTGCACGTTTTGCGTGGTCAAAACCATGGCCTGTTCCTGGACATGGCCAACGGCCGCGAGTGGCTGAAACAACACGCCCTGCATGAAAACATCCTCAACCTGTTCGCCTACACCTGCGCTTTTTCGGTGGTGGCGCTGCGGGGTGGGGCGGCCCAAGTGGTCAATGTGGACATGAGCCAGGGCGCTTTGGCCATCGGCCAGCAAAACCACCGCCTGAACGACTTGCCGCCCAAAGCACGCTTTCTGGGGCACGATATTTTCAAGACCTGGGGCAAGATCAACAAGATGGGCCCGTATGGCGTCATCGTGATCGACCCGCCCAGCTATCAAAAGGGCAGTTTCATCGCGACCAAGGACTACATCAAGCTGATCCGCCGCCTGCCCGATCTGCTGGAGCCGCAAGGGCATGTGCTGCTGTGCCTGAATGCGCCCGAGCTGGACACGCAGTTTTTGCACAGCCAGGTGGCAGAGGCTGCACCCAGCTTGCGTTTCGTCGAACGGCTGGCCAACCCGGCCGCGTTTGTGGACGCATCGCCGGAAAAATCGCTCAAAGTGCTGCATTACCAAAACGCCTGAGACTTGCCTTGGGTGTTTCAGCACGCCATTTTTGGTGTGCAGGGCGGGAAATCCCTTGGTCTGCGCGGGTACAATCCATTTTTTGGAGCCTTAGCTTATGCGCCTACTCGGTAAAGCCCTTACTTTTGACGACGTTCTCCTCGTCCCCGCCTACTCCCAAGTCCTGCCCAAGGACACGTCGCTGGCGACGCAATTCACCCGAAACATCCGCCTGAACCTGCCCCTGGTGTCCGCCGCCATGGACACGGTCACCGAAGCGCGTTTGGCGATTGCCATCGCGCAAGAAGGCGGCATCGGCATCGTGCACAAAAACCTTACCGCCCAAGAGCAAGCCGCTCAAGTGGCCAAGGTCAAGCGTTACGAGTCCGGCGTGCTGCGCGACCCGGTCGTCATCACCCCTGACACGACCGTGCGTCAGGTCATGGCCTTGTCAGACGAGCTGGGCGTGTCCGGCTTCCCGGTGTGCGACGGTGGCAAGGTGGTCGGCATCGTGACCGGCCGCGATCTGCGCTTTGAGACCCGCTACGACCAGAAGGTCAGCGAAATCATGACGCCGCGTGAGCGCTTGGTGACTGTGCCCGAGGGCACCACGCCCGAGCAAGCCAAACACCTGCTCAACAAACACAAACTCGAACGTCTGCTGGTGGTGAACGACGCCTTTGAACTCAAGGGCCTGATCACCGTCAAGGACATCACCAAACAGCTGAACTTCCCCAACGCGGCACGCGACGCCGCAGGCAAACTGCGCGTGGGCGCGGCCGTGGGTGTGGGCGAGGGCACCGAAGAGCGCGTCGAAGCGCTGGCCCGTGCCGGTGTGGACGCCATCGTGGTGGACACCGCGCACGGCCACAGCAAAGGCGTGCTCGACCGCGTGCGCTGGGTCAAGCAAAACTACCCCCACATCGAAGTCATTGGCGGCAACATCGCCACCGGCGCTGCGGCTTTGGCCTTGGTCGAGGCGGGCGCTGATGGCGTCAAGGTCGGCATTGGCCCGGGCTCTATTTGCACCACCCGCATCGTGGCGGGTGTGGGCGTGCCGCAAATCATGGCGGTGGACTCTGTGGCCACCGCCCTCCAAGGCACTGGTGTGCCCCTGATCGCTGACGGCGGCATCCGCTACAGCGGCGACATCGCCAAAGCCATCGCCGCAGGCGCAGGCACCGTGATGATGGGCGGCATGTTTGCGGGCACCGAAGAAGCGCCCGGCGAAATCGTTTTGTTCCAGGGCCGCAGCTACAAGAGCTACCGCGGCATGGGCTCGATCGGCGCCATGCAGCAAGGCAGCGCCGACCGCTATTTCCAGGAGTCCAGCACCGGCAATCCCAATGCCGACAAGCTGGTGCCCGAAGGCATCGAAGGCCGCGTGCCCTACAAAGGCTCAGTCGTCTCCATCATTTACCAGATGGCCGGCGGCTTGCGTGCCAGCATGGGCTACTGCGGTTGTGCCACGATCGCTGACATGCACGCACGTGCCGAGTTCGTCGAGATCACGGCGGCGGGCATCCGCGAAAGCCACGTCCACGACGTGCAGATCACCAAAGAAGCGCCGAACTATCGGGCAGACTGAGCGCCGTTAAAATCACGGTATTCCGAACCAAGGCGTCTGGACACCCCAGACGCCTTTTCCATTCATAGAGACAGCTTGCCATGCAGCATTCCAAGATCCTGATCCTCGACTTCGGCTCCCAAGTCACCCAGCTGATTGCCCGCCGTGTGCGCGAAGCGCATGTGTTTTGCGAAGTGCATCCTTGCGATGTGAGCAGCGACTGGGTGCGTGAGTACGCCAAAGACGGCAACCTCAAAGGGGTGATCCTGTCCGGCAGCCACGCCAGCGTGTACGAGGTCGATGACCGCGCACCTGACGCCGTGTTCGAGCTGGGCGTGCCGGTTTTGGGCATTTGCTACGGCATGCAGACCATGGCCGAGCAACTGGGCGGCAAGGTTGAAGCAGGGCACACCCGCGAATTTGGCTACGCCGAAGTCCGCGCCCACGGCCACACCGAATTGCTCAAAGGCATTGAAGACTTCGCCACGGCCGAAGGCCACGGCATGCTCAAGGTTTGGATGAGCCACGGCGACAAGGTCACCCAGTTGCCCGAAGGCTTCAAGGTCATGGCTTCGACCCCGGCTTGCCCCATCGCGGGCATGGCCGACGAGGCCCGCAAGTTTTACGCCGTGCAGTTCCACCCCGAAGTGACGCACACCGTGCAAGGCCAGGCGCTGCTCAACCGCTTCGTGCTCGACATTTGCAAAGCCCGCCCTGACTGGATCATGGGCGACTACATCGAAGAAGCCGTCGCCAAAATCCGCGAGCAAGTGGGCGATGAAGAAGTCATCCTCGGCCTGTCGGGCGGTGTGGATTCGTCAGTTGCTGCGGCCCTGATCCACCGCGCCATTGGCGACAAGCTGACCTGCGTGTTTGTGGACCACGGCCTGCTGCGCCTGAACGAGGGCGACATGGTCATGGACATGTTCGTCGGCAAGCTGCACGCGCATGTGATTAGAGTGGATGCCAGCGAGCTGTTCTTGGGCAAACTGGCTGGCGTGAGCGAGCCTGAAGCCAAACGCAAGATCATTGGCGGCCTGTTTGTGGACGTGTTCAAAGAACAAGCGGCCAAACTCAAGGCAGGCGACGGCGGTCACAGGGGCGCGACCTTCCTGGCCCAAGGCACGATCTACCCCGATGTGATCGAGTCGGGCGGTGCCAAAAGCAAGAAAGCCGTCACCATCAAGAGCCACCACAACGTGGGCGGCTTGCCTGAGCAACTGGGCCTCAAACTGCTGGAGCCCCTGCGCGAACTGTTCAAAGACGAAGTGCGCGAGTTGGGCGTGGCGCTGGGCTTGCCCCGCGAAATGGTCTACCGCCACCCCTTCCCAGGTCCAGGCCTGGGCGTGCGCATCTTGGGCGAAGTCAAAAAAGAATACGCCGATCTGCT
Organism: Pseudomonadota bacterium; assembly: GCA_041169105.1. GTDB lineage: Bacteria > Pseudomonadota > Gammaproteobacteria > Burkholderiales > Burkholderiaceae_C > Limnohabitans_A. Next base: position 18,173 of record JBEEJQ010000014.1, on the reverse strand, counting down.
GCGCCGTGCGGACGCGATCTTCATCGAAGAGCTGCGCAATTTCACCGACGAGTCGGGCAAGACCTGGTACGACCTGACCAGCCAAGCCTTCACCGTGTTCCTGCCAGTGAAAAGCGTGGGCGTGATGGGCGATGGCCGCACCTACGACTACGTGGTGGCCCTGCGCGCCGTCCAAACCAGCGACTTCATGACGGCGGATTGGGCCGAGCTGCCTTATGCGTTGCTCAAGAAAGTGTCGGGCCGGATCATCAACGAGGTGCGTGGCATCAACCGGGTGACGTACGACGTGAGTTCCAAGCCCCCGGCGACGATTGAGTGGGAATGACAGACAAGGCACCTTCGGGTGCCTTTGTTTTGCTACAGTCTTTTCATGTACCTGCCCCCACAATTCAACCAACCGCAGCACGCGGCGGCCATCGTGCGCGAGCATCCGTTTGCGAGTCTGGTGTCGACCGACGAGGATGGCTTCCCGTTTGTCACGCATTTGCCGCTCAAGCTGATCGAAGAGGGCGACCAGCCGGTTGCGCTGCTCGGGCACTGTGCCCGGGGTAATCCTCATGCGCAATACCTGCAAGCGCGCCCCCAGGCGCTGGTGACCTTCATGGGGCCGCAGGCCTACATGTCGCCTGCCGTGTACCCTGACTTGCAGCGCGTACCGACCTGGACTTATCTGGCGGTGCATGCCCGTGTCGAGGCGCGGATGCTGGACGGCGACGAGGCCAAGGACGCCATGCTCAAGCAGTTGATTGCCGACCACGAGCCCGCGTATGCCCCTCAGTGGCGTGCGCTGCCCGAGAGCTACACCCACGCTATGCTGAATGGCATTGTGGCGTTTGAGTTGAAGATTGTGGAACTGCAGACAAAGGTCAAGATCAACCAGCACCGCCCGGAATCGCACGCGGCCATGCACGCTGCCTACGCCCGAGGCGGCGAGCAGGAAAAGGCCCTGGCGCAGTGGATGCAGCGTTTGGGCATGGTGGCTTGACCGTGGACACGCCAAGCCAAGACGCCCACTGGATGGGCCTGGCCCTGGAGCAGGCCCGGCAAGCCGCCGCAGCGGGCGAGGTGCCGGTTGGTGCGGTGGTTGTCAAAGATGGCCAGGTCATTGCCACGGGCCGCAACGCCCCGATTGCCAGCCACGACCCGACAGCGCACGCCGAGGTGGTGGCGCTGCGCGAAGCGGCACGTGTGCTGGGCAATTACCGGCTCGACGGCTGCACGCTGTACGTGACGCTGGAGCCTTGCACCATGTGCAGCGGCGCCATGCTGCACGCCCGTGTGGACCGCGTGGTGTTTGGTGCGGCCGATCCGCGTACTGGGGTGGCGGGCTCGGTGCTCAACTTGTTTGACCAAAGGCAGTTGAACCACCAAACCCAAGTCACGGGCGGTGTGCTGGCCGATGAATGCGGCCAGTTGCTCAAAGACTTTTTCAGGCCCAAGCGAATGAACACACAACCCCTTAGAGAAGACGCCTTGCGCACGCCCGATGCCGCCTTTGCCGGTGTGCCCGATTACCCCTGGCAGCCGCGCTACGTGAACGACCTGCCCAGCATCGCCGGGCTGCGCATGCACTACCTGGATGAGTACAAGGGTGAGGGCGATGCGAAAGCACCTTTGACTTGGTTGTGCCTGCACGGCAACCCCGCCTGGAGCTACCTGTACCGCAAGATGATCCCGGTCTGGCTGGCGGCGGGGCACCGGGTGGTGGCGCCCGACCTGATCGGTTTTGGCAAAAGCGACAAGCCCAAAAAGGACAGTTTTCACCAGTTTGAAACCCATCGCCAAACCTTGCTGGATTTGATCGAGCGGCTCGACCTGCAACGCGTGGTGCTGGTCGTGCAAGACTGGGGTGGCATTTTGGGGCTGACTTTGCCCATGGCCTCACCCGAGCGTTTCAAGGGTCTGCTGGTCATGAACACCACTTTGGCCACGGGCGAGGGGCCGCTGAGCGATGGCTTTCTGGCTTGGCGTGATTGGTGCCGAAGCCAGCCTCTGTTCGATGTGGGCAAGTTGTTCGCGCGCGGCAACCGCCACATGACGTCTGCCGAGACAGCCGCCTTCAACGCACCCTTCCCTGACAAGGGCTACCGCGCTGCGCTGCGCGCCTTTCCGCCCATGGTGCCGGAATTCACCGACTCGCCCGGCGCAGCCATCTCGCGGCAGGCGCGTGACTTTTGGCGCAAGGATTGGCAAGGCCAAAGCTTCATGGCCATTGGTCAGCAGGATCCGGTGCTGGGCGAGCCCGTCATGCGCCATTTGCAAAGCCAGATTTTGGGCTGTCCCGAGCCGATGCTCCTGCCCGATGCGGGCCATTTTGTGCAGGAGCAGGGCAGGGCGATTGCCGAGGCGGCTGTGCGACACTTCAGGCCTTGAAGAAGAACACAGCACATGGCCCACATTTATATTTTTTCCCCGTCCAGCGCGGTGCGCGACAAAGCGGCTTTTCGTCGTGGCGTGAAGCGCCTGCAAGCCCAAGGCCATCAGGTCGAGCTGGATGAAGCGGCTTTGGCCAGCCACATGCGCTTTGCGGGCGATGACGCGACACGGATCGCCGCCATCACCCGCGCTGCTGCCAGCGGTGCTGACGTGGCCCTGATCTCCCGCGGCGGCTACGGCCTCACGCGCATCCTGCCCGGATTGCCCTACAAGCAAATCGCCAAGGCCATTGATGGCGGCACGCAGTTTGTAGGTCTGAGCGACTTCACCGCCTTCAACCAGGCGGTCTATGCCAAGACCGGACGCATCAGCTGGCAAGGCCCGGCATTGGGCGAAGACTTCGGTCCAAGCCAAGAGCCAGACGACATCATGCAAGCCTGCTTTGACGACTTGTTGCTGGAGCAGGGCGAGGGCACAGGCTGGCAGCTGCCCAAGACCGAAGCTGATCGCCTCGTGACGGTCAAAGACGCGCCGTTGTGGGGTGGCAACCTCACGGTGCTGACTTCGCTGCTGGGCACGCCGTACTTTCCGCAAGTCAAGGGCGGCGTGCTCTTTTTGGAAGACGTGGGCGAGCACCCTTACCGCATCGAGCGCATGCTCACCCAGCTCTTGCATGCGGGTGTGTTGGCCCAGCAAAAAGCGGTGCTGATCGGCCAGTTCACCAATTACAAGCTGGTGCCCACGCACGACAAAGGCTTCAAGTTGGCCACGGTGGTCGACTGGCTGCGCGGCCAGATCAAGGCCCCGGTGCTCACCGGCTTGCCCTTTGGCCATGTCGAAACCAAGGTGCTGCTGCCCGTGGGCGCCAAAGTAGATCTGGTCACCGAAGGGCGCGACGCTCTGATGGTTTGGGGCCATATCTGACCCAGTGAATCGCAGTGAGCTTCAAAGAGCCCCGATGCCGGGCTCAGTGGACCAGATCTTCGATCGCGTCCACCACCATGCCGGTGCCCACGGCCAATAAAAGAATGTCCGAAGCGACGCGGACGTAGCGGTAGCCCGAAGGCGGCATGCCCAAGGTCAGGACCACACTGCGCGGCACTTCGTAATAGACGACCCCAGCTGGTAATGGCCGACCACGCTTCCATTTGCGCGCCTGACCGGGTGGTGAACAGTCACGACTTTTTTTGGCCAGGCCCGGTGGGCAATAACCTCGGTTTTCAGGCCGTCCGTAATAGATTTGCGCGTCCTCTCGATGGCGTTCCTGAAAATACCCGCCGATGGGCACAGGCCCGTTGTAGTCGGACTTTTGCATGGCCTCATGGCCAGGCATGCCCGTATCACCGTGGCGTTGTGGGTGCCGTGCGCCCTGTGAAGCGGGGGCCTTGTTTGGCTTGTGCGCCTTGTCTGACTTACCGTGCTCCCCAGGCTGTGCCTGAGCCGGCTCAATCATCCAGCAGGCCTGCGTCACAGCCAACAAGGCTGAGATGATGGCGGATGTGCTTTTCATTCCTATCTCCTTCATGGTTTTTTGCGCACTAAGAACTGGTGTGCATCGACTCAGAAGGTATCGGTGGGCAGGTGATTTGACGGTGTGCTGGCGCCCATTGCTGAGACTGAACACAACGCACCAACACGCCTGTGTGCCATCTCAGTGTCACTTCATCGCTATTTGACTTAACATAATATACATCGTACGAAATTAATAGGGTTTAAAAAGTAGACTGTAAAAGGACCCTCGACTTCCATGAACTTAAATGCAGTTGAAGGCCTCAACGCCCTGGCGATGCTGAAAACGTTTTGGGTTGAACGGAATCCATGGACTTTGGCAAAGCCTGAAGCATTTGAATGGCATCTTTGCGATTGCCTTGCTTGGCAAAGTCCAGCGCAGTCATACCCAGCTGGTTCTTGAGGCTCACATCAGCGCCTTCATCCAGCAGCAATTGAACGACCTCCGGTGTGCCGTACATGGCCGCCATCATCAGAGGTGTTGTGCCGTTGGGCGATTCCGCATCGATGTAGGCGCTTTGCTCGAGCAACAGCTTGGCAATGTTCGCATGACCGCCACTGGCGGCGTAATGCAATGGTGTCCACCCGGTTTTGTTGATGTCAGCATCTCGCCAAATGAGCAGCTCGACCAGCGCTTTTTGACCACGCAAAGCAGCCAGCATCAAGGGACTTTCATCCTTGTCGTTGCGCGTATCGACCTTGGTTTGTTCGGCGCGAATCAGCACCTCTGCAGCTTTGGGCGATGGCACTTGCAGCGCGATCAACAATCCGGATCGACCGTTTTCATCTGCGGTGTTGGGATCAAAACCACGGTTCAGGAGCGACTGAACAGTTCTGGCGTCATCCACGCGCAACGCTCTGAAAAAGTCGTCGTATGAACCTGCAAGTGAATTCTTGAATAAAAGAAAAACTCCAATAAAAACAGAGAGTTTTTTTGAATAATTAAAGTTAGACATCACTTTAAGAAATTGAAATTCTGGAGAAAAGACGATTGAAATTGGCACTGGTCAATTCGCCAATGGCCTCGGGTGTTGAGCCCCGCAATTGCGCCAATTGCTGAGCCACAAACGGCACATACGAGGGGTTGTTGGTCTTGCCCCGGTAAGGCACAGGGGCCAGGTAGGGGCTGTCGGTTTCGATCAGCAAACGATCATCGGGCACAAACTTGGCCACTTCGCGCAAATCGGCCGCAGTCTTGAATGTCAGGATGCCGGAAAAGGAGATGTAGTAGCCCAAATCGAGTGCAGCCCGAGCCACCCGTTCAGACTCGGTGAAACAGTGGAAAACACCGCCCGCACACCCTGCTCCACCCGTTTCGCCCTCTTCCTTCAGGATCGCCAAGGTGTCGTCCGACGCCTGGCGCGTGTGGATGACAAGGGGCAATTGCGTCTGCCGGCCCGCCCGAATGTGGGTGCGAAAACGTTCGCGTTGCCATTCCATGTCGGCCACTGTCCGTCCGCCTTTGCGCTCGTCCATCTGGTAATAGTCCAGTCCGGTTTCGCCGATGGCCACCACGCGGGGCCGCGCCGCGCCGTCGAGCAAGTCTTGCAGACTCGGTTCGCGCACGCCTTCGTTGTCGGGGTGAACGCCTACGGTGGACCAAATGTTGTCGTGCGCCATCGACAGCGCATGCACCGTGTCAAATTCTTCCAGCGTGGTGCAAATGCACAGGGCGCGGGTCACTTGGGCGGCCTGCATGGCCGTGCGGATGCTTTCAAACTGGCTTTGCAGTTCGGCAAACGTCAAATGGCAATGGGAATCGGTGTACATGAATCAGCCCTGCGAACGCAGGGTTTGTTGGGCATCAGCGGTCAAGGCTTCGAGCATCAGACCGGCATTGAAAGGGTGTTCGGCGGTCCGCGCTGACTGCATCAGGCGCTTGAACCAATCGGTCAGCACCATGACCGAGGCCTTGCAGGCGGGCAACTGGCTGAGGTCAAAGAAACGAGGCTCGGCACCCGCTTGGCGCAAGACCAGGTCGTGGCAAAGCTTTTGCAAGGCATCGATGGCCTGAGCAGGGCTCAAGTCGGCCAGATGGCGCACATCGCCTTGGTGCATGGCTTTGGGCAAAGCAGCCCACCAATCGGGCGACAAACCGCTTTCTGCCTGGCGCAAAACATCGGTCGGACGACTGCCAGCGCTGCGCAGCAAAGCCTGCGCCACGGCATCGGGCACGCCTTGGGTCAGCAGCCACGGCAGGGCTTCATCGGGCTCGGGCCACTTCATGGTGTGGGCCAGGCAACGGCTGCGGATGGTGGGCAACAACAAATGCGAAGCCTCGGTGGCCAGCACAAAGCGCACATCGCCTGGCGGTTCTTCGAGCGTTTTGAGCAAAGCGTTGGCCGTGACGGTGTTCATGCGCTCGGCAGGAAACACCAGCACCGCCTTGCCGCGCCCACGGGCATCGGTGCGTTGCGAAAACTCCACCGCATCGCGCATGGCTTCGACACGGATTTCCTTGCTGGGCTTGCGTTTTTTGTCGTCGATCTCGGCCTGCGCCTTTTCGGACAAGGGCCAGCCCAACTCCATCATCTGGGTCTCGGGCATCAGCACGGCCAGATCGGCGTGGGTGCGCACGGCGATTGCGTGGCAGCTGGGGCAATCGCCGCAAGCGCCCTGCTCGCTGGGCTTTTCGCACAACCAGGCCGACACCAAAGCCAGGGCCAATTCGTATTGGCCCAAGCCCGAGGGCCCTTGCAGCAACCAGGCATGGCCGCGTTGGGCCAGCAGCTCGGTGGTCTGACGGGCGATCCAGGGCGCATTCAGGACCGAACTCATGCGCCGACCTTTTGCAACCAAGTCTGCACGGCGCGGACCACATCGGCACCCACGGCTTCCCGGCTTTGGGCCGCGTCAATGCGGGCAAAGCGCTCGGGCATCTCGGCCAGGCGGCGGGCATAACCGGCACGCACGGCGGCAAAAAAATCGGCCGGTTGCGATTCAAATTTATCGGGCACACGGGCAGAGGCCAGGCGTTCGGCGGCAATGGCCGGGTCCAGATCGAACCAGACCGTCAGCTCGGGCTGGCGCAAAACGCCACTCGGGGTTTGTTGCACCATGCGCTCGAGCTGGCTGAGCACCTGCCAGTCAAAGCCACGCCCACCGCCCTGATACGCAAAGGTGGCATCGGTGAAGCGGTCGCACAGCACCACATCACCTCGGGCCAAGGCCGGCTCGATCACCTGTGCCAAATGCTCGCGGCGTGCAGCAAACATCAGCAAAGCCTCGGTCAGCGGGTCCATTGGCTCGTGCAGCACCAGCTCGCGCAGCTTCTCGGACAAGGGTGTGCCGCCGGGCTCGCGGGTCAGCACGAGCGCCCTGCCCGCCTGTCGGAAAAGCGCGGCCACGCTGTCGATGTGGGTGGACTTGCCCGCACCGTCGATGCCTTCAAAGCTGATGAACAAACCGCGTGTCATGAAAGGGGTCAAAGGTAAAAGCTCGATTGTCGCCGCTAACGTCAGTCCGCAGCGGCGCGTTGGCCACGTTGGTAACGGTTCACGGCCCGGTTGTGCTCGTCCAGTGTGGCGCTGAAATGGCTGCTGCCATCGCCTTTGGCCACAAAGTACACGGCCCGTGTGTCGGCCGGTTGAACGGCCGCCCAAAGTGCCGATTTGCCGGGCATGGCAATCGGTGTGGGCGGCAAACCCGCACGGGTGTAGGTGTTCCAGGGCGTGTCGGTGCGCAAATCGCTGCGGCGCAAATTGCCATCAAAGGCTGCGCCCAAGCCATAAATCACGGTGGGGTCGGTTTGCAACAGCATGCCGATGCGCAAACGGTTGTTGAACACCCCGGAAATCTGCGGACGATCAGAAGCCTTGCCTGTTTCCTTTTCAACAATACTGGCCAGGATCAGGGCTTCTTCGGGTGATTTGACGGCGGCCAGCGGCGTGCGTGCCTGCCAGGCTTTGTCGAGCTGTTTGTCCATGGCTTTCATGGCGCGTTTGAGAACGGCCAGATCGCTTGAACCCTTGGCATAACTGTAGGTGTCCGGGAAAAACCGCCCTTCCGGGTGTACGCCGGGTCGGCCCAGCTGCGCCATCAAGGCTTCATCGTCCAGCGTTTGGCTGTCGGGTTTGAGCTGGTCGGACTTGGCCAGAGCCTGGCGCAATTGGCGAATGTTCCAGCCTTCCACCAAGGTCAAGGTGCGCAAACTCTCTTCACCGCGCACCAGCATGGACAAGAGCCGAGCGGGTGTGGTCTGGGCACTGAATTCATAACTGCCGGCCCGAATCAGGCGCGATTGGCCCGACAGGCGAAACCAGGCGTACAAGGCCATGGGGGGGACATCGGCCCCGGCATCGACGGCCATTTGGGCAATGGTTTTGGACGTTGTGCCCGGCTCGATCGACAAATCCAGGGCCTCTGCATTCCCCATGCGAGCGCCCATGGGCTGATGGACCCAGTGGTAAGCCCCGGCGGCCAGCGCACACGCCAGCAGGAGCAAAACCAGCAAACCTTTGAACAAACTTTTGATCACCCGAGGCCTTTTGCAAATACCGTGAAAATAGCCGTATCGGCCCAGTCAAAACGAGGCTTGATCATAATTCAGGCCTTGCACTGCCCCTTGTTTTTCGGCCCAGGCTCCTTTTGTCAATGCCCACCATGTCCACCCAGTCCAACACCCCTGCAGATTTCAGCTTGCTCAACGGCGTGGCCGCCCTGCCCCATTGGGGCGTGATCCAGGCCCAAGGCGAAGAGGCTGCTAACTTTTTGCACAACCAACTGACCAACGACGTGCTGTTGTTGCCCGTGGGTCAGGCCCGTCTGGCCGCCTTTTGCTCGGCCAAGGGGCGCATGCAGGCGAGTTTTGTGCTCGTCAAAACCGCCCCCGACACCGTGCTGTTGGTTATGAGTCAAGACTTGCTGGCCCAGACGCTCAAGCGCCTGTCCATGTTTGTGCTGCGGGCCAAGGTCAAGTTGTCCGACGCGAGCGGCCAATGGCAGCTGCGCGGCTTGCTGGGCGACAGTGCCCGTGCTTGGGTGGGTGATGCCGCCCCATGGCAGACCATATCGGCCGATGGTGCGCATGCGGTCGCGCTTTACCCCGCCGTCATGGGTGATGTGCGTGTGCCCCGTGCCCTGTGCTTGGCACCGCTGGGCCACGCCATGCCCACAGGCCCTGAAGCGACATCGGAAGCCTGGTCCTGGTCCGAGGTCATGAGTGGTGTGGCCTTGCTCAGCCAGCCCTTGTTCGAGGCCTTTGTCCCCCAAATGCTCAATTACGAATCGGTGGGCGGCGTCAACTTCAAAAAAGGCTGCTACCCTGGCCAGGAAGTCGTGGCCCGCAGCCAGTTTCGCGGCACCTTGAAGCGCCGCACGGCACTGGTGCACAGCCCGGTGACCTTGAGCGCTGGGCAGGACATCTTCACCCCCACCGACCCAGATCAGCCCTGCGCCACCGTGGTCTTGGGGGTAGCCCGCCCTGATGGGCAAGGCTTTGATGCCTTGGTCAGCGGCACGCTGGAGAGCCAGCACAGTGGCTGGCGTGTGAGCAGTGCCGAAGGCCCCGCATTGACGCTTCAGCCCCTGCCCTACGCCTTGCTCGAAGACATCTGATCTTCAAAGCTTGCGCACCATCTCGATGTGCGCAATGCCTGCTTCTTCAAAAATCGCCCCGTGCGGCTCAAATCCTGAGCGTTTGTAGAAACCCTCTGCGCTGCATTGGGCGTGCAGCAACACCTGCGTATCGCCGCGTTCGCGGGCGGCTGCCATCAAAGCGTGCAGCACACGGCGTCCCAGATCGCTGCCGCGCATCTGCTTTTTGACGGCCATGCGGCCAATGCGAGCCACGCCCCGTGCGTGTTGCAGCAGGCGGCCTGTGGCCAGCACCATGCCCATGCGGTTGATTACCACACAGTGCAAGGCCGTTTCGTCATCGTGGTCCCATTCCATGTCGGCGGGCACTTTTTGCTCTTGCACAAACACTTCGGTGCGCAGCGGCGCAGCCAGCTTTTGAAAGTCGTGCCACGAGCCCAGGTGCAGCTGCACCATGTCTTCGCCGCGCTCAAAGCCTTCGAGCATGTCGCGCAGTTGCGGCGGAATGGACTGGCTCTTTTTGGCCACCGGGTCGGCATACACATAGACCAGCTCGCTGGTGATCAGCAGTTCTTCGCCCCGGAAAATCGCACCCACAAAGGTCATGGACGAGTTGCCGATGCGTTCGCAGCGCATGCACACGTCCAGGTAGTCGTCCATTTCAGCGCTGGCGTGGTACTCGACGCTGGCTTTTTTGACATACAGGTCGCCGCCCAGCTGGTGCATGGTGTCGGCGTAGGGCATGGCCAGGTTGCGCCAGTAGTCGGTCACGGCGGTGTCGAAGTACATGAGGTAGTGACCGTTGAAGACGATCTTTTGCATGTCCACCTCGACCCAGCGCACGCGCATGCGGTGAGAAAAACGGAAGTCCTGGCGTTTCATGGGTTCAACTTTCAAAAGCGTGTTTCAAAGCCCGGCCTGCATCGGCATGGGCTTTCAGGGCATCGGGGATGGCTCGGCCCATGGTGATGAAGCCATGGATCACGCCCCGGTAAATTTCCAGATCGACCGGCACGCCCGCCATACGCAGCGTGTCGGCGTAGCGCACGCCTTCGTCCACCAATGGGTCGCATTCGGCCAGGCCCATCCAGGCCGGGGCCAGGCCAGAGTGATCGGGGGCGTTGCCGGGGGCAAAACGCCAGTCGTCACGGTCTGCTTTGTCGATGTAGCCGTCAAAAAACCAGGCGATGGTGTCCTTGTCGAGCATGAAGCCTTCGCCAAAGGTGTGGTGCGAGGCCGTGTCCTGCTTGGAGCCGCAGCCCGGGTAGAACAGCAGCTGCAAGGCGAGCTTCAGACCCGCATCACGGGCCATCAAAGCGCACACGGCAGACAAAGTGCCGCCTGCGCTGTCGCCGCCCACAGCCAAGCGTGTGCTGTCCAGACCCAGGGTTTGGCCCTGCTGGTGCAGCCAGTTCAGCGCGTCCCAAGCGTCGTGCACGGCCGTCGGAAAGCGGTGCTCGGGCGCCAGCCGGTAGTCCAGCGACACCACGGCGCAGTGGCCCTGGCGGCTGAGTTGTCGGCAGAGCACGTCGTGCGTGGTGAGGCTGCCCACGGTGAAGCCGCCGCCATGCAGGTAGAGCAAAACCGGCAGGGGCGTGGCGCTTTGCGGGGCATACAGGCGCGCGGGCATGGCATGGCCGTCGCGTGCGGGGATGGTGATGTCCTGCACCCGGTCCACATGGGGCGCAGGCTGCAGGTCCAGGATCGGGCCGCCAATGTCGTAAAACGCGCGGGCTTGCTCGGCGGTCATGGCGTGCATGGGCGGGCGCCCTGCTCTCTGAACGCGGTCGATCAGCGTGCGCGTGGCCGGGTTTAAGAGGGATCGGGGGTTGCTGTGGTGGCTGCTCATGAAGCTGGAATGGGTGGGATTCGGGTGTTGCCAACGTGACGGTCTGGGCCTTGGGCCGGATGGACAAAGGCGCTTCCTGAATCACAATGAACACAAATCGTACAACGCCCCGTGCATGGGGTCTGTCACCTGCTCACACAACGGAGAACTTGGCATGTCTTTCATCAACTACGTCACCCAGATCCAGATCGACTTTGGCGCGATCAGCCTGCTCAAGGCCGAATGCGAACGCGTGGGCATCACCCGTCCCTTGATCGTGACCGACGCGGGCGTCAAAGCCGTGGGCATTCTGGACAAAGCCCTGGCCGCCCTGCCAGGCCTGAAGGTCAGCGTGTTCGACCAAACCCCCTCCAACCCGACCGAGGCTGCGGTGCGTGCCGCGGCTGCCGTCTACATGCAAAACCACTGCGACGGCTTGATCGCTCTGGGCGGCGGCTCGTCGATTGACTGCGCCAAGGGCGTGAGCATTGCGGCCACGCACGAAGGCCCGCTCAAGACCTACGCCACCATCGAGGGCGGCTCGCTCAAGATCACCGACCAGGTCGCTCCCTTGATTGCCGTGCCCACCACCGCAGGCACCGGCTCTGAGGTGGCTCGGGGTGCCATTTTGATCGTCGATGACGGCCGCAAACTGGGTTTTCACAGCTGGTTCATCGTGCCCCGTGCGGCCATTTGCGACCCTGAACTCACACTGGGCCTGCCGCCATTGCTGACTGCCGCCACGGGTATGGACGCGGTAGCGCACTGCATGGAAACCTTCATGGCCCCTCCCTTTAACCCGCCCGCCGACGGTATTGCGCTCGACGGCCTGCAACGCGCCTGGGCGCACATCGAACGCGCCACCACCCACGGCCAGGACCGCGAAGCCCGCCTGAACATGATGAGCGCCAGCATGCAAGGCGCCATGGCCTTCCAAAAGGGTTTGGGCTGCGTGCATTCCTTGAGCCACAGCTTGGGCGGCGTGAACCCGCGCCTGCACCACGGCACCTTGAACGCCATGTTTTTGCCCGCGGTGGTCAACTTCAACGCCATGGCTGAAACCGTGCAAAAAGACAAGCGCCTGGCCCGCATGGCGCAGGCCATGGGCCTGCAAAGCGGCTCGGACATCCCTGACGCCATCAAGGACATGAACGCCCGCCTGGGCCTGCCCACCGGCCTCGCGGCGATGGGCGTGACCGAAAGCCTGTTCGATCAGGTCATCACCGGGGCGCTGGCCGACCACTGCCACAAGACCAACCCGCGCATCGCCTCGGCCGAGGAGTACCGCGAGATGCTCAACGTCAGCCTCTGATCTTCATCCCTGAACCGCTGGCTCAGGTCCGTGTGACCGGGCCATTTTTGGGGAAAGTCCTGCCGGGCGAGCCTCGACGTGGTCGCGACGCCTTGGCCGCCTGTCCTCTGGCGGCGGCGTCCCAAGCCGAACGTGCCCAGCGCACCGCTTCGCTGGGTTCGTCAAAGATCGCATCGGGCGCAGACCAGTAAGACAAAGCCACTTCCCTGCCCTTCATAGGGTAGGTGAAGGGGGTCAGGCCCAAGGCCTCAAAGTCAGGGCGATTCAATGCGTCGACCTTGAGGTACAGCCGGCTGTCCATGACGATGGCGAACATCAAGCCCTCGTGGTAGAGGCCGTGGCCACCAAACATGCGGCGGGCCGACACGCTGCCCCACGCGTACAGCAGCTCCTGAACAAAGGTGATGAAGTCGCTCATGTTCTGCTTGAGCGCGCTGGCATTCAAGGCGCCTCGTGGCTGGGCATCTTGGCACCCACATGCACCTCGCCCCGCGCTTCGGCCAGCTCCACTTGGCGCTGACGTTCGGCCAGTTTTTCTTTTTGCTCGGGGGTGCGCTGGTCGTGGCAGTGGGCGCAGCTCACGCCCAAGACGTAATGCGGGGACTGCTTGTCCTGCTCACTGAGCGGCCAGCGGCACGAGCGGCACAGCTCGTGGTGACCGACACCCAAACCGTGGCTCACGCTCACGCGCTCGTCGAACACGAAGCAGTCACCCTCCCAGGTGCTTTGCTCGGGCGGGATCTCTTCGAGGTACTTGAGGATGCCGCCTTCGAGGTGGTAGACCTCTTCAAAGCCGCGCATTTTCATGAGTGCGGTGGACTTTTCGCAACGGATGCCGCCGGTGCAGAACATGGCCACCTTGGTCTTTTTGGCGGTCTCGCCCTGCAGATTGTCCTGCGCGTCCAGCCAGGCGGGCAGTTGCACAAAGGTCTTGATGTTCGGGTTGATCGCGCCCTTGAAGGTGCCAATGGCCACCTCGTAGTCGTTGCGCGTGTCGATGACCACCACATTTGGGTCGGCCAGCAAGGCGTTCCAGTCGGCGGGCTTGACGTACTGGCCCACGGTCTTGTTCGGGTCCAACTCGGGCACGCGCAGGGTGACGATCTCTTTCTTGAGTTTGACCTTCATGCGGGTGAACGGCGGCTTGGGGCTCCAAGACTCCTTGTGCGGCAAGTCAGCCAAGCGCGGATCGGCCCGCAAAAACGCCAGCACGGCTCGGATGCCCGCCTCAGGCCCGGCAATGGTGCCGTTGATGCCCTCGTGCGCCAGCAGCAGCGTGCCCTTCACATTGTTGGCCTCGCAACAGGCTTGCAAAGGCGCTTGCAAGTCGACGAAGTCAGGCAGATCGATGAATTTGTAGAGGGCGGCGGTGAGGTAAAGACTGTGTGAAGGCATAGGGCGATTATCCCAGCCTGATCACAAGGGCTGAAGTCGGGCCAGGTCGGGCTGTGCCAACCACTGGTCAAATTCATCGGCCAACTGCCCGCTGGCCTTGGCTGCAGCCGTCCACACCTTCACCCGCCCCGCCAAATCGCGGCCGTAGGTCATGAAGTCCTTGCGGTCGGGCAGTTTGCCGTTCGGTAAGGTTTTGACCCACTCAGGATTGGGGGCCAGGACGATGGTGTTGTCCAAGAAGGCCGTCGCGCCATGGCGCCACTTGAGCGCTTTGTCGAGCCAGCCGGGCACCACGTTTTGCTGAAAGTGCGGGTACAGCACGATGGCGCGTTCTGGGCCTTGGCTGGGCGCGGTCCAGTTCAGGTGCAGGTGGTAGTCAGTGATACCGCCGTCCCAATACGCGCCAGCGGGTGCGCCTGGGATGTCGTGTACGGCTTTGAGCGCAAACGGAATCGAGCAGCTCGCCTGCAGCGCGGGCATGAAATTGCCCTCGGTCAGGGCTATGGCGCGGGTGCGGAAGTCTTGTGCGTCAAAGGGCAAGGCCGCGCCCTGCGCCGAAAACACCACCCGCTCCAGCCAGCCGCCAAGAGCTCGGCGGCTCACGGCATTGCTCAGATAAGCCCCGGCGTAGCCCAGGGGGGTGGTCACCGGGTGTTCGCGGCGCAGAACGTGCTGCCCACGCGAGGTGACGATGTGCAGCCGGTAGCGTGGGTGGTTCAGCGCCTCTTGGATGCGTCCACCGTAAAAGGCCTGCAGGCTGTCGCCAAAGGCGTCGCTGACTTGCGCGGCCGTGACGCGCTTTTTGCCTGGCAGCGGCTCGTAGTGCTGGTGGATGTAGTCGTGCTCCAGCCGCTCAAAGGCGCTGACCGGATCGTTCAGGCAGGCGGTGGACATGCGCCACGCACCGATCGACGCACCCACCAGGTCCACGGCTTGGCTGCTTTGGGCCAGCCACTCACCAAAGATGAAACGGTCCAATGCGCCAAGAATCAGCCCTTTGGGGCCGCCCGCCGCGCCCGGGATGACGCCAATGTGCTCGGGCCGCAAACCGTGTTCGCGGATGTGGGCCAGGGCTTTGGGGCCAGCGTGGATGTGGAGGGCTTGCATGGGTTTTACTTTTTGAGGCCCTGCAGCTTGGCAAAGGCGCTGGCCATGGCCGAGCCTGCGGCTGCAGGGGGCGAGGTGTAGCCCCCACCCGATCCACCGCCACGTTGGCGGTTGCCTGGCCCTGCCCCTTCAAACTTGTTGTCACGGGGGCCATCGCGCCTTGCGGGTGCAGCGTCCAACTTCATGGTCAGGCTGATGCGCTTGCGGGCCACGTCGACTTCGAGCACCTTGACTTTGACGATGTCGCCGGTCTTGACCACTTCGCGGGCGTCGCTCACGAACTTGTTGGCCAGTTGGCTCACATGGACCAAACCGTCCTGGTGCACGCCCAAATCGACGAATGCGCCGAACTGGGCCACGTTGCTCACGGTGCCCTCCAAGGTCATGCCTTCTTTCAGGTCCTTGATGTCTTCCACACCATCGGCCAGGCGGGCCACTTTGAAGTCGGGGCGCGGGTCGCGGCCGGGTTTTTCCAGCTCGCCCAAGATGTCCTTGATGGTGATCGCGCCGAATTTGTCGTTGGCAAACAGCTCAGGCCGCAGGGTTTTGAGTACATCTGAGCGGCCCATGATCTCCTGAACCGGCTTGCCGGTCTTGACGATGATCTGCTCCACCACCGGATAGGTTTCGGGGTGCACACCGGTCATATCCAGGGGGTTATCACCACCACGAATGCGCAAAAAGCCCGCGCTCTGCTCGAAGGTCTTGGCACCCAGGCCCGTGACTTTGAGCAGATCTTGCCGTGTTTTGAAAACGCCATTGGCATCGCGCCAGCGCACGACGGCCTTGGCAACGCTGCCCGACAGGCCCGACACGCGGGTCAGCAAAGGCACGCTGGCGGTGTTCAGGTCCACGCCCACCGAGTTCACGCAGTCTTCGACCACAGCGTCCAGCGTTTTGGCCAGCTCGCTCTGGTTCACGTCGTGCTGGTACTGGCCCACGCCAATCGCTTTGGGGTCGATCTTGACCAGTTCCGACAGCGGGTCTTGCAGGCGGCGGGCAATGGATGCCGCGCCGCGCAGGCTCACGTCCACGTCGGGCATTTCCTGGCTGGCAAATTCGCTGGCGCTGTAAACCGAAGCGCCCGCTTCGCTGACCACCACCTTCTGGATTTCCACGCCGTCTCGCAAGCGGGCCAGTTGCTTGATCAGGTCACCCGCCAGCTTGTCCGTCTCGCGGCTGGCGGTGCCGTTGCCAATGGCGATCAGGTTGACGTTGTGTTTTTCGCAGAGCTTGGCCAATGTAAAGAGCGAACCCTCCCAGTCCTTGCGCGGCTCGTGTGGGTACACGGTCGAGGTGTCCACCAGCTTGCCAGTGGCATCCACCACGGCCACTTTCACGCCGGTGCGGATGCCCGGGTCCAGGCCCATGACCACACGGGGGCCAGCAGGCGCTGCAAGCAGCAGGTCGCGCAAGTTGTCGCTGAACACTTTGATGGCGACTTTTTCGGCTTCTTCGCGCAGGCGGGCAAACAGGTCGCGCTCGGTCGACAAGCTGAGCTTCACGCGCCAGGTCCAAGCCACGCATTTGCGGATGAGGTCGTCAGAGGGGCGGGCCGCATGGCTCCAACCCAGGTGCATGGCAATCTTGCCTTCGGCGATGCTGGGCTTGCCGGGCTCGGGCTCCACCGGCAAGACGAGCTTGGCGTCCAGCATTTCCAAAGCGCGGCCCCGGAAAACAGCCAAAGCACGGTGCGAAGGCACCCGGCCAATCGGCTCGTCGTAGTCAAAGTAATCGCGGAACTTGGCCACATCGGTGTTGTTTTCGTCCTTGCCGTCGGCCAGCTTGCTTTTGAAGAGGCCTTCATTCCACAGCCATTCGCGCAGGGCTTGAACCAGCGACGCGTCTTCGGCCCAGCGCTCGCTGAGCAAATCGCGCACACCGTCGAGCACAGCGGCCGTGGTGGTGAAGTCTGCGCCTTCAATGGCACCTGCGGCCAGCACAAAGGCTTGCGCTTCGTCGTGCGGGTTCAGACTGGGGTCGGCAAACAGCTTGTCAGCCAAAGGCTCTAGGCCAGCCTCGCGGGCAATCATGCCTTTGGTGCGGCGCTTGGGTTTGAAAGGAAGGTAAATGTCTTCCAGCTCTTGTTTGGTGGGCGCGGCGTCGATGGCGGCCAGCAATTCGGGCGTCATCTTGCCCTGCTCGGTGATGCTCTTGATGACTGCCGCACGGCGGTCTTCGAGTTCGCGTAAATAGCCCAGCCTGGCTTCCAGCTCACGCAGCTGAATGTCATCCAGGCCGTCGGTGACTTCTTTGCGGTAACGGGCTATGAAAGGCACCGTGGCACCACCGTCCAGCAGCTCTACGGCGGCTTTGACTTGGTCGGGGCGAATCCGGATCTCGGCGGCCAATTGGCCCATGATTTTCTGCATGCGAATGTCAAATGTAAGAGGCGAAGCGAGGGAGTTTGCCACAGCGCATCGCATGACATCGACGTGCTTTGTGACATTGATCCTTGATCACCAAGACGAATTCAGGAAATTAAACATCACCAAATGATTTGAATACTCCAGACCGCATGTTGAAAATTATTTTTTCTATATTGACTATGAAATAAAGGAAAATTAAAATTATTGTGGATATTCGCAAATTAAATTACAAAATTTATGAAATGGAGGATCAATCATGAGGTTCAATAGATTCGCAATGGCAAAAAAACTTTTAGGCATGGTTTGCATCACAGGTGTATTGACTGGGTGTAATTCCTTGCTGACGAAAGAGCACGCGGAGCTCACAAGACAAGGTGACATGAACCGCAGCCTGAATCAGGTCTTGATCAGCTGGGAGGTCAGAAGTGATGTAGTCGACTTTTGCACGGAAGTCCAGAAGCTAGGCAATAAGGGAACGCATTTTTCACCTCCTATCGCTTGCGCAGTGTGGAGCTCATCGGGCAACGAGTGCACGATCGTTACCGGAAGTCAAACAACTCATGCAGCTTTACAGCAAGAGCTACTCAACTGCTCCGGAAACAAGTTTCACTGACAATGTTTGCAGGGAGTCAGCTGCGCCTACCCTTACACGCGCAAAGCGGCCTTCAGTGCGACGCCAATTTCAGGCTTGGCGGCAAACGGGTCGGGCGGGTTGTGGCTCATGACAATGGCTTCCATGCGG
>JBEEJQ010000013.1:0-26612 GCA_041169105.1 Pseudomonadota bacterium | reverse complement strand
AAGGGCTACGACATGGTGTTGAACGGTTGGGAAATGGGTGGCGGCTCGGTCCGTATCCACCGCGCCGACGTGCAGCAAAAAGTGTTTGATGCGTTGAAAATCACGCCCGAAGAAGCCCAGCTCAAGTTCGGCTTCTTGCTGGACGCCCTGCAATACGGCGCGCCTCCACACGGCGGCTTGGCCTTCGGTTTGGACCGCATCGTCACCTTGATGACCGGTGCTGAGTCCATCCGTGACGTGATCGCCTTCCCCAAGACCCAACGTGCTCAGTGTTTGCTGACCCAAGCCCCGAGCGCGGTGGACGAAAAGCAATTGCGCGAGCTGCACATCCGCTTGCGCAATCCGGACGCTGTTAAGCAATAAGAATTATTTTTTAATGCAAAATTCAAGGGTGCCTTTTGAGCACCCTTTTTTTTGAATATTCGTATGGCAATTCCAGATTTTCAGAGCTTGATGCTTCCCTTGATCCAACTCATTGCTGATGGCCAAGAGCATGCAGTTCGAGATGCCACAGCAGCAATTGGTCAGCAATTCAAATTGACCGATGAAGAGTGGTCAGAAATGTTGCCCAGTGGCCGAGCGCCATTGTTTTACAACCGAGTGGCATGGGCAAAAACGCACTTGAAAAAAGCGGGGTTGATTGTTCAGCCCAAGCGCGGTGTGATTTTGATTTCTCAACGTGGACGTGATGTGTTGAGTAAAGCGCCAGCTCGGATTGATGTACGCCTCTTGCAGCAATTTCCAGAATACACACAACAAATAGCGCCAGCTGAACTGGAAATGGGTGATTTGACGGTAGAAGCTGCAACTGCTTCACCAGAGGAAATTTTGGAACGTGCTCATGCTGAAATTTCAAAAGGCTTGGCAGAAGAGTTGATCGAGTCCATCAAGCAATGCAGTCCAGAGTTTTTTGAGCGTTTGGTTGTGAAGTTGCTGCTCACAATGGGGTACGGCGGTAGCCAAATTGAAGCGGGTAAAGCGGTAGGCAAGTCTGGGGATGGTGGAATTGATGGGGTCATCAATGAGGACAGACTTGGGCTAGACGCCATCTATTTACAGGCCAAACGTTGGGAGGGCTCAGTCGGCGAGGGCCCCATTCGTGATTTCAAGGGTGCCTTGGATGCCAAAGGCGCAAGTAAAGGTGTTTTTATCACTACGAGTACCTTCACTCCCGCAGCACAAGCAGCAGCAAAGAACAGCCGCTCCTATCGCATTGTGTTGATCGATGGTCAAAGACTCGCACAACTCATGATCGAACATGATCTTGGTGTCTCTGTTTCAGCCACTTATCAACTCAAGAGAATTGATTCGGATTTTTTTGCTGATGAGTAAAGCGTGATCGATTGATTCCTGAAATTCACAACGTCAGCACACTTCCGAGCGGCACATCGATCGGCGCTTCATAGTCCGCCACGATCCAGGCACGGCTGGGGTGTTCGGCGGCTTCGTTTAAGAATTCATGGATGGCCCGGATGGACCGCAGGTCCAGCGCGGCAAAGGGTTGGTCCAGCAAGGTCACGGTGGCACCCGATGCCAGGGCGGCCGTGACCATCACTTTGCGGCGGCTGCCGGTGGACAACATCTCCAGCCGCTTGTGGCGGTGCTGTTCCATGTCCAGTTCTTGGGCCAAGTCTTGCAGCAGTTCCTCGTTCCATAGAGGGTGGCGTTGCCGCAGCTTGTCCCAGCAGGCTTGCACGGTGGTCTGGTCATGCTCGGGGCCTCGCAGATCCACCCAGAACACGCCACCTTCGGGCACGGTCACGCGGCCACCCAAGGCGGGCAAGTCACCGGCCAGCAGGCGCAGCAAGGTGGTTTTGCCCGTGCCTTCGTCACCGCAGATGGCGTGAACGCCGGCTGTCCAGTGGTGTGTGAGTGCATCAATGAGGGCGGGTGAGCCAGGGCCGCCGCAGAGGGCATTCGCTTGCAAGAGGGGGGTCAAGTGTGAGGTAGACGACATGGCGCCATCCTAGCAAGGCTGGGCCTGCCTAGAATGGTGTGGTGACTTCCATGCCCTACAAAATCCCCGAATCCGTGCTGGTGGTGATCTACACCCCCAGCCAACAGGTCTTGCTGATCCGCCGCGCGGACGCGGGCACTTGGCAGTCGGTCACGGGCAGCAAGGACCACCTGCACGAAGACTGGGCCGAGACGGCCGTGCGCGAGGTGCACGAAGAAACCGGCATCGACGCTCTGCACCCGCAGTGCCGACTGCAGGACTGGCAACTGGAAAACACCTACGACATTTACCCCGCCTGGCGTTGGCGTTATGCACCGGAGGTGAGCCGCAACACCGAGCGGGTGTTTGGCCTCTTGGTGCCCGAGGGCACGCCGGTAAGGCTCAGCCCACGCGAACACACCGCATGGCAGTGGCTGCATTGGCAGCAGGCGGCGGACAGGTGTTTCTCGCCCTCGAATGCCGAAGCCATCTTGATGCTGCCGCGTTTTGTGGAGGGCGCGTGATGCCCCAGCGCCACGAACACCCCACGCTGCGGGTGGCCACCTGGAACATCCACAAAGGCGTGCAGGGCCTGGGGCCTGCGCGGCGGCTGGAGATTCACAACATCGGCCATGCGGTGGAGCAGTTGGACGCTGACATCGTCTGCCTGCAAGAAGTGCGGCGCATGAACCGCCGCGAGGAGCGTTACTTTGCGCATTGGCCCAGCTTGCCGCAGGCCGATTACCTGGCACCCGAGGGTTACGAGGCGGTGTACCGCACCAACGCCGTCACGCGCCACGGCGAGCACGGCAATGCCATGCTGTCGCGCTGGCCGGTGTTGTCGCATCAGCACCGTGACATGTCGGACCACCGCTTTGAGCAGCGGGGTTTGTTGCACACCGAGGTGCTGGTGGTGGACCGCGTGGTGCATGTGATCGTGGTGCACCTGGGTCTGGTGCCCGCCAGCCGGGTGCGGCAGACACAGGCTTTGCTGGACTACATCGATGCGCACATCGCGGCCGACGCCCATGTGCTGGTGGCGGGCGACTTCAACGACTGGGGCTCGGGGCTGGGGCGGCGCATGGCTGCCGCGGGCTTTGCCGAGTGGCGCGAACAGCCCACGCCGACTTACCCTTCGCGCTTGCCGCTCAACCAGTTGGACCATGTGTACGCGCGGGGTTTGCAGCCGGTGCAGGCCATGGTCCCGTCGGGGCGGGTGTGGCCGCGCATGTCGGACCATTTGCCGCTGCTGGCTGAGTTCGCTTGGGGGGACTAGGCCATGCGACACAGCGCTCTGTTGCGTGACGGGCACCAGATCCAATTGATCGAGGGCGGCAAGGCCTATTTCGAGGCTTTGGTGGTGGCGCTGGAGCAGGCCCGCTCGCAGGTGCAGATGGAAACCTACATTTTTGATTTCCATGGCTCGGCCGAGATGGTGGCCGAGGCCCTGGAGCGTGCAGCCTTGCGCGGTGTGCGCGTGTGGCTGGTGGTCGATGGCGTGGGCACGCCCAGCTTGCCTGCGGCTTGGCGTGAGCGTTTTGAAAATGCCGGTGTCCAGTGCCAGATTTATTCGCCCCTGGGCACTTTGGGCCTTTTGATTCCCAGCCGTTGGCGACGCCTGCACCGCAAGCTCTGTGTGGTGGACGGGCATCTGGCTTTTTGTGGCGGCATCAACGTGCTGGACGATTGGTATGACCCGCACCACGGTACGCTGGCCGAGCCGCGGTTGGACTTTGCCGTGTGCGCTCGGGGTGCGCTGGTGCAGCACATGCAAGAGACCATGACCCAGCTGTGGTGGCGCATCGAGGGCGTCCAACACGTTCGCCAAAAGCACTTTCCAGAGGCTTTCAGCTCATTTCGTGCTGCCGGCTTGCACCTGCCTTGGACGGGGGGCACTTTGCCGCAAGGGGATGACCCCATCGTGGCCAAAGCGGGCTTGTTGTTGCGTGACAACGTCTTGCACCGCAGCCAGATCGAGCGGGCTTATCGCCAGGCCATTGGCGCGGCGCGGCACGAGGTGGTGATTGCCAATGCCTACTTTTTGCCCGGGCGGCGTTTGCGCAAAGCCTTGATCCACGCAGCGCAGCGCGGCGTGCGGGTGCGCCTGTTGCTGCAAGGGCGTTATGAGTACTTCATGCAGTACCACGCGGTGCGCACGGTCTATGGCGTTTTGCTCGCCGCCGGGGTGGAAATTCACGAATACAAGGCCAGTTTTTTACACGCCAAGGTGGCGGTGGTGGATCCGGACAACGACAGGCCCTGGGCCACGGTGGGCTCGTCGAATCTGGACCCTTTGAGCCTGCTGCTGGCCCGCGAGGCCAATGTGGTCGTGGCTGATCGGGTCTTTGCCAGGCAGTTGCACCAGCGCCTGAGCCGTGCGATCGAGCAGCAAAGCACCCCGGTGGTGGCCGAGCAATACACCCAAAGGCCCTGGAGCCAGCGCGTGCGCGACCGGATCGCCTTTGGCGTGATGCGGCTGGCGCTGTTTTTGACCGGTAAGCGCTACTGATCCCCCTGTGGCTCGGCGGGCCATCAATCGCTGGTACGATCCTTGACATGTTAATGAAGACTCCAGATGCCATGACTGCTTCTGTCTCCACGCCCGAAGACGAGGGCGTTCCGGTTTCGGTGAAGATCCGCGAGCGTATCAAAGCCGCCCGCAAACGCTTCAATGCCAACGACAACATCGCCGAGTTCATCGAGCCTGGTGAGCTGGACAAGCTGCTCGACGAAGTGACCGACAAGATGGCCGGCGTCCTCGACAGCCTGGTGATCGACACCGTGAACGACCACAACACCGGCGACACCGCCCGCCGCGTGGCCAAGATGTACCTCAAGGAAGTGTTCAAGGGCCGCTATGTGGACGGCCCCGAGATCACCGAGTTCCCCAACGCCGAGCACCTGAACGAGCTGATGATCGTCGGCCCCATCACCGTGCGCAGTGCCTGCAGCCACCACTTTTGCCCGGTGATTGGCAAGATCTGGATCGGCGTGCTGCCCAACGAACACACCAATGTGATTGGCCTGTCCAAATACGCCCGCCTGGCCGAGTGGATCATGGGCCGCCCGCAAATCCAGGAAGAGGCCGTGGTGCAACTGGCCGACCTGATCCAGCGCAAGACCCAGCCCGATGGCCTGGCCATCGTCATGGAGGCCAGCCACTACTGCATGGGCTGGCGCGGCGTGAAAGACATGGACAGCAAGATGATCAACTCGGTCATGCGCGGTGCCTTCTTGAAGGACCCGAACCTGCGCCGTGAATTCCTCTCCCTGATTCCTGGAAAGAACTGACCATGTTGGTACGCCTGCTTTATGCCAGCCGCGCTGTGGACACCCGCGCTGAGACCATTGAATCCATCTTGGCCCAGTCCCGCCAGTTCAACCCATCCAGCGGCATCACCGGCATCCTGTGCTACGGCGGCGGCATCTTTTTGCAAGCCATCGAAGGTGGACGCAACGCGGTGAGCGACCTCTATGGCCACATCCAAAAAGACCCACGCCACAAAGACGTGGTTTTGCTGCACTACGAAGAAATCAGCGAGCGCCGCTTTGGTGGCTGGACCATGGGCCAGGTCGATGCTTCGCGCGTCAACACCAACATCTTGCTCAAATACTCTGAGCGGGCTGAGCTCGACCCCTACAGCGTGTCCGGCAAAGTCTCATTGGCTTTGCTTGAAGAGCTGATGGCCACCGCGTCCATCATCGGCCGCGCCTGAACTTGGAAGGCCCCTGACGGGGCCTTTTTCTTGCCATGCCCCTGAGTGCGCTGGCCTTGGTCGTTCTGGCCGGGCTGATTCATGCGAGTTGGAACATCGCCGCCAAAAAGGCCGGGGGCGATGTGCGCTTTGCCGCCTTCAGTGCCTTGGTGATGATGGTCTTTTGGGCACCGGTGGGTCTGTGGCTGGGTTGGCAGCAAGTGCCTGCCTGGGGTGTGCGGGAGTGGGCGTTGGTGTTGGCCAGTGCGCTTTTGCATGTGGCTTACTTCATCATCTTGCTGCGCGGTTACCGCAAGGCCGACCTGACGGTGGTCTATCCGCTGGCACGCGGCTCGGGGCCACTTTTGTCGTCCATGGTGGCCATCGTGCTCTTGGGAGAACAGATTTCTGCCTTGGGGCTGGCGGGCATTGTGGCGGTGGTGGGCGGCGTGTTTTTGATCGCCGGTGGCCCGGGCCTGTGGTCAGCGGCGCACGACCCACAGCAGCAAGCACGCGTGCGCACCGGCGTTTTTTATGGCGGCATGACGGGGCTGTTCATCGCCAGCTACACCGTGGTCGATGGGTATGCCGTCAAAGTGGCGCTCATGTCCCCCATCTTGGTGGACTACTTTGGCAATCTGGTGCGCCTGCTTTTTTTGGTGCCGGTCATCTGGCGTGACCGCCCGGCTGCCGCACAACTGTGGCAGCAGCAGAAGACCTATGCCCTGATCGTGGGCATCATCAGTCCCGTCTCGTATGTGTTGGTGCTGTACGCCATGCAGGCGGCACCGCTGTCGCATGTGGCCCCGGCGCGAGAGGTGTCCATGCTGTTTGCGGCCTTGCTGGGTGGACACCTCTTGGGCGAGAAGGACCGGGGGCCGCGCATTGCGGGCGCAGTCTTGATCGCGGCTGGGGTCATGGCTTTGGGTAGAGGCTGAGGTGCACCAGATGAACTTGATCGGCTGCGATTTTTCGAGCAGCCCCTCCAAACGCAAACCCATCGTGCTGGCGCAGGGCCAAGCCCGGCAAGGGCGCGTGCAGTTGCAGGCCTTGCAGACCTTTGAAACGCTTGCGGCTTTTGGCGATTGGCTGGCGCAACCTGGCGATTGGGTGGGCGGATTTGATTTGCCTTTTGGCCTGCCGCGAGAGCTGATCGAGACCCTGGGCTGGCCCACTGACTGGGCGGCCTGCATGGACCATTACTGCAGCCTGGAGCGTGCCCAGATTCGCGAGCAGTTTGCGGCGTTTTGCAATGCTCGGCCGGTGGGGGGCAAGTTCGCGCACCGTGCGACCGATCTGCCTGCGGGCTCCAGTCCGTCCATGAAATGGGTCAACCCGCCGGTGGCCTACATGCTGCACGCGGGCGTGCCGCTGCTCCGCCAAGCGCGTGTGCACCTGCCCGGCTTGTGTGCAGGCGACGAGCGCCGCGTGGCGCTGGAGGCTTACCCCGGACTGCTGGCCCGCGAGGTCTTGGGCAGTCGCAGCTACAAAAGCGACGACAAAGCCAAACAAACCCCCGAGCGCTTGCTGGCCCGGCGTGAACTGTTGGGTGCTCTGGAGCGTGGCCAGACCCGCCTGGGCTTGCGTCTGGTGGCCAGCAATGCGTTGCTGGGCCGTTTGGCCGACGATGCGAGCGGCGATGCACTCGATGCCACCTTGTGCCTGGTGCAGGCTGCGTGGGCGCAAGCGCAGCATGCAAATGGCCACCCGCAATATGGCTTGCTGCCTTGCGATCCTTTGGAAGGCTGGATCGTCACATCCTGAATCTCTTTGTGTTTTTGAGTTGTAGAATTTAATTCTTTATAACTCTTAAATTTCGGAGGTGTCTCTTGCAAAATCGCAGAACTTTTGTCCGTGCCGTGTCTGCTGGTGCAGTGACTTTGGGTGTGTTCTTGACGGGCTGTTCCAGCACCTCCTTGGTCAGCGATTGGAAGGACGTGGGCTACACGGCCAAGCCACTGCGCAATGTGGTGGTCTATGTGCGTGCCAAAGACCAACAAACCTCCAACGCGATGGAAGATGCCTTGGTGGCATCACTGGCACCCATCGTGAACGCCACACCTTCTTACCGCGTGTTTCCTGGCAAAAATTTGCAGAAATCGGAACGCCTCAGCGTTTTGGACAAAGAAGCTGTGCGCAAATCGCTGCTGGACAAAGGCTTTGATGGCCTGCTGATGTCGCAATTGGCCGATGTCAAACAAAGCAGCCATTACGTGCCCCCCATGACCACATCGGTGGGTTACTGGAACTCGCCCACCATGTGGGGCTACCCCGGCATGGGTGGCTACGGCTATTACGGTGGCCCAGTGGCGGTCAGCCCCGGCTACACCTACACCGACACCCACTACCTGGTCCAAGCCAGTCTGTACGTGATCCCCGAGGGCTCCCGCGTCTGGGCAGCAGAAACCAAAACCACCGATCCGGACAATGTGCAGGAAATCGTGAAAGGCAACACCCAACTGTTTGCCGAGAGTCTTAAAAAGTCAGGCGTGGTCAGCAAGTAATCGCTGACGGTGACCTGCTGCCACTGCAGGTCACCGCTCCGTCTCCAGATCCGGAATCCGGTTGAACGCAATCCGCATGGGCGCGGCGTCCAGCGTGTGGTGCGCACTGGCGAAATACACCGTGTTCTTGCCCTGCTTGCGATTGAGCGCGTCCATGGCCGACATCAGGCGTGCCCGGTCACGCTGCATCGGGTGGTTTTGCAGGGCTTGCGTGGCTTTGGCTGTGGCTGGTTCATCTTGCAGTGACTCAAACAGATCGGGCGTGTGCTGACTGGCCATCACCAAGCCGCACAACTGCACGCCCACGGCTTTGGGCCGCTGCACCAGATGCAGCCCGCTGAACCACAATGCGTCCAGCGTGTGCAGCAAAAAAGCCGTGTCCTGCGTCTCGCCCACCTGCACATAGCGCTCGCCGCCGGCCTCGCCCTGCCAGCGGTGGTCACAGCGCACAAACACCTGCATGGCCGTGGCGTAAAAGCCCTGCTTGCGCAGCCGCATGCCCGCCTTTTGCGTCAGCCGGTGCAGCACTTGGCGGGCCCCCTCGGGGTGGCGCAAGTCAGGCGGCAACACATGCGAATGCCCCAGCGACCGCGCCACGGTGGCGCGTGGTCCGTACCACTGGCCGCGCAGCTTGTCGTACATGTCAGCGCCTGCCAGGCCACCCCAGGCCGTGTGCAGCAAATCACGCGGCGCGGCATAGAGCTGCTCCATCGTCTCGATCCCGCAGCGCGACAAGCGCTCGCGCATGCGCGGGCCAATGCCTTGAATGTCTGACAGCTTCAGTGGATATAGCCGCTCGGGCAACTCGTGCTGCTCGATCACCGTCAGGCCATCGGGCTTTTGCATGTCCGACGCGAGCTTGCCCAACAGCGTGTTGGGCGCGATGCCAATCGAGCTGCGCAGGCATTCGCCCACGCTGCGTTGGATTTCGGCTTTGACCTGATGCGCCAATGCGATGGCCCGCTCACGTTCACGCCAGCGACCGGTCAACTCGCACTCCATCTCGTCAATGGACAGCACCTGCCGCACCGGCACGATCCGGTCCACTGCTGCCACGACTTGTTGGTGAATCTCGACATATTTGGCATGGTCGGCCAGCACGATGGCGATGCCCGGACACAAACGCTTGGCCTCGGCCACGACCGTGCCCGTCTTCACCCCGAAGGCCTTGGCTTCAATGCTGGCCGCAATGCAGCACGATGAATCG
Source organism: Pseudomonadota bacterium (assembly GCA_041169105.1). Classification (GTDB taxonomy): domain Bacteria; phylum Pseudomonadota; class Gammaproteobacteria; order Burkholderiales; family Burkholderiaceae_C; genus Limnohabitans_A. The sequence continues at coordinate 17,270 of JBEEJQ010000013.1, read as the reverse complement.
GTCACGACCGGCACCACCCCCACCGGCCGACCGCGCAAGGCCGGGTTCAGGTGCTGCTCGACCGAGGCGAAGTAGCTGTTGAAGTCAACGAAGAGGGTGCGGAGCATGAGGGCATAATACTGTATTTAAATACAGTACTCAAGGGAAATTCATGGCCAAAGTCGATGGGGATCAGGCTGGATAATGAAAAGTGAATCAAAAAAGCGCATCATCCACGCCGTGACCACTCCAGAAAAAACCAAAGGCCCCGCTTCGTATTTCCCCTCCATCGAGAAGAAGTACGGTCAACCCATCGCGCATTGGCTTGACTTGCTCAAGTCGTGTGATGGGATGAAACACATGGAGATGGTGGCCTGGCTCAAGTCTGAGCACGCCATGGGCCATGGCCATGCCAACGCGATCGTGGCTTACTGGATGGCATCCAAGACGCAGTAGGACACCTGTTGCCCTTGTCTGAAATCTTGTTCATGTTTTTGGAATTTGCATGACCCACACCGTCCGTTTTCAACGTGTCCTGCGCGCTCCCGCCGAGCGGATTTTTCGCGCCTTCATCGACCCCGATGCCATGGCCAAGTGGTTGCCACCGCACGGTTTCACAGGCCGGGTCCATGAGATGGATGCCCGCTTGGGCGGCAGCTACCGCATGTCGTTCACCAACTTGGGCTCGGGCCATTCACACAGTTTTGGCGGCACGTTTTTGGAGTTTTTGCCGAACGAAAGGTTGAGCCATACCGACAGCTTTGACGATCCAAATTTGCCAGGACAGATGACGACCACAGTGACCTTCAAACCCGTGCTGGTGGGCACCGAGGTGAACATCGAGCAGTCGGGCATCCCTGAGGTGATCCCGCCCGAGATGTGCTGCTTGGGTTGGCAAGAGTCTTTGACGTTGCTGGCGCTGCTGGTGGAAGCAGACATTCCAGCCTGAAGCTCAAGTGGTCAAATCGCCGCAGCCCCCATGTCGTCGGGCAGCGGTGCCAATTGCCGCAATGCTTGCAGCGCCTCGGCATCGGTGCGGTACATCTTCAGTTGCGGGTTGGCTGGCAACTCGCCAGCACGCTTGAGGGCGGTCTCGACCGGCAGCTTGATGCCGCTGATGTGCAGCGTGATGCCTTTGCTGAGCAATTGCCTTTGCAATTGGCCGAAGACTTCCACGCCGGTGGCATCGATCCGGTTGATCGGGTGCGCAAACAGGCAGACGTGCTGCACGTCAGGGTGTCTGGCCAGGTGATCGGTGATGGCGCGTTCAAAGCCACTGGCCGCTGCAAAGTCCAGCTCGGCATCCATGCGCAAGGCATACAGGTGCGGTGCCAGTGGCGGCAGTTTCCACAGGTGACGGTCGCGCAAGCTGCCATCAGCGTGCAAGCCCACTTCGATGATGCGGGGGTGCAGCCGGGTGTGCAAAAAGTGGCTCAGACCCACCAACACGCCAGCCATCACGCCCCAATAGATGCTCGGTGCGGTGGCCAGGGTGATGGCAAAGGTCACACCGGCGGTCATGGTTTCGATGCGGTCGATGCGCCAGAGTTTGAGAAATTGCCGAGGTTGAAACAGGTTGAGTACGGCCACAATCACCGCTGCGGCCATGACCGAGCGGGGCACAAACTGCAGCGCCGGCATGAGCAAGAGCAAGGCCAGCAAGACAAAGCCGATGGACGCCAGCACGGCCCAGCCGGAACGTGCACCGGCATACAGCATCAAGGCCGAACGTGAAAACGAAGTGCTGGTCGGGAAGCTGCCCGAAAAAGTCGAAGCCAGTTTGGCCAAGCCTTGGGCAAACAATTCGGTGCTGTCGTCCCAGCGGCGACCGTCGCGCTGGCATTCAATGCGGGCACTCGATGCGGTTTCCAGAAAGCTCACCAGCGCGATCACCATGGCCGGGACCCACAGCTGGTTGAGCATGTCCAAGCCAGGCCAATGCGGCCAGTAAAAGTCGGGCAGGCCCGAGGGCAGCAAGCCCACCACGGGGCCATGTTGTTCGTACCCGGTGACATAGCCTGCCAGCGAAGCCAAGGCCATCACCAACATCACGCCCGGCCAGCGTGGCAGGTAGCGTCGCAGCAAAAGCAAAACGGCCAAACTGCCCAGGCCAAACAGGGCTGGCCAGCCCACCAGCCAAGCCCCCCAGCTGGACACATCCCATTGCCAAGTCTTCACGCCCAGCAGCGCGGGCACTTGCGAGGCCATGATCAAGAGCGATGCCGCTTGTGTGAAGCCCATCATCACCGGTGAGCTGACCAGGTTGATCAGCCAGCCGTAGTGGCCCAGCCCCAGCAGCAACTGGATACCACCCGACAGCAAAGACAGCCACACCGCCAGCGAGACCCATTCGGCCGAGCCCGGCTCGGCCAGCCCGGTGAGCGATGCGCCGATCAAGACGCAGGTCAAGGCGGCAGGCCCAACCGACAAGCGTGAGGCACTGCCAAACAGCACGGCCAGCAAGGCGGGAAAGAGGCATGTGTACAGCCCGGTGACCAGCGGCATGCCCGCCAAGCCCGCATAGGCCACGGCCTGCGGCACCATGACCAGGGCCACGGTGAGCCCGGCCAGCACTTCGATGCGGGCCAGCTCAGGGGTGAGCCTTGGCCAATGGCGGAAGGTCAAAAAGCGTTTCAAATCCATGCCCCATCTTAGTCGCTGCGCCTTAGCGCTGCGGCATGTCCTTGACCGAGTAGCCCAGGCTGATGGTCGCGTCTTCGGGGATGGCGGGCACCGTTTTGTCCCACGCTTCCCAGGCTTGGCGCATGACGTCCAGGCGCTCGGGCTCGCGCTTGGCGATGTTGGCGCGTTCGCGTTCGTCTGCGGGTATGTTGAACAAGTAATCGTTGCCGTCCACCCGCAGGTATTTGTAGTCGCCCATGCGCAGGGCGCGTTGGCCGCGGTGGTTCATGCGCCAGTACAGCGGACGATCGAACTGGTGTTTGGCGTCGCGCAGCACAGGGGCCATCGACACGCCGTCAAATGGGTGGTCGGCATGGGCCTCGGCACCTGCCAATTCCACCATCGTGGCCGACCAGTCCATGGTCATGCAGTGCTGGGTCGATGTGCCGCCTGGCGCAATCACGGCGGGCCAGTGTGCGATCCATGGCACGCGGATGCCGCCTTCGGTCAGGTCCATCTTGCCGCCCACCAGGGGCCAGTTGTCACTGAAGCGCTCGCCGCCGTTGTCGCTGGTGAAGACGATCAGGGTGTTGTCCAGCTGGCCGGTTTTTTGGAGCGCATCGACCACCCAGCCAATGCCTTCGTCCATGTGGTGGATCATGCGGTGGTAGGTGTGGATGTTGCCGCCATCCAGGTGGAACAGGTTGTCTTTGACCTCGGCTGCCTTGGCGTGGTCTTCGCGGGTTTCCCACGGCCAGTGTGGCGCGGTGTAGTGCAGGCTCAAAAAGAAGGGCGTGCCCTGCGCAGCACCCGGGGCCATGCGCTCCACAAAGTCGACGGCCTTGTGCGAGATCAGGTCGGTCAGGTAGCCGTCTTCGTGTTTTTCTTCTTCGTTGGTGTACAGGTCGTGCGTGCCGTTGTTGCTGGCGTGGGTGAAGTAGTCCACCCCGCCCGACATGGGGCCAAAAAATTCTTCGTAGCCCGACTTGATGGGGCTGAAGTGCGGCGGGTAGCCCAAATGCCATTTGCCGATCAGCGCTGTGCGGTAGCCGCTGGCCTTGAGCAGACTCGGCAGCGTGGGGTGCTCGGGCGGCAGGCCCAGCACCGCGCTGCCTTTGCTCTTGCTGTTGATGGGCTCGTCCGCGCCACCGCGCAGGCGGTATTGGTAGCGTGCCGTCATGAGCGCAAAGCGGGTGGGCGAGCACACGGGCGAGTTGGAGTAACCCTGCGTGAACTTGAGGCCCTTGGCGGCCAGCTGGTCGAGCACCGGCGAGACCTTGCCGAATTGGGCGTCGCGGCCGCCGTAGCAGCCGAGATCGGCAAAGCCCAGGTCGTCGGCCACGATGAAAATGATGTTGGGGCGTTGTGTCATGGGGATCAATCGACTTTCATGCCGGTCGCGCGGATGACGCGGCCGTAATGGTCAGACAGTTTTTTCAGGCGGGCGGTGGCGGCCGATCCGGTCAGGCCTTCGTAGGCCATGTCGAGCTCGTTCAGGCGGGCTTGTTGTTCGGGGCGGGCCATCGCGTCGGTGATGGCTTTGGCCATGGTTTGCATCAGGGGCTCGGGCGTGTTGCCCGGGGCCATGACCACGTAGAGCACTTCGCTTTCCAGGTCCTTGAATCCGGCCTCGGCCACGGTCGGCACCTCTGGGGCCAAGCGCGAACGTTTGCTGCTGGTTACGGCCAGTGCGTTGACCTTGCCGCCTTTGACTTGCGGCAGCATGCCGGGCGTGGCCAGGGTGCCGCCGTCCACCTCACCGGCCACCACGGCCATCACGGCCGGTGAATTGCCTCGGTAAGGGATGTGCACCAGGCGTGTGGCGGCTGAAAGGTTGGCCATGTTGACCCACAGGTGGCCGGGCGAGCCGTTGCCGCCAGAGCTGAAGTTCAGGCTGCGCTCGCGTGCCACTTGCAGAAAGTCTTTCACCGACTTCAAGCCCGTGCCAGGGTGCACACCCAAGAGCAGGCCTGAGCTGGAGATCACCACCAGTGGCTTGAGGTCCGCTTCCTTGAAGGGCATCGCCTTGTAGATGTGCGGGTTGATGGTGTGTGTGGTGTCGATGCCCCACAGCAGGGTGTAGCCATCGGCAGCCGATTTGGCCACCGCATCGGCCCCCACATTGCCCGAAGCACCGGCTTTGTTTTCCACCACAAAGGGCTGGTTGAATTGTTTTTGCAGCACATCGCCCACGGCGCGGGCCAGGATGTCGGACGGTCCGCCTGGCGGGAAGCTGTTGATGAACTTGACCGGTTTGCTGGGCCAGGGTGCGGTTTGAGCAAGGGCGGTTGTACCCAGCATCAGGGCCAAGTTGGCCCACAGAAATGTGCGGCGAAATGTCATGGTGTTTTACTCTGCGGTTCAGTCGAGTTGCACGCCAGTGGCCTTGATGGGTTTTTCCCAGCGGTTCAGGTCGGCCTTTTGTGCAGCGGCCAGCTCGGCCGAGTTGGAGCCAATGGGTTCGTAGCCGAGCTTGATCAGTTTGTCCTTCATGGCCGGGTCACGCACGATCTTCATCATCGCTTTTTCCAAGCGTGCCAGTGCATCGCCTTTGAGGCCTGCGGGGCCATACATGGCAAACCAGGCGGTGGCGTCCATGTGGATGCCGGCCTCTTTGAGCGTGGGCACCTCCGGCACTTGCGTGTCGCGCTTGCTGCCGGTCACCGCAATGATGCGGGCTTTGCCGCTGTGGTGCAGTTCGGCGGTTTCGCTCACCACGTCAAACTTGTAGTCGATGTGCCCGCCCAGCAAGGCGTTGTTGGCCGGGGCACCGCCCTGAAAAGGCACATGGTTCAGTTGCACACCCGCCGACTGTTCCATCAGCACGCCCATGAAGTGGGGCAGTGTGCCTGCACCCGGCGTGCCGTAACTGCTTTCTCCGGGCTTGGCCTTGGCTTTGGCGATCATCTCGGCCACGCTTTTCACACCCGATGCAGGGCCAGCCACGACACCGAACTGAAAGCGGGCAATCTGCGAGACGGGTGTGAAATCCTTCACCGCGTCGTAGTCGAGCTTTTTGTACACGTGGGGGAACAGCACTATGGGGCCGCTGGGCAGCACGATCACGGTTTGGCCATCGGGCTTGGCGGCTTTGACCATGTTCAGCGCAATGCGTCCGCCTGCACCGGGCTTGTTGTCCACCACGATGGGGCCAAAGTCATCGCGCAGCGCATCGGCCACGAGGCGGGCGATCACATCGGCCGAGCCCCCCGGCGGAAAACCCACCAGAATTTTCAGAGGCGTTTTGTCTTGCGCTTGTGCGCCCAGACTGGCCAGGGTCAACAGCGCAAGGCTCAAGGTGCGGCGTGAAAGTTTCAACATGGCGGTGCTTCCTGATGAAGAGCGTTGGAATGTCCGGCCCAATCCAGGCCAGTGCGGTGCTGCTTCACAATGTAGGCTGATTTCCGATGATTGATCTAATCAACCATCCCCCCTGAAAACCCTGATGCCTCCGATGACGCTGTCCCCCTCCCAACGCTTGGCCTCGGTCGATGACCTGTTGCTGTACCGGCTCGGGCAACTGAGCGCCGCTGCGGGCGCGATGGTGGTTCGCCTGTGCGAGGGCGGCTACGGCATCACGCGGCGCGAGTGGGGCATGCTGGCGCAGTTGCACGGTCACCCCGATGGCTTGTTGCCCTCTGAGCTGGCCGATCGCATGCACCGCGACCGGGCCCGCACGTCGCGGGCCATCACCACCTTGTTGGGTAAACGCTTGATTGAACGCACCGCCTTGCCGCACGACAGGCGCAGCGTGCGCGTGAGCCTCTCGCCAGCGGGTCAATCGCTCTATGCGCAACTGATGCCGCAGATCCAGGCCATCAACAGCCGCATCCTGTCGGTGCTGTCACCCGATGAAGCGGCTTCGCTGGACGATGCCCTGGAGCGCTTGCGCATCCAGGCCCTGGCCTTGCAGACGACCTTGGGTCCGGACTTGCCCAAGGCAGACCGCCGCCGTGGGCGTGCAAAGCCTGCGGCCCGTGGTGCGCGGCGATCCGACTTGGAGCCCCTGTGAGCCGAGTGGCTGCCTTTTGGGCGGGGTGCTGGCTGCTGTGCGGCTTGTGGATGGGGCCTTCGGCCTGGGCGCAAGAGGCTGTCTGGACGCGTGCCTGGGTCAGCTGGGTCATGGACGGTGACACCTTGCTGCTGGTGCCCGAGGGCCAAAAGGAGGCAGTCAAAGTGCGGGTGGACGGCATCGACGCGCCCGAGACCTGCCAGCCCGGCGGCGAGGCTTCGCGTGAGGCGATGATCCGCCTGGCGATGCGCAAAACCGTGGAGCTGCGCGAATTCGGGCACGACCATTACGGACGGCAAGTCGCACGGGTGCGCATCGATGACATGGACCTGGGCGCAGAGATGGTGCGCACCGGCATGGCCTGGGCTTATCGTTACCGTGTGGGGGCCGGGCCCTATGCCAAGCTGCAAAAGCGGGCCGAGCAAGACCGGCGTGGTTTGTTTGGGGCCTCAGAGACGGCGATGACGCCCGGGGTGTTTCGCAAGTTCCATGGCAGCTGCCATGCGCCCATGAACTGAATCGTCAGGCGCGGTGCGCGGCGCAGACCGGGCACTGCGCATTGCGGCCCATGCGGATGTCGGTCCATGACAGGTCGCGGCCGTCCAGCATCAAGAGGCGGCCCGCCATGTGGCTGCCCATGCCAGACAGGATCTTCAACGCTTCAGCCGCTTGCACCGTGCCAATGATGCCCACCAGCGGCGCGAACACACCTAGGGTGGCGCAGCGGGTTTCTTCTGGTGCCTCGTTGGGCGGGAAGACGCAGGCATAGCAGGGCGCGTCGGCACGGGTGCTGTCAAACACCGAGACCTGTCCGTCCATGCGAATGGCCGCGCCCGAGACCAAAGGTTTGCCATGCTGCACGCAAGCGCGGTTGACGGCATGGCGGGTTTCAAAGTTGTCGCAGCAGTCGATCACCACATCGGCTTGCGCCACCAGCGTGTCCAGCAAGGCGGCATCGGCCCGCTGCGTGATGGGGGTGACCTGTACGTCGGGGTTGATTTGGGCGATGGCGGTGCGCACCGACTCGGCCTTGGACTGACCGACGCGGTCCAGCGTGTGCGCGATCTGGCGCTGCAAATTGGTGGCGTCCACCTGGTCATGGTCGACCACGGTGATGTGGCCCACGCCTGCGCTGCCCAGGTAGAGGCTGACCGGAGAGCCCAGGCCGCCTGCGCCGATGATCAGCGCATGCGAGGCCAGCAGTTTTTCCTGGCCGTCGATGCCCAGCTCATTGAGCAGGATGTGGCGCGAGTAGCGCAGCAGCTGGGCGTCATCCATCGCGCTCACTCGTCTTTTTTCTCAGCCTTGCGTTCGGCCAATGTGGTGCTGGCTTTGACGGGCAAGCCTTTGAGCTGGTTCAGCGCTTGCTGCAGCTGGAAGTCCTTGTCCGAGCCAAACTCGGGCAGACGGCGTTCAGCCGGTGGTTTTTTGGCGTCTTCTTCAAGCTTCTTCAAGGCCTCTTCACGCGCTTTTTCGCGTTCGGGGTCTTTCTTCTCTTCTTCCTTGCCGTTGGACAAGTGCTTTTGCAGATCCGCTTCGCGGGTGCGCAAGGCGGCAAACAAGTTGCCTTCTGCGGTTTCGTCCAGCATCACTTCGGGCACGATGCCTTTGGCCTGGATGGCGCGGCCATTGGGCGTGTAGTAACGGGCGGTGGTGATCTTGAGCGCGGTGTCAGGGCCGAGCTGGCGCACGGTTTGCACCGAGCCTTTGCCAAAGGTCTGGCTGCCCATCAAGGTGCCGCGTTTGTAGTCTTGCAGGGCACCGGCCACGATCTCGCTGGCCGAGGCCGAGCCTTCGTTGACCAAGACGACCAGGGGCACTTTTTTGAGCACGCCGCCGGTGGCCTGCGTCAGGCGTTGGATCGGGTCATTGCTGGCATTGCGACGCCAGAACTGCGGCGAGGCCTTGTAGGTGAACTTGCTTTCTTCGAGCTGGCCGTTGGTGGTGACCACGGTGACGTTTTCAGGCAAGAAAGCGGCCGACAAAGCCACCGCAGCATCGAGCAAACCACCGGGGTCGTTGCGCAGGTCGAGCACCAGACCTTTGAGCCCGGGTGACTGCTTGACCATGTCTTCGACCTTGCGGGCAAAGTCTTCCACGGTGCGTTCCTGGAACTGCGACACGCGCACCCAGCCGTATTGGGGCTCGATCAGCTTGACCTTGACCGATTGGGTCTTGATTTCTTCGCGCACGATGGTCACCGGGAAAGTGCGGCTTTCGTCTTTGCGGAAGATGGTCAACAGCACTTTGGTGTTGGGCTCGCCGCGCATGCGCTTGACGGCTTCGTTGAGCGACAGGCCTTTGACGGCGGTGCTGTCGATCTTGGTGATCAGGTCATTGGTCTTGAGGCCTGCACGGTCGGCAGGAGAGCCCTCGATGGGGGAGACGATTTTGATCAGGCCGTCTTCCTGGCTGATCTCGATGCCTACGCCTACGAACTTGCCGGAAGTGCCTTCCGAGAATTCCTTGAAGCTCTTTTTGTCAAAGTATTGGGAGTGGGGGTCCAGGCTCGCGACCATGCCGGAGATGGCTTCGGTGATGAGTTTTTTCTCATCGACGGGTTCGACATAGTCGCTTTTGACCATGCCAAAGACGGCGGCGAGTTGTTGCAACTCTTCGAGCGGCAAAGGGGCCATGTTGCCGCGAGCGGCGGTTTGCAGTGACACGGTGGTCAGTGCGCCAGCCAGAGCGCCCACGCTGAGCCAACCGACGATCTTGAGTTTCTGTCCCATATTGCTGAAGTGTTCCCTGTAGGAGATGCGGGTCAATATACACCGCAGGCCCCGCCCCCGCAGGGACCGGCCTGTAATTTCAGGTAAAGACCCGGGGCAGCCGAGGGGGCTGCCCTGCGGGGCTCAGGCCTTGCCTTGGTTGCTCACTGCAGCCGCAGCGGCCGCAGCAGCAGCGGCATCACCGAGGTAGTAGTGGCGGATCGGCTTGAGGTTTTCGTCCAACTCGTAAACCAGCGGGATGCCGTTGGGGATGTTCAGGCCCACGATGTCGCTGTCGGAGATGCCGTCCAGGTACTTGATCAGGGCGCGGATCGAGTTGCCATGGGCGGCGATCAGCACGCGCTTGCCGGACTTGATGCTGGGGGCAATGCTGTCGTTCCAGGCGGGCAACACGCGGGCCACGGTGTCTTTCAGACATTCGGTCAAGGGCACCACATCGGGGTTGGGGTAGCGGCGGTCGCTGCGCTCGGAGCGGGGGTCGGTCGCTTCCAAGGCTGGTGGCGGGGTGTCGTAGCTGCGACGCCAGACCAGCACTTGCTCGTCGCCGTATTGCTTGGCCATGTCGGCCTTGTTCAGGCCCTGCAGGCCACCGTAATGGCGCTCGTTCAGGCGATAGTCCTTGACCACGGGTAGCCAGGTGCGGTCCATCTCGTCCAGGGTCAGCCACAGGGTGCGGATGGCGCGCTTGAGCACCGAGGTGTAGCACAGGTCAAAGTCCCAGCCTTCGGCTTTGAGGAGTTTGCCCGCCGACATGGCCTGGCTCACGCCGGTGGGGGTCAGGTCCACATCGGTCCAGCCGGTGAAGCGGTTTTCGAGGTTCCAGGTGGATTCGCCGTGGCGGATCAGGACAAGTTTGTACATGGTGAGAGGCAGCAGTGGCTGTGAAAAACAAAGGACAAGGCCGACATTTTAGAATCGAGGCTTGGCGGCCCGCTGACGGGCCGATGTTTTTGATGCCTACAAAGGTCTGATTCGTGAACTTTCTCCTTGAAAACTGGATGTTGATTGCCGTGGCGCTGGCCTCTGGCGTGGCTTTGGTCGTGCCCACCTTGGGCAAAGGCTCTGGCCTGAGCCCGCAAGACATGGTGCAACTGATGAACCGCGAAAAAGCCGTCGTCATCGATGTGTGCGAGCCCGATGAATTCGCCCGTGGTCACGTGGTCGGGGCCAAAAACCTGCCTTTGGGCGAGCTGGAAGCCAAGTTGTCACAAGTGGCCAAGAACAAGTCCAACCCTGTGGTGATGGTTTGCCAGGTGGGTGCCCGCTCGGCCCGCGCTGCAGCCACTGCGAAAAAGCTGGGTTACGAAAACGTGCAGTCCCTTGCCGGTGGTCTCAAGGCCTGGCAAGCGGCCAACATGCCCATCGAAAAAGCCTGAACAGGAAGCGCCATGCAAGCCGTCAAGATGTACACCACCGCTGTCTGCCCTTACTGCATCCGCGCCAAGCAGGTGCTCAAAGCCAAGGGCGTTGAGCAGATCGAAGAAATTCGCATCGACTTGGACCCTGCGCAGCGTGACCACATGATGCAAATCACCGGCCGTCGCACCGTGCCCCAGATTTATGTGGGCGACACCCATGTGGGCGGCTGCGATGACCTGATGGCCCTGGACGCCAAAGGCGGTCTGGTGCCCTTGTTGCAGGGCGCTTGACCCCCTAGGGTTTTCACACGCAGTCCCCTTCATGGAAGTGGGGCTTGATCGCGGATAATTCCCTTGTTTGATGCCGGGTGGTTCACTATGGACTGCCTGTCTTTTTTTATTCAGAGAACACGATGACCGATACCAACACCACTCCCGAAGCCCAAGGCCCCGTTTTTCAGATTCAGCGTGTGTATCTGAAAGAAGCTTCGCTGGAGCAACCCAATTCCCCCGCCATTCTGATCGAGCAGCAGCAACCCAGCGTGGACATCCAGTTGGGCGTGGAAGCCACCCCGGCTGCCGACGGCGTGTTTGAAGTCTGCGTGACCGCCACCGTGCACACCAAGATCGGTGATAAAACCGTGTTCTTGGCCGAGTGCAAGCAAGGCGGTATCTTCGAGATCCGCAACGTGCCCGAAGACCAGATGGGCGCGATCATGGGCATCGCTTGCCCTCAAATCGTGTACCCCTACCTGCGTGGCAACGTGGCTGACCTGATCACCCGTGCGGGCTTCCCACCCGTGCACCTGGCCGAAATCAACTTCCAGGCCATGTACGAACAGCAGCAAGCGCAAGCCGCTGCAGCCACCCAGCAGTAATCGACGGGCTTATTGCGCATGCGCATCACGGTCATTGGCGCTGGCGCCTGGGGCACCGCCATGGCCATGGCGGCTTGCCGCCAAAATGGCCATGATGTGGGCCTGCACGCACGCGATGCGGCCCAAGCCGACGCCTTGCGGGCGCAAGGCCAAAACGCCCGCTACTTGCCGGGCGTGGACTTGCCCTCCCATCTCCACATCCTTAGCGGCCCTTTGACAACTTTGGCGGCACAAGCGCAGCCGTCCGATCTGTTCATCGTGGCCACACCCATGTCGGGCTTGCGCGCTACCTTGCAAGCCTTGCAAAACGTGCCTGGCCCCGTGGCCTGGTTGTGCAAAGGCTTTGAGTCCGGCACCGGCCTCATGCCCCACGAGGTACAAACCCAGGCTGCACCTCAATTGCGAGCAGGCGCATTGAGTGGCCCCAGCTTCGCACTCGAAGTGGCCCGAAGCCAGCCCACCGCCCTGGTGGCCGCCAGTGCCCATGCGTCGGTGCGCGAGGCGCTGGTGCAAGCCTTTCACGGCTCGGCCCTGCGCGTGTACGCCAACGACGACATCGTGGGCGTGGAAGTCGGTGGTGCCGTCAAAAACGTGCTGGCGATTGCCACTGGCCTCTGCGATGGTCTCGACTTGGGCTTGAACGCCCGCGCTGCGCTCGTCACGCGTGGCCTGGCCGAAATGACCCGCCTGGGCTTGGCCCTGGGGGCCAAAGCCGAAACCTTCATGGGCCTGTCGGGCCTGGGCGATCTGGTGCTGACGGCCACCGGCGATTTGAGCCGCAACCGCAAAGTGGGCCTGGCTCTGGCCCAAGGCATGACACTGCAACAAGCCGTGGACTCGCTCGGTCATGTGGCCGAAGGCGTCTACAGCGCCCGCACCGTCTGGCAACGGGCGCAAAGCCTGGGTGTGGACATGCCCATCACCGAAGCTGTGGTGGCACTGCTCGATGGTCGCCTGCAAGCGCGTGAAGCGGTGCAGGTCTTGATGGGCCGGGGCCCACGCGGCGAATCGGTCTGATCCCGCCTCAGTTGGGCGTTTAAGCCAGCCGCACGTAGATGGGGGCAAAGGCCTCGGCCTGGGTGATCTCGATCAGGGTTTCCTTGGCCAGCTCCAGGAGGGCGATGAAGGTCACCACCAGCACCGGCACCCCGAGCGTGGGGTCGAACAGGTGCTCAAATTCCACAAATTTGCGGCCTTGCAGGTGCTTGAGCACGATGCTCATGTGCTCGCGCACGCTGAGTTCTTCGCGGCTGATCTTGTGGTGCTGGACCAATTTGGCGCGTTTGATGATGTCGCGCCAGGCCGCTTGCAACTCGTCCAGGTTCACATCCGGAAAGCGCGGTTGCAGGCTTTGCTCGATGTAGACCTCGGCCTTGATGAAGTCGCGCCCGTAGTGCGGGATCTGGTTGAGCTGCAGGGAGGCGAGTTTCATCTGCTCGTATTCGAGCAGGCGGCGCACCAGCTCGGCTCGGGGGTCTTCGGCTTCTTCGCCTTCGGCCACTTTTTTGGGCGGCAGCAGCATGCGCGATTTGATCTCGATCAGCATGGCAGCCATGAGCAGGTATTCGGCGGCCAACTCCAGGTTGCGCTGGCGGATTTCATCGACGTAGCTCAGGTACTGGCGCGTCACCCCAGCCATGGGGATGTCGAGGATGTTGAAGTTCTGCTTGCGGATCAAGTACAGCAGCAAGTCCAGTGGGCCCTCAAAGGCCTCCAGAAACACCTCCAGCGCATCCGGTGGGATGTACAGGTCGGTGGGCATCGAAAACAGCGGCTCGCCATACAGGCGGGCCAGGGCCACCTGGTCCACCACCTGCGGCATGGGCGCAGGGGCGCTGTCCAGCGGCTGGGGCAGTGCGTTGGGGTCAGCGGTGGTGTTCATCGGTGCGGTCGATGCCCAAGGTCTGCAGATCAGGCCTGGGTTTGGTACACGTAAGGCTTTTGCTTCACCCGGCCAGCCTTGAAGGCGGCTTGCTCGTCAAGGCTCAGTTGCTTGTCCCACAGCAGGGCGCGGCCTTCTTGTTGTTGGGCGTCCAGTTCAGGGCGCTGGGTCTTGAGCTGGTTGATGAACTGGGTGGTGTCGGACTGGTAGTCGGGGCGGCGGAAGATGGACATGGTGGATTTCTTCAATCAAGCAAAGGGTTTGGGTGGGCATGGTGCCCGCCCAACCGTAAAGAGGGCATTTTACCGGTCTGGCTCGGTTGCCAGGCTGACGGCGCGGGCCAGGCCGGTGGGCAAGTCGGCTTCGAGCTGGCCGCTCAGGTGCTCCAGCAGGCCACTGCGGCGGGCAATGTCCAAGGGCTGGTGCAACAGGCCGCAAACGATCAGCTGGACATTTTTCTTGCGGCAGGTGTGGATCAGGTTCATCAGGGCATCGGCCCCCGAAGAGTCCACGTAGATGACGTTTTTCAGGTCGATGACCAGCACCGGGGTGTTGAGCTTGTCTTCGATCTCCTCAACCAGCTTGACCGCACCAAAGAACAAGGCACCGTACAAGCGCCAGGCTTGAATGCTCGTTTCATGTCCCGCCAGGCTCGGGTGCTCTGCCGTGCTGACCGGTTCGCTGCGGCTGAGACTGGAGATGCGGTAAATGAAGGTCAGGCAAGCGGCCACCAGACCGACCTCGACCGCCACGGTCAGGTCAAACACCACCGTGAGAAAGAACACGGCCAGCAGCGTGATGCGGTAGGGCGTGCGGTACTGGCGCAGCAACAAAAACTCGCGCCACTCGCCCATGTTCCAGGCCACGAACATCAAGATGGCCGCCAGCGCGGGCAGCGGAATGTGCCCGGCCAATGGCGCAGCCACCAACACCACAGCCAGCAAGGTCAGCGCATGCACCATGCCCGAGACGGGGCTGGTGCCGCCGCTCTTGATGTTGGTCACCGTGCGGGCAATCGTGCCTGTGGCGGGCATGCCGCCAAAGAAAGGCGTGACAAAGTTGGCGATGCCCTGCGCCATCAGCTCCTGATTGGGGTTGTGGCGATCGTCCACCATGCTGTCCGCGATGCGGGCGCACAGCAAGGACTCGATGGCCCCCAGCAAAGCCAGCGTGAGCGTGGGCATGATCAAAAAGCGGGCGCTGTCCCAGCTGAATTCAGGCCAATGAAACGAGGGCAAGGTGGCCGGGATGCCGCCGAACTTGCTGCCAATCGTGTCCACCGGCAAAGACAGGCCCGATGTGGCGGCTGTGGCAAAAGCCAGGGCAATGATCGAGCCTGGGATCGTGCTGAGCCATTGGTGGCGTGTTTCGAGCAGGCGACGGCCCAGTCGCATCCAACCCACCAACAGTGACAAAGAACCCAGAGCCACCAGCAAGGCGGCGAGGTTGGTGCTGCTCAGGTGGCTGTGCAGGGCGTTGAGCATGCCGAAAAAGTCGGCGGGCATGGCATTCACTTTGAGACCCAGAAAGTCTTTGACCTGCGACAGCATGATCAGCACCGCGATGCCGTTGGTAAAACCGATCACGACAGCCACCGGAATGAAGCGGATCAGGCTGCCCAGCCTGAACAGCCCCATCAGAAAGAGCAGGATGCCCGACATGGCCGTGGCCAAGATCAGGTTGGCCAGGCCATAGCGCTCCAAAATGCCATACACGATGACGATGAAAGCCCCCGCGGGGCCGCCGATTTGCACCTTGCTGCCGCCCAGGGCCGAGATCAAAAAACCCGCAATGATGGCGGTGAACAAACCCGCTTCAGGCTTGAGGCCTGAGGCAATCGCAAAGGCCATGGCCAGCGGAAGCGCCACCACCCCCACCGTGATGCCTGCGCCGATGTCCTGCGCCAGCCGCTGACGGCTGTAGCCCTGCAGGCTGTCGAGCAGACGCGGACGGAAAAAATGGGTTGCTTGCAGCCAGGTCATGGATTGGTCGTGAGGTAGAGCAAGAAAATCATGGCGTACGCTGACGCCAATCATCCAGCAAGGGCCGAAGACTCAGCAACCAGAGCAAAGCAGCCAAGGGCACCGTGGTCATGTAACCCAGATTCTTGAAGCCCCATGCCCCCAGCAGTCCACCGGTGACGAAGCCTGCCACCAGACTGGCTTGCACCCGCAGTCGCTTGCGATCGGCCTGCACAGGTGCCAGGGCGCGAGTGCGGTTGATGTAGACCATCTTGCCCAACTCAATGCCAATATCCGTGACCAGACCCGTGATGTGCGTGGTGCGGATTTCAGCTTTGGAAATTTTGGTGATGACGGCATTTTGCAGGCCCATGATGAAACACAGCAATACCACGGTGATGGGCATGAAAATCGGCGAATGTGCGGTGATGGCTGCACCGAAAAGGCCGAAGATCAGCAACGCAAAGGACTCCAGCATCAAGGGCAAGCTGTAGCTGCTGCGCAGGTGCTGGCGCAGTCCCCAGTTGACCATGATGGCTGTGCACATGGCCCCCAACACAAAAGCGAGCAAACTGAAAAAACCGACCAGGACCAGCGCGGCATGGCCCAACACCAAGTCATCGGCGAGCGAAGAAACGATGCCGGTCATATGCGATGTGTACCGACCCACCGCCAGAAAGCCGCCTGCATTGGTGGCTCCGGCGACAAAACTGAGCACCAGTCCCAGGTGCCGATTCGCCCCTGGGCTTCGTTGCACATCGGTCCAGCCTCGAATCAGTGGGAACATTGGTGCAGCGAGTGATGGGTGAAAAGGGAAGGTCAGTGGATGCGCATGCCGGGCTTGGCGCCGGGCCAGGGGTGCAGCACATGGATGCCAGGCTCAGCCTTTTCATCGGCGTGGCTGGCGGCCAGCACCATGCCCTCGCTGATGCCGAACTTCATCTTGCGCGGGGCCAAATTGGCCACCATCACGGTGAGTTTGCCGATCAGGTCTTCGGGCTTGTACATGCTGGCGATGCCGCTGAAGACATTGCGTGTGCGACCTTCCCCCACATTGAGCGTCAGGCGCAAGAGCTTGACCGAGCCTTCGACCGGCTCGCAGTTGACGATCTCGGCAATGCGCAAGTCCACCTTGGCGAAGTCGTCGATGCTGATGGTGGGGGCAATCTCTTCGCCACCGGGGATGAGTTTTTCTTCGACCACGGCGGGAGGCTCAAACAGGGCTTCGAGTTGCTCGGGGGTGACGCGTTGCATCAGGTGCTGGTAGGCGTTGATCGCGTGGCCTGCGCCCAGCAGTTCTTGCGCTTGGGCGAAGGTGAACGGTGCCACATTGAGGAAGGCCTCCACCTGAGCGGCCAGCGCTGGCAGCACGGGCTTGAGTTGCAGGCTCAGCAAGCGGAAGGCTTCGATGCAGGCGGTGCACACATCGTGCAGGCGTGCTTCCTGGCCTTCTTGTTTGGACAGCTCCCAGGGCTTGTTCTGGTCCACATAGGCGTTGACCTTGTCGGTCAGCAGCATGATTTCGCGCAAAGCCTTGCCGTATTCGCGCTCTTCATAAAGCGCGGCAATGCTTGGGGCTGCCGCTTGCAGTGCCGCCAACAGGGCCTGACCATCGGCGCTCACGGTGCCCAACTTGCCTTCAAAGCGCTTGGCGATGAACCCGGCCGAGCGCGACGCGATGTTGACGAACTTGCCGATCAGGTCGCTGTTGACGCGCAGCATGAAATCCTCGGCGTTGAAGTCGATGTCTTCGTTGCGCCCCGACAGCTTGGCCGCCAGGTAGTAGCGCAGCCACTCGGGGTTCATGCCCAGGCTCAGGTACTTGAGCGGGTCGAGGCCCGTGCCA
>JBEEJQ010000012.1:0-26912 GCA_041169105.1 Pseudomonadota bacterium | reverse complement strand
AACCCGCACAACCAGGACAACATCGTTGCGGTGCGCGCCAAGGTCAGCGAGTTAACCCGCCGCTTCCCGGTTTACCAGTCTTAATCTGGCTCACGGATAAGGACCGATCAACCGGATACGCAAGCCTCATGAAGTGTCCCTTTTGCGGCAACTCAGAAACCCAAGTGGTTGAAACACGCATAGGCGACGACGGTGACGTTGTGCGTCGTCGTCGCCAATGCGGCTCTTGTGAGAAACGTTTTACGACTTATGAACGGCCGGACGTTAGCTTCCCGGCAATTGAGAAGAAAGACGGACGGCGCATAGAGTACGAAAGAGGCAAGCTCCGTGCCTCCATGAAGCTTGCTTTGCGCAAGAGACCTGTTAGCACGGAACAACTCGATGGCGCTATCGAAAGAATCGAAGAAAAGCTACTTAGCCATAACCAGCGGGAAATACCGTCTACTCGAATCGGTGAACTTGTGATGTTGGAGCTCAAAAAACTCGACAAAGTTGCTTACGTGAGATTTGCCAGCGTTTATCGGAGTTTTGAGGATATTGATGAGTTCAAAACACTGGTTGATGAAGTCGGGCGCTGAGCTATATCAGTCAATCAACGCAACCAAGCCCAGCTATTACCTATGAATGATCTAACGCAAGCCCCAACCTTACCTGACCGTTTATCCATCGATCAGCGCAGCCCCCACCATGTTGCTGCAGTTTTTGAACACGATATCGGAATTCGCCTGAATGATAAGGAGCGCTTCGACGTCGAAGAGTACTGCGTCAGCGAGGGCTGGGTCAAAGTGCCCGCCGGCAAAACAGTAGACCGCAAAGGTAAGCCACTTTTGATCAAACTGAAAGGCAAGGTTGAGGCCTTCTACCGTTCCTGATTGAACCCAACTGGAAATCCTACAGTCTCGGCCATAGTAAATAGTCCTCCCTGCAAAACCCCTACAACCCGCATGAATGCTGGTGAGTAGGGGTGAATCCGGATGGTCAGAACTCTCAAATAGATATTCAATAGAGCCTGTTTTCTGGGAGTTTTTGAAAGCAGCGCCATGACCGATGACTTTTTCCGCAACCGTCTGGATCAAATGATTGATTTGCGCCACCCGCTGGCGGTGCTGGCCAACCGTATGCCCTGGCAAGAAATCGAAGCATCCCTGGCCAAACGCTGGGCCCGGCAAGTCAAGGCGGGCAAGAAGATCGAGGACTTGGATTTGTTGGGTCCAGTCTCTGTGGTTGCCGGTGGCGGCATCTCCAACGCTGGCCGACCTCGTCTGCCTACCCGGCTGATGGTGGCGCTGCTGTACCTCAAGCATGCGTTCAATGAGAGTGACGAAGACGTGATCCAGCGCTGGGGCGAGACCCCCACTTGGCAATACTTCTCAGGCAACGAGTACTTTGAGCACCAGTGGCCATGCGACCCCACACAACTGGGGCGCTTTCGTAAGCTTCTCGGCGAAGAAGGCGTGGAAGAACTGCTGGCCCACACCATGCAAGTGGCTGTCACCCTCAAGCTCATCGCCAAGAAGGAATTCACCCGCGTGATCGTGGACTCCACCGTGCAAGAGAAGGCCATTGCACACCCCACCGACAGCAAGTTGCTGGAAGCCGCCCGATCCAAGGTGGTCGAGGTGGCCAAAGCCCATGGCATCGAGCTCAAACAAACCTACGCCAAAGAAGGTCAACTACTGGGCTACAAGGCTGGGCGCTACGCCCATGCCCGCCAGTTCAAACGCATGCGCAAAGTCATCACTCGCCAGCGCACCATCGTTGGACGGTTACAGCGCGAGGTGGCTCGCAAGATGACCACGCTCAGCCAAGCCGTGCAGGAAACACTGGGTCAGACCCTGGACAAAGCCAAACGCTTGGTTGCGCAGACGGCCAGCCGCAAAGCGCTGGACAACCGTGCCAAGCTCTACAGCTGGCATGCGCCAGAGGTCGAGTGCATCAGCAAGGGTAAGAGCCGCAATCCCTACGAGTTTGGAGTCAAGGTCGGTCTGGCCATGACGCTCAAGGGTAATCTGATTGTGGGAGCCAGGAGCTTTGCGGGTAACCCGTATGACGGACACACGATGCACGAGCAAATCGAGCAAAGCACGATCCTGATGCAGGACATGGAAGTCAGGCCTGAGGTGGTGTACGCAGACCTGGGCTACCGGGGTGTGGACAAGGACAACCCGGATATTGAGATCAAACACCGGGGCAAGGACAAGCGGCTGACAAATGAAGAGCGCAGGCTGCTCAAACGACGCCAGGCGATCGAGCCGATCATCGGACACCTCAAGACTGAGCACAGGATGAATCGCTGCCACCTCAAGGGCTCAGAGGGTGATGCGCTGCACGCGGTGCTGTGCGCAGCGGGTTACAACATCCGCTGGCTGCTGCGCATGATCGTCAAGAAAGGTCTGGGCCTTTTGTTGTGCCTGTTGCAGGCATGGGGTTTGGCGGGAATGTTTGAGAAATTGGCCAAAATCTTGGGTCGCAATCGACTGCAAAACTCAGATCAGTGTTGGGTGCTGGCTTGAAATGAATTTTGCAGATGGCATGGACGTCTCCACCTACCGTGCTGGAGCCAGCGAGAGCCCATGAACCTTGAACAGTCGGGGGTCTCGCGGCAACGGCACTAATGTGCCAAAGTGGAAGTTCGTCGAAACCACTTGAAAACCGGAGACCCAGCCATGCAATCTTCCGCAAACTTGCCAGTCATTGGAATGGATATCGCCAAGAACGTGTTTCAACTCCACTGCGTGGATCCGGAGACCGGAGAGATGGAACGACACAAGATCAAACGCGAAAAAGTGTCTGCCTTCTTTGCCAACCGCAAACAATCGCTCGTGGCCATGGAGGCCTGCGGCGGTGCACACCACTGGGCCAGAGCCTTGCAAGCCATGGGGCACGAAGTGAAACTGCTGCCAGCCAATCATGTGCGCCCTTTTGTTTTGCGCGATAAAACTGATGCGCGTGATGCCCAGGCTATCTGGGTGGCTGCCCAGCAGCCGCACATCAAGGCTGTGCCGGTCAAGAGTGAGCAACAGCAGGCCTGCCTAGCTTTGCACCGGATTCGCGCGCAACTCATGAAGATGCGGATCATGCAAACTAATGCGCTGCGTGGCCTGCTGTACGAATTTGGGATAGCCCTGCCGGAAGGTCATCGTCTTTTGCTGCAGCGCATTCAGGACGAACTGGCCAAAGCACAAGAGCAATCTAGGCTGCCCACAGTGCTGGTGATTAGCTTGCAAGACCAGCTCAAACGCATTGATGGCTTGCAGGTAGACATCGATCAATTGGATAAACGATTGGCAGCGCTGGTCAAGCAAAATCAGCAAATGCAGGCTCTGCAGGCCATCCCCGGCATTGGTCCTTTGACCGCGACGGTACTGGTGGCCACTGCCACAGATCTGAGCAGCTTTGATTCGGGCAGGCAATTTGCGGCCTGGTTGGGCTTGACTCCCCGCCAAACGGGCACCGGTGGCAAGATTCGGCAACTGGGAATCTCCAAACGGGGTGACCCTTATGTGCGCACCATGCTGATGCACGGGGCCCGTGCGGTCATTGCCAGAAGTCAACGAAGTGGCTGGATAGATCGGCTGCTGCAGCGTCGGCCTTACAGCGTGGTGGTCGCGGCGCTGGCCAATAAGTTGGCGCGAACAGCATGGGCATTGCTTACCAAGGGGCAATCCTTTGACCTGCTCAGATGGAACCCGGTAGAACCTGCTGCTGCCTGACATTGTCAAACTGATTTTGAGCAACCAAAACAAGGAATCGTTTTAAGGAGAGCATGCAAGAAGCAAAGTGATGGACCAAAAGGTCAAACCTGGGTAGAGACAATCCGATAGTCGTCCAGAGCATTCAGCTCGATTTGCAGGTGGGAACTCTATCCGCGAATGCCATCAGGGCCAGCTGCCTAACAACCAGCACAAATAGGCCGTATGTAAGGCTGCAAACCCTTTGAAACATCACATTGCCAAATCTTGCTTTCCTGGAGACGTCCATGTAAGGGACGACTAAATATCCGTGTCACTCCTGACCAATTCACCCAGAATTTGGGTGAGGAGCGTCTTGGTGCATTGAACGCTTACTTGCTCCACCGCGTCCATGTACTCCTCGCGCCGGTCTGCCGGGTCCACGGGTAGCCACCGAACGCTGAGCTCGGTTTCATCTCGCAACAGTTCGGTGAATGCGGGCATCAGTTCGCGTACCGCCCATCGCTGCAGTACCCTCTTCAGCCCATGCTTAACCGCGTTTGCTTAGCTGACCGCTTGGTGTTCAGTCACTGGCAACAACCTGTTTTTCACGCCACGCGGCAAGTTCTAATGGCCTGATTCCAAAGCGAACAGCATTACCGGGATGCAGCGCGGCAAACCCCTCCAAGACCAATTGAATGAAATGCTCTCTGTCCGGCTCTGCCACCGTGGGCGGCATCTTGCCACCGACAACATCCCGACTCGCGGCTTCATCATTTTTGACGATGCCTGCAACAACTTCGGCCAATGCTTGGCGTTAACGCAGGCGGAAAATGTCCGGGAGTACCAGGTTCTGTTTAACCGCCACATACTGCTGGCAAGACCGTTCATAGGCCCATACGAAGACATCACGCAAGAGTTCGACACGGTTGAGTTCGTAAACACCGATCATGGCGTCTACATAGGCCTGCTGCGGAACGTCGATGAAGGACAGCGGGCACAGGTTGTGGCGAATAAAGGGATGTTCGCTGCCAACCGGGTCACTTTAATCGACGCACAAGAAGTATTGCGACAAATAAAGTGTCGCAATATGGAATCACGTCACTTTGGCTGGAAACAGCGCCCCTCGTCGCCTTAGCGTATTACTGTCAGATCTGGACCGATCTATCTTCGATCGGCTGGGCCACCCGTAAAATCTGCAGGCTTGGCGCGCCTCTGTGGCGCCCGGTCCTGGCCCAGGGTCTGCCTGCGCGCCCTGGGCTCACTTCTGGAAAACATCTGTGTCTTACGCCTCCGAAACCCGCCGCCGCCGCACCTTTGCCATCATTTCCCACCCGGACGCCGGTAAAACCACGTTGACCGAAAAGCTCCTGCTGTTTTCAGGTGCGATTCAGATTGCAGGCTCGGTCAAGGCGCGCAAGGCCTCGCGCCACGCCACCTCCGACTGGATGGAGATTGAAAAGCAGCGCGGCATCTCGGTGGCTTCGTCCGTGATGCAGATGCTGTACCGCGACCACGTCATCAACCTGCTCGACACCCCCGGCCACAAGGACTTCAGCGAAGACACCTACCGTGTGCTGACCGCCGTGGACTCGGCCCTGATGGTGATCGACGCCGCCAATGGTGTTGAAGCCCAAACTCGCCGCCTGATCGAGGTGTGCCGCCAGCGCGACACGCCCATCATCACCTTTGTCAACAAGATGGACCGCGAAGTGCGCGAGCCGCTCGACATCCTGGACGAGATCGAGCGCGAGCTGGGCATGCCTTGCGTGCCCATGACCTGGCCCGTGGGCCAGGGCAAGCTGTTTGGCGGCATCGTGAACCTGCGCACCCAGGCCATGACCGTGTTCGAGAGTGGCAGCGAGCGTCGCCCGCAAGACTTTGATACCGTGCCGCTGAGTGACGCCGCATCGCTGGAGCGGCGCTTTGGCCACGAATGGACCACCGCCATGGAGAGCATGGAACTGGCCACCTGCGCCTCGCCCGCCTGGGACCACGAGGCCTTCCTGGCCGGCAAGCAAACGCCTGTGTTCTTTGGCTCTGGTGTGAATAACTTTGGTGTGATGGAAGTGCTGGACGCCCTGGTCGACCTGGCACCGAGCCCGCAAAGCCGCACCAGCACCACCCTGGTCAACCGCCAGCCGCTGGTGCAAGAGGTCAAGCCTGAAGACGACGCCTTCAGCGGCGTGGTGTTCAAGGTGCAGGCCAATATGGACGCCAACCACCGCGACCGCATCGCCTTTGTGCGCATGGCCTCGGGCAAATACACGCCAGGCATGAAGCTCAAGGTGATGCGCACGGCCAAAGAGCTGCGCCCCACCAGCGTGGTGACCTTCATGAGCCAGCGCCGCGAGGCCGTGGAAGAGGCTTACGCGGGCGACATCGTGGGCTTCACCACCCATGGCGGTGTGCAGCTGGGAGACACCATCACCGACGGCTCGGTGAACCTGCAATTCACTGGCCTGCCCTTTTTTGCCCCCGAGCTGTTCATGACCGTGGTGCTCAAAAACCCCCTGCGCACCAAACAACTGCAACAGGGCCTGGCCCAGCTGGGCGAAGAAGGTGCGATTCAGGTCTTCAAGCCCGAAATGGGCGGCAACATGCTGCTGGGTGCCGTAGGACAACTGCAGTTCGAAGTGGTGCAACACCGCCTGAAGGGCGAATACGACGCCGATATCCGCCTGGAAGGCTGCCAGTACACGGGTGCCCGCTGGATCACGGCCGACACCCCAGCCGAGCTGACCGCCTTCGTCAACGCCTACCCGATGCGCATGGCGCGGGATGCGGCAGACACCCTGGCCTATTTGTGCACCAGCCCCTACGACGTGCGCCTGGCCCAGGAGCGCTTCCCCAAGATCCACTTCCACCCGCTGCGCGAGCATGCGGGGCTGGCGCTGGGAAGCGCGGGTTGATGATGGACACACCCCTGCCTTGAGCGCTTAGCCGCAGTAGGCAAGACACCAGGTAGTAGACCTATTCACCGACATTGATGACACAGAACGACCATTCGGGTACGTTAATTAACTTCGTCTTGGCGGACTAACGTTGGCGCTACACGGCGGACAGAAATCGCCGCTTGGCGACAACCTGATGCTGAATGCCCTTGGCGAGCATCTATTAGTTAGATGCGCCAGACACCAGTGGGAAGGCTGCTGGATTGCGTATCGACTGCACCGACAAATCAATATCTAGCTCGGGCCAATAGAGATGGTCAGGGGTAGGCCATTGAACGTCTGAGATTTGCTCAATCGTGCTCTTTCGAAACCAGGGGAATTGGTCAAACGGCACAAGTAGCTCTTCGTCGCCAAGTAAAAGCCAAAACCCGTGCTTCGAGATGTGGGTAACCTCAGCCGCCGAAATGGTGGTTCCAGGCATCCTGAATCTCCTTTAAATGCGCACAGACTACAACTTGCGCTTGACGAATTTGCATCGCAGAAAGACCCGTATGGTTGGCTAACACAACTTGAGGAGTCAACCAGAACTTAGCTTCACCATCGGCGTGCGCAACATGCACATGAATACGCAGCTCTTCACGCGAAAAGAAAAAGAGACGGAACTGCCCGTCGCGAACAATGGTGGGTGCCATACGAATACTTTAACCAACTTTCCATCGACGGACTAACGCAAAGGTCGCCTGCGCGAGCATGCGGGGCTGGCGCTGGGAAGCGCGGGTTAAGCCCGCCGTGCAAACCCTTCCAGCACATTCACTGCGTTGATGCCCACGTCGTCAACCGCGTAGCCGCCTTCAAACACAAACACTGTGGGCAGGCCGGCTGCGGCCAGGCGTTCGCCCACGCGCAGGTAGTCCTCGCTTTGCAGGGTGAAGCCAGAGATCGGGTCACCTGCAAAGGTGTCCACGCCCAGCGACAGCACCAGCGCTTGCGCGCCAAACTTCTGGATGGCGTCAAGCGCAGTCTCCAGCGCTGCTGACCACGCGGCGAAGTTGGTGCCCCGAGGCAACGGCAGATTCAGGTTAGCCCCCTGCCCCAGGCCAGTGCCGGTCTCATCAGCGTAACCCAGAAAAAACGGGTACTCGGTGCGTGGGTCGCCGTGGACGCTGGCAAAAAACACGTCGGGCCGATCATAAAAAATAGCCTGAGTGCCGTTGCCATGGTGGTAGTCGATATCCAAGACGGCGACGCGCTCCACACCACCATCACGCAGGTGCTGCGCCGCCAAAGCGGCGTTGTTCAAGAAGCAGTAGCCGCCCAAAAAATCAGCGCCGGCATGGTGCCCTGGCGGGCGGGACAGGGCAAAAGCAGACCTACCCCCAGCCAGCACCGCATTGGCCGCGGCAAACGCACAGTCGGCGCCCGCACGTGCCGCTGCCCAGGTGCCCGCAGTGAGCGGGCTGCCCGCATCGAACGAAAAGTGCCCCAGCCGGGCGGCGAAGTTGGCCGGCAGCACATCGGTACGCAAGCCGCGCCCGGGCCAGACCGAGGCCAGCGCATCACGCTGGGCGTTGGCCGGGTCCATGGCCACCCACTCCTCCCATGCGTGCGCCAGAAAGTCGAGGTAGCGAGGGCTGTGGACGGTACCCAGCGCGGGCGCGTCGATACGCTCTGCCATTTGCACCTCCCCTAGGCCACGTCGTTGCAGCTCGGCCAAGACCAGGTCTTGCCGCGCCGGCACCTCGAAACAAGGCACCATCTGGCCACGAAACATCTCATATTGGCCCTGGTGCTGGGCATGTACGGGGTTGTAAAAGGTGATCATGCGGACCCGCGTTGCAGCACAGATTGAATCGCCAATCCCGTGTGCGTACTCAGCGCGACGACGGCCTCGGGTGGGGCGGCGGCAACGATGCGGCCACCCGCAGCGCCACCGTCCGGCCCCAGGTCTATGACCCAGTCGGCTTCGGCAATCACGTCCAGGTCATGCTCAATAACGACCACGCTGTGGCCGCCGTTGACCAGCCGATGCAGCACATGGATGAGCTTTTCCACGTCGGCCATGTGCAGGCCCACGGTGGGCTCGTCCAGCACATACAGGGTGTGCGGTGCCTTCTGGCCACGCCGCGTGATGTCGTCTCGCACCTTGCTCAGCTCGGTCACCAGCTTGATGCGCTGGGCCTCGCCACCGCTCAGCGTGGGCGAAGGCTGGCCCAGGGTGAGATAACCCAGACCCACGTCCTTGAGCAACTGCAAGGGGTGGCTGATGTTGGGCATGCTGGCAAAAAAGTCGACTGCTTCGTCCACCTCCATATTCAGGACATCGCCGATGTTCTTGCCACGCCAGGTAACCGCCAGCGTTTCCGGGTTGAAGCGCGCGCCATGGCAGGTTTCGCACTTCACCTTTACGTCGGGCAAAAAGCTCATGGCGATGGTGCGTATGCCCTGCCCTTCGCAGCTGGGGCAACGGCCTGGGCCGGTATTGAAGCTAAAGCGGTTGGCGGCGTAACCCCGCGCCCGCGCCTCCAGGGTGTCGGCAAAGAGTTTGCGGATGGTGTCCCAAAAGCCGATGTAGGTGGCGGGGCAGCTACGCGGCGTCTTGCCAATGGGCGTTTGATCGACCTCCAGCACACGGTCCACCGGCTCGTATCCGGACACCGACGCGCAGCCCACCCAATGTATTTGTTCACCGGCAGCTAGCGCATCCCGACCCGCCTTGGTGCTGCGCTTGGTGACCGCTGTTTGCACATTGGCCAACAACACCTCACGGGCCAGCGTTGATTTGCCCGAACCCGACACACCGGTGATGGCGACCAGGCGTTTGAGGGGGACTTCGACATTGACATCCTGCAGGTTGTGGAGGTGGGCGCCTCTGAGGCTGAGCCAGCTGAGCTCGGGCACGCTTTGCGCATCTGAACCATTGGGGTCAGAACCAATGGGGTCGGATACCGAACAATTGGGGTCAGAGCCCGAGTTTCGCTGTGCGAAATCGGGATCCGACCCCAATTGTTCTGCCCCAGCTGGTTCCGCCTCATCGCCCCGCGTAGAAACCACCACAGTTCGGCGCGGCTGCATCGGATGTCTCATCGCGTGCAGCAGATAGCGACCGGTTTGGGAATCTGCCGCACCTTCCAGATCGGCCACTGAACCCTGGGCCACCAGCCGGCCACCGCGCTTGCCGGCGCTGGGGCCGATGTCGATCAGGTGGTCGGCATGGCGGATGGTGTCTTCGTCGTGCTCCACGACAACCAGAGTGTTGCCTTTGTCACTCAGGCTTTGCAGGGCGCCCAGCAGGATCTTGTTGTCGCGCGCATGCAGGCCGATGGTGGGCTCGTCCAGCACATAGCAAACGCCCTGCAGATTGCTGCCCAACTGGGCAGCCAGGCGTATGCGCTGGGCCTCGCCACCACTGAGCGTGGGGGCACCACGGTCCAGCGTGAGATAGCCCAAACCAACTTCTTCCAAAAACAGGAGCCGGCTCTTGATTTCGGGGATCAGGTCACGGGCGATATCCGCCTCGCGCGCACTCAGGCGCTCGGGCTCGGCCAGGGTTTCCACCCAATGGCGAATATCGGTCACCGACAGACGGGCAATGTCGGTAATGCCAACATCGGCAAACTTCACCGCTCGGGCGACCCAGTTCAGCCGGGTGCCTGCACAACGAGGGCAGACGGAATCCACCAAATCATCAACCTCAGGCTCGGCAAAGGTCTGCTCGCGGCCCTTGTTGTCATCGTCGCGCACAGAGTCATCAAAGACCTTGCGTTGCTCTTTGGTCAGCGCCACACCGGTGCCCACACAGTCAGGGCACCAGCCGTGCTTGCTGTTGTAACTAAACAGACGCGGGTCCAGCTCGGCATAGCTGGTGCTGCAGGTCGGGCAAGCGCGTTTGGTCGAGAACACCTGCAGCTTGCCTATCTGGGCCGTGGGCAAGCCATCATCCATCGCCTCTTGCAAGGCGCCCAGGTCGCTGAGCACATGCACCACGCCCTTGCCGTGCACCAGTGCTGCCGACAAGGCCTCGCGCAGGGCGGTTTCTGCACCGGGGTGGATGTCCAGGCTCATCACCGGCAGCTCGATGGTGTGCTCCTTGAAACGGTCCAGCCGGGCAAAGGGCGTGACCGGTACAAAGTTACCGTCCACACGCAGGTGGGTGTAGCCGCGCGGCCGGGCCCAATCGGCGAGCTCGGTGTAAACGCCCTTGCGGTTCATCACCAAAGGCGCCAGCAAGCCAATATGCTGGCCCCTGAAGGTCTTCATCAGCTGAGCGGCAATGCTGTCTGGCGTCTGGGGCGCCACGGCGGCGCCGTCTTTGACGCAGTGCTGGGTGCCCAGCTTGACGTACAGCAGGCGTAGAAAGTGCCACACCTCTGTCGTCGTGCCCACGGTGGACTTGCGCCCGCCCCGGCTGAGCCGCTGCTCGATGGCCACGGTGGGTGGTATGCCGTAGACCGCGTCCACTTCAGGCCGGCCAGCAGGCTGCACGATGGAGCGGGCATAGGCGTTGAGGCTTTCCAGATAGCGACGCTGCCCCTCGTTGAACAGGATGTCAAAGGCCAAGGTGGACTTGCCCGAACCGCTGACGCCAGTGATCACGTTGAACTTGCCGCGCGGAATGCTCACGTTCAGTGACTTGAGGTTGTTCTCACGCGCATTGACGATCTGGATCGATGAGTCCACCACCGGCGCCCAGGCGGCGCGCGGCTCCCGCACAGTGTGCACTCCCGCACCCAGGGCGCTGTCGTACTCGCGCAGAGCCAGCCCGGTGTGCGAGCTGGCGTGGCGGCGCACATCCTCGGGGGTGCCGACCACCACGATTTCGCCGCCGCCCTCGCCTCCTTCGGGCCCCAGGTCGATCAGCCAATCACTCGCACGAATCACGTCCAGGTTGTGCTCGATGACCAGCAGGCTGTGACCCGCATCCAGCAGCTTGCGCAGAGCGCGCATCAACTTGGCGATGTCGTCAAAGTGCAGGCCCGTGGTGGGCTCATCAAACATGAAAAGCACACCGCGCCGAGCCACCGCCTGCCGGCTGGCAGTGGCGCTTTTGGCAGCGTCCGCCAGAAAGCCGGCGAGTTTGAGGCGCTGGGCCTCGCCGCCGCTCAGCGTGGGAACAGGCTGGCCCAAGCGCACATACTCAAGGCCCACATCCACAATCGGTTGCAAAGCGCGTATCACATCCCGGTCGGCTGCAAAAATGGCAGCGGCTTCGCTCACTGTGAGGTTCAGCACATCGGCCACATTCAGGCTCAGCACTCGGGCCTGCAAGCTGGCGGGATGGGCATCGGGCAGCTGGGCACCCGCCACGGCCGCCCCGAGCAACTTGCGCTCGATGGTGATCTCCAGAATCTCGGGCCGGTAGCGCTTGCCGTCGCAGTCCGGGCAACGCAGGTACACATCACTCAAGAACTGCATCTCGACATGCTCAAAGCCCGAGCCGCCACAGCTGGGGCAACGCCCGTCGCCACTGTTGAAGCTGAACTTGCTGCCGGTGTAACCACGTTCGCGGGCCAAGGGCGCGTTGGCAAAAATCTCGCGGATGGCGTCCCAAGCCCCGACATAACTCACCGGATTGGAACGTGCCGTCTTGCCGATGGGCGACTGGTCCACAAACACCACATCGCTCAGCAGGTCTGCCCCCAGCAGACGATCAAAGGCGCCTGGGGTTTCGGTGGCCTTGCCGAAATGGCGCAACAAGGCTGGTGCCAGCACGTCCTGCACCAGCGTGGATTTGCCCGAGCCACTGACGCCAGTCACGGTGACCAGGCGTTGCAGCGGGATATCAACCGACACATTTTTGAGGTTGTGGTCGCGCGCGCCTTCCAAAATCAAACGCGGGGTGTTCTCGGCCACCAGCCGTCGCAGGCCCATGCCCACCTGCTTGCGCGCCCCCAGGTAGGCGCCGGTCAGGGTGTCGGCGCTGCGCAGGTCCTGCGTGCTGCCGTCAAACACAATGTTGCCGCCGCGCTCACCCGGGCCAGGGCCCATGTCGATCATGCGGTCGGCGGCAAGCATGACGGCGGGATCATGTTCCACTACCACCAGGGTGTTACCCGCATCGCGCAAGCGCCGCATGGCTTCGATGATGCGATGCATGTCGCGCGGATGCAGGCCGATGCTGGGCTCATCCAGCACAAACAGGGTATTGACCAGCGAAGTGCCCAGGGCCGTGGTGAGGTTGATGCGCTGCACCTCGCCGCCACTCAAGGTGCGACTTTGCCGGTCCAGCGTCAGGTAGCCGATGCCCACATCACACAGGTACTTCAGCCGGGTGGTGATTTCCTCAAGCAGTAGCTTCAGCGCTTTTTGTTCGGCGTTTGGGCCAGTGCTGAGACGATCTGCGTCGGTGCGGGGGGCGTCTACCGACGAGGCCTGCCCCATGCCCCCCGACAGCCGATCAAAAAACAGCCGCAGCCGATCCAGCGGCATGATCATCATGTCGTGCAGGCTCAAGCCCGGCAGGTTTTCGAGCTGAGCGCGGGTCCACTTCGCGCCCACGGGCATGAAGCGCTTTTCTACGGCCAAGACCGCATCCGCATCCGCCTTGGTGCCCACTCGCCAAAGCAGGCTCTCCGTCTTGAGACGGGCGCCCCGGCAGTCCGGACATTCGGTGTAGCTGCGGTATTTGGACAAGAGCACACGGATGTGCATCTTGTAAGCCTTGGTTTCCAGGTATTCAAAAAAGCGCTTGACGCCAAACCAGTGCTGGTTCCACTTGCCATTCCAGTGGGGTGAACCATTGATCACCCAGTGCTGCTGCTCAGGCGTGAGCTTGTACCAAGGCGTGTCGCGCGGGATGCCGGCATCCTCGGCGTGGCGCATCAGGTCGTCTTGCGCCTCCTGCCAGGCGGGCGTCTGCATCGGCTTGATGGCACCCGAACGCAAAGTGAGCTTGTCGTTGGGAATCACCAGCCCGTAATCCACGCCGATGACCCGGCCGAAGCCCCGGCAGGTATCGCAGGCGCCGACGGCCGAGTTGAAAGAAAACATCGACGCGATGGGCTCGGCGTAGCGAATGTCGCTTTCGGGGCAGTGCAGGCCGGTAGAGAACTTCCAGGTCTCGGGGGCAGTGTCACTGTCTGGGTCAAAAGGCAACACATGCACCGTCATGCGGCCCATACCGCGCTTCAGGCACAGCTCAATAGCCTCCATGACCCGCACCTTCTCGGCATTGCCCATGCGCAGCCGGTCGGCCACCACATCCAGCACCTTGACGTCACCCACCAGCCGCTCGGCCTGCACGCGGGTAAAGCCCGCCGCAGACAACCACTGCTCGATGTCTTGCGGCGTGCTCTTGGCCGGCAACTCGACCGCAAAGGTCAGCACCAGCCGCGGGTCACCGAGCTGCGTGCGCGTCAGCAGTTCGGCATAGATGGTCTCGGGGCTGTCGTGGCGCACAGGCAACGCCGTTGCCTTGTCAAACAACTGGCCTGCACGGGCGAACAAGAGCTTGAGGTGGTCATTCAGCTCTGTCATGGTGCCCACGGTCGACCGGGAAGATCGCACCGGGTTGGTCTGATCGATGGCAATCGCCGGAGGGACGCCCTCCACCTTGTCGACCGCCGGCTTGTCCATCCGATCCAGAAACTGCCGTGCGTAGGCGCTGAAGGTTTCTACGTAGCGGCGCTGGCCTTCGGCGTACAGCGTGTCGAACACCAGGCTGGACTTGCCCGAGCCGCTGGGCCCGGTCACCACCGTCAACTCGCCCGTTCTTATATCCAGATCCAGATTTTTGAGGTTGTGCTGACGTGCGCCGCGTATGCGTATGAGGCCGTTGGACATGAGTAGGAGCGCTGAGCTAAAGGGCCATCATCGTAGCGGGATTGGCCTGCAGCGTTGAGCCAGGCCACAAATAGCAAAGGGCCGCCTGCAGGTATTGCGGGCGGCCCTTTGTGGCCATAGGTCAGAAAGACTTACTTGGCGGGCGCTGGCTCAGCGGCAGGTGCTGCAGCGGGAGCTGCAGCAGGGGCAGCTTCAGCGGGTTTCTTTTCATCCACATGCACCGCATCAGCACCGTGCTTTTCGCCACCCATGTCCAGGTTGTCGCCACCCTTCATGATCACGAACAGCGCCAGGGCCGCAAAAACTACAAAACCGATAAAGATCTTCACCATGTCTAACACTCCTTAAATAAAACCAAACTCAACTTGACAAAAGGCCCTGCGATTGTGGCAGGGCCCTTCATCAAATGCCGCACGCATTTACCGTGCGGCGACCAACATCAGTCGTTGGCGAAGATGTCCACGTCTTTGGTTTCCTTGATGAACAAGCCACCAATTACCACCGTTGCACCGGCGATGATGATGGGGTACCACAAGCCGTTGTACATGTTACCGGTCTGCGCCACGATAGCGAAGGCCGTGGTGGGCAGCAAGCCGCCGAACCAGCCGTTACCGATGTGGTAGGGCAGAGACATGGAGGTGTAGCGGATGCGGGTTGGGAACATTTCCACCAGCATGGCGGCAATCGGGCCGTACACCATGGTCACCAGGATCACCAGGTAGGTGAGGATGATGATGACGGTGACCTTGTCGAACTTGGCCATGTCAGCTTTGGCGGGGTAGCCAGCAGCCTTCAGGGCAGCGCCCAGGTTGGAACCCAGCAATGCACCGCTGGCGGTCTTCTCGCTGCTCAGGTCTTTGACAGACTTGGTGGCAGCTTCGATGGCCTTGGCATCCTTGGGTTCAGCTGCGTTCAGGGCAGCCAGCTTTTCCTCGGCCTTGGCCTTGGCAGCAGCGATGTCTTCAGCAGAGTACTTCACGTTCACCACGGTCTCGCCGACCTTGATGATGGCGGGGGTACCAGCAGCAGCCACTTCGTTGGAGTAGCTCACAGAAGCGCCAGCCAGACGTTGCTTGGCGATATCGCAAGAAGAAGTGAACTTCTTGGTGCCAGTGGGGTTGAACTGGAACGAGCACTCAGCGGGGTCAGCAGCGACAACCACTTTGGACGATGCTTGAGCAGCAGCCAGGTCAGGATTGGCAGCCTTGGTCAACGCTTCGAACACTGGGAAGTAGGTCAAAGCAGCCAGCAAGCAACCTGCCAAGATGATGGGCTTACGGCCAATCTTGTCAGACAGCGAACCGAACACGATGAAGAACGGCGTGCCGATGATCAGCGAGACAGCGACCATGATGTTGGCGGTAGCACCGTCCACCTTCAGGGCCTGGGTCAGGAAGAACAGGGCGTAGAACTGGCCGGAGTACCAGACCACAGCTTGACCAGCGGTCAAACCCACCAGAGCCAGGATCACGATCTTCAGGTTTTTCCACTGACCGAAAGATTCGGACAGGGGTGCCTTGGAGGTCTTGCCTTCGGCCTTCATTTTCACGAAAGCGGGCGACTCGTTCATGCTAAGACGGATGTAGACCGAAATGATCAGCATGATGACCGAGACGATGAACGGAACGCGCCAGCCCCACTCGGCAAAGGCATCCTCGCCGATGATGGTACGGGTGCTCAGAATCACCATCAGGGACAGGAACAGACCCAGAGTAGCAGTGGTCTGGATCCAGGCGGTGTAAGCACCGCGACGGCCAGCGGGAGCGTGTTCAGCCACGTAGGTAGCAGCACCACCGTACTCGCCACCCAATGCCAAACCTTGCAGCAAGCGCAGGCAAATCAGAATGACGGGAGCGGCAACGCCAATGCTGGCGTAGTTAGGCAGGATACCCACGATGAAGGTGGATGCACCCATGATCAGGATGGTGACCAGGAAGGTGTACTTGCGGCCAATCATGTCGCCCAGGCGACCGAACACCAGCGCGCCGAAGGGGCGCACGATGAAGCCGGCAGCAAAGGCCAGCAAGGCAAAAATGAAGGCAGAACCTTCATCCAGTCCACTGAAGAACTGCTTGGCAATGATGGCTGCCAAAGAACCGTACAGATAGAAGTCGTACCACTCGAACACTGTGCCCAGTGAAGAAGCGAAGATCACCTTCTTCTCTTCTGCACTCATGGGCCGAATCGCGTCAGCTGATGCCATAAATAGTCTCCAACGTTAAAAAGTGGGCGCCGCAACCCGGCACTTGGGTGCGGACTATGGCGAGGGGTTCTGACGGCTTTCTGACAGCCGGTGGGGGTTCAATCGCTCACTTTCAACTCGGAACTTACAAACCTAGTAGTAACCCTTATATATTTTTTCTTAATGCGGCAAATGATGGACTTACGTTCGGTTTTTATAGGACGTGCCTGGCCTGAGCATTAGGGTAAGTACTGAGAACGCCTTACACCGGATATGAAATTTGGGGTCTTTCCCCGTCACAAAGTGGCTGGGCTAACGTCAAGCCGACTTCAATCCACTGGGCCGCTGAGCAGCTGCTGCCCAATCGGGGCCATCAAACCAGGGATTGCCATCGAGATAGTCACGCAGCATGGGCAGCGCGTCCAGCCCCCAGAACATCTTGCCATCCACCTCAAAACCAGGCGTACCGAATACACCTCGGGCAATCGCATCATCGGTGTGGGCCCGCAACAGGGTCTTGACCTCGGCGCCATTGGGATCGAGCACCGCAGGCAGGGCCGCCTGCAAGGCCTCCAGTCGCCGGGGGTCCAGCACATCCAGCCCACCCTGCCACACATGACGAAACAGGCTCTCACAGACAAATCGGTTGGGCAAACCCTGGGCGTGGGCTGCGATGCCCAGCCGTAGCAAGGGAAGCGGGTTGAAAGGATGGGCCGCAGGCATCTGCATTTCCAGACCCTGCTTTTGGCCTAGCCACAACACATGGCGATAGGTCCACTCGCGCTTGGCCGGAATTTCAGCGGGCCCCAGCTGACCGTGGTGCCGCAGGATCGCGCCCAGCAACACCGGCTTGTAGGTCACCTGGTAGCTGTGGCCCTGCAACACGTCCGGCAAGGCATCAAACGCCAGCCAGGCAAAGGGCGAAATAAAATCGAGATAAAAGGTGATGTGTTTCATGAGACGGCTCCTGTGGACGAGAATGTTTGCATCATATTGATATGTCCAGGAGGGCCCACAACCGTGCAGCCCTGCCGCCTCTGATGAACCCCAGCTCCCTCGAACGCCGCCTACTGCCATTTATCGCCTGCCAGGGCGCTTTCTCCACCCTGGCGGGCTTTGGTGCCGTGCTGGTCTTTGCCCAGGGCGGCATGGCCGGGTCGGTGATATACACCGCCTGCATGTTGACCGTCGCCATGCTCGGCATCAATGTGCCACTAGTGCTGGGGCGGCGCCTGCAATGGCGTACAGCACGCCAAGTGCAGGCGGCTTTTGTGCTCCCAGCCCTGCTGCTGTGGTTTGCCGAAGGACAGCCGCTGGTGCTGGCCTTGGCGATGGGTGGATTTTTGGGTCTGAGCTGGGGCGCACGGCACTGGATGGAGCTGAACCTGTTGAGCAACGAGCAGCGAGACAGCTACGCCACGCATGTGACGGTGCTGACGGTGTTGGCCAGCCTGCTCGCCACGGCGGTGGTGTCGGCCATGCTGACCTGGCTCGACGAATCCCCCAACGCTGTGTACCGCAGTTATGCCGTCATGGGGCTCTTGGGTGCATGGTGGGCGGGCCGGCGGTTGCCTGACACACCGGCCATGGGTGTGGCGTCGCCCTGGGCGGTGGTGCGCCAGCCCGGATTTGCGGCATGCCTGCCCTTGTACTTTCTGGAATCTGGCTTGCTCGGCATGGGCATGGTGCTCAGCGCCAGCGGCGCCGTCCAGTCACTGGGCCAGACCAGTCACTACGGCTGGGTGGCCAGTGCCGCCACGGTGACTGGTGCACTGGCGCTGTTTGGCCTGCGTCGCCATCGCCATGACGGCAACCGGGTTCGCTGGATGGGGCTGGCCGCCGCCGGCGTGGCCGTGGCCCACGGCCTGCTGGGGGCCAGCGTGGGCTGGGCTGGTTTTTATGTGCTGCACGTGCTGTTGTTAGCCATGGTTCAACCTTTTTGGCTGGCCAGTGAACAAGTGCTGAATCAGCGGGTGCTGGACCTCAAAGGTGCGCTGGCAGACCGCATCGTGGTGCGTGAGGGCGTGCTCTGGCTATTTCGGATGATCGGGCTGAGCAGCTTTTGGGCCCTGGTACAAGGCTGGTCTGCCTCACATATGTTGCTGCTAGGCTCAATGCTGATGGCCACCGCGACGCTGTTGGAGTGGGCCTTGGGCCGCGCCTGGCTGGCCAGCGATTCCCACACCTGACGGCACTGACTTAAGCCGGTGCAATAGCTTCTGCCAGACCATGCGCTTGCCAGCATCGGGCAAACCGGCCCAAGCGGTGATCTCGTCGATGGTTCTCAGGCAGCCCTCGCACCAGCCGGTGGTCGCGTCGATGCGGCAGCGCGATACGCAGGGCGACGGCACAGTGCCCGCCTGCTGAACGATCGCAGTGCCGGCTTGAGCCAGTGCTTCATGTTGTGTGGAGCTCAGTTTGAAAGTCATCGATGGCGACTTTAAGCCGCAGCCACATCCGCCACAGGCGCGCCAGTCAATGCCCTTAATTCTTCAGGCGTCAAGGCAAACACAGCGTGCGGGTGGCCGGCAGCAGCCCAGATGGTCTCAAAGCGAAACAGGCTTTCATCGATCAAGGTGACGGGCACCTGAGCGTGGGCCACGGGCGACACCCCGCCGATCGAAAACCCGGTCTTGCCTTTCACGAAGTCAGCATCTGCCCGCCCCAGTTTCTGGCCCTCTGTGCAGACCCAGGCCTGCACTTTTTTCTCGTCCACACGCCGATCCCCCGCAGTCACCACCAGCACCGCCGCTTCGTCGGGCTTGCGTTTGAAGATGATGCTTTTGGCAATCTGGCCTAGCGCCACGCCCAAGCCGTCTGCGGCCTGCTGGGCGGTGCGGGCAGCGTCGTCCAGCATGACCGGCGCCTGGGAGTGACCCGCGGCCACCAGAAAAGCGGCGACGCGTTGCACACCCTCAGGCAGGGGTTTGACTTCTGCACCACACATGACAATTCAAACCTTGCGCTTGTTGATCAGGGCGCGGGCCGCGCGCGACTGCGTCTCGCGACCCAGGGCCTGGCTGATGTACTGACCGGCATCAACCAGCCGGTCCAGATCAATGCCTGTGTCTATGCCCATGCCGTGCAGCATGTAAACGACGTCTTCGGTGGCCACATTGCCGGTGGCACCCTTGGCATAGGGACACCCACCCAGGCCAGCCACCGAGGTATCAAACTGCCACACCCCCAGCTGCAGGGCCGCCAGGGTGTTGGCCAACGCCTGGCCGTAGGTGTCGTGAAAATGGCCGCTCACTTCGTCCACGCCGTAGTGCCTGAGGGTGGCCTCGATGGCGCGCTGCACCTTCAGCGGTGTGCCCACGCCGATGGTGTCTGCCACACCCACATGCTGAACGCCGATGTCTTTCATCATGCCTGCCAGCTGCGCCACCCGTTCGGCTGGCACTTCACCTTCGTAGGGGCAGCCCACGGTGCAGCTCATCGCACCGCGGACCCGGATGCCTGCCGCGCGCGCGGCAGCCACCACGGGCGCAAAGCGCTCGATGCTCTGGGCCATGCTGCAGTTGATATTTTTTTGACTGAAAGCTTCACTGGCCGCACCAAACACCACGATCTCGTCGGGCTGGGTGGCCAGCGCGGCCTCAAAACCCTGCAGATTGGGCGTGAGCACCGAATAACGCACGCCAGTTTTGCGCTGGATGCCGGCCATCACCTGGGCGTTATCCGCCATTTGGGGCACCCACTTGGGGCTGACAAAGCTGGTGACTTCGATCTCGGTCAGGCCCGCATCCTGCAAACGGTGCACCAATTCCACCTTGACGTGGGTGGCCACCGGCTGCTTCTCATTTTGCAAACCGTCACGGGGGCCCACGTCGACGATTCTGACCCGGCCAGGCAAACTCATGTAACACCTCAACGCAGCTAAATTGGAGCCGCAAAGTGTAGCGACGCCAACATTTGCCCCTCGTTTTCCTGCATCAGCCACAAACCAGACAGATGTCAGATTGCTTTAGGCTGAGTCGGTTAAGGTCTGGCGATAAAGAAATTGGAGACACATCATGAAGCTGGCTCTCATGTCAGACATCCACGCCAATAGTCACGCGCTGGAGGCCTGCCTGGCACATGCGAGTGCAGCAGGCGCCAACAAGATCGCCCTGCTGGGTGACTTGGTGGGTTATGGCGGATCGCCTGCCAAGGTGGTGCAGCGCGTGATGGCTCTGGCTGAGCAGGGGGCCATCGTGCTGCAGGGCAACCACGATGCGTTGGCAGTGGCACCTCCCAGCAAGGTCACTCACCGTGGTGACGAAGGCGCCCAATGGACGCACGAGCAGCTTAGCCCGGACCAACGCCAGTTTCTGGCGCAATTGCCGCTGACGCACCTGGCTCAGACCGTGTTGCTGGTGCATGCCAGCGTCGATGCCCCCGCGCAGTGGCGTTATGTGGACAACGAGCGTGCGGCCAGCGCCAGCCTCGATGCCGCCGTCGCACCACCCTATGGGCACCCCGACGTGCGCCATGTGTTTGGCGGGCATGTGCACCACCAGACCCTGTACTACCGGGGAGCGGGCCGCAACCTCATGCCGTTCGCGCCGACCCCGGGGGTGCCGGTCCCTACCCCGCGCCACCGCAGCTGGATCGCCACGGTGGGCTCGGTGGGCCAGCCGCGTGACGGCCGCACCGGGGCCATGTATGCCATGTTCGACACCACGGCCATGCAACTCACCTTTTACCGGGTCGAATACGACCACAACGCTGCCGCTGCCTGCATAAGGGCTGCCGGCATGCCGGAACACTTTGCCCAGCGCCTGGAGGGTGGACGATGAAACTGATTGAATCTGGCCGCGAGATCGACGGCTTTTTAGTGGAGGACTGCATCCACAGCGGCGGCATGGCGCTGATTTACCGCGTGCATTACGCCGGGGGTCGTGAGCCCAATTTCGAGATGGTGATGAAAGTGCCGCGCATGACAGCGGGCGATGGGGCTGAAAACATCGTCAGCTTCGAAGTCGAGCACCAGATGATGCAGGTGCTGCACGGGCCTTATGTACCCAGGCTAGTGGCCGCCGGTGACCTGGACGTCGTGCCTTACCTCGTCATGGAATATGTACGGGGCAACACCATCGAGCACTGGGTGCCGCAACCTGGTGAGCCTGGCGCGGAGGTGGGCACCATTGTCAAGCTGGGCACCGCTGTAGCCACGGCCTTGCACAGCATGCACAAGCAAAACGCGGTGCACCTGGACCTGAAGCCCGCCAACGTGCTGATCCGTGAAAACGGCACCGCCATGCTGCTGGACTTTGGCCTGAGCTTTCATGCGCACTACCCGGATCTGCTGGCCGAAGAGCTGCGCAAGGCGGTGGGATCAGCCATCTACATGGCGCCCGAGCAGGTGGTGGGCATCCGGGGCGACCCACGCAGCGACATTTTTGCCCTGGGCGTGATGCTGTACGAGCTGGCTACCGGCGAACTGCCGTTTGGTAACCCGCACACCAGTGGTGGCCTGCGCCAGCGGCTGTGGATGGACCCGACACCCCCACGCAAGTTGCGCCCCGACTTGCCCGAATGGCTGCAGGAGGTGATCTTGCGTTGCCTGGAGCCGGTGGCGGATCAACGCTACCCGTCGGCGGCCCACCTGGCGTTTGACCTGATGCACCCCGAGCAGGTCGAAGTCACGGCGCGTGGGCGCAACGTGGTCGGCACGGGCTTCAGAACGCACTTCAAACGCTGGATCAAGGCGGCGGGCATGCAGTACAAGCCCAGCCAGCTACCCACCCGGCAAATCGACGAAGTACCCATCATCATGGTGGCGGTGCCCAACCACGATGTGACCGATGCCACGCTGTATTCACTGCGCCAGGCGGTGGGTCGATCACTCGGTTTGCGCCCGGGTGCACGGCTGGCCTGCGTCACCGTGGTGAGCGGCAGCGCCACAGGGGCAACCAGCGACGACACCAGCGAAACCAGCGTACACCGGGCCATGCTGGCCATGCTGAGGCAGTGGACCCAAGGCCTGAACCTGACGGGTCACCAGACCTCCTACCATGTCCTTGAATCCGGCGATGTGGCTCAGGCGCTGCTGCGCTACGCCGAGGGCAACAACGTCAGCATGATCGTGATCGGCGCAGCCACCCATGGTCTGCAGATGCAGCGCTTTGTGGCCACCGTGCCGATCAAGGTCGCCATGGAAGCGCCCTGCACTGTGGTGCTGGTCAAGCAAACCCTGCCGTTTGCCCAGCTGGGACGAGAAAACAAAACGGAGGAATGAGCCTTTTGCAGGCCCATCGCTCAGTAGCCGAGCTGGGTATCCACGCGCCCCGCTACCGTCTCACCTCGCTGCAATGCACGGATCTTGCCGACGATCTGGTGGATGCTTTGCTCGCGCAGGGTGCGGGCCGAAGTGTGGGGCGTCACCGTGATCGCTGGATGCTGCCAAAAGGCGTGTTCGGGCGGCAAGGGCTCGGCACGAAACACATCCAGCGTGGCCCCGGCGATGTGGCCGCTGTCCAGTAGCGCAAGCAAGTCCTCATCCACCAGGTGAGCACCACGCGCCACATTGACGAGGTAGGCACCAGGTAACAGGCGCGACAGCGTGTCGCGATTCATGATGTCGCGGGTGTCGGGCGTAAGGGGCAACAGGTTGACCAGCACGCGCGTTCCCGCCAGAAAGTCCTGAAACTCGCCGTCGCCGCTGTACACCTTCACGCCGGCCAGGCTTTTGGGCGTGCGGCTCCAGCCCAACACCGGAAACTCAAAGGCCTGCAGGGCATGGGCCACACGGCTGCCCAGAACACCCAGGCCCATCACGCCCACCGGGAAATCCTGGCGCCGGGGTGCGGGGCGCTGCTCCCAACGCCCCAACGTTTGGGCATGGTCGTAATGGTCGAATTCACGAAAGTTCCGAATCACCGCGTGACACACATATTCGGCCATCTGCACAGCCATGCCGGCATCATCGAGCCGTATCACCGGCAAATGCGACGGCCAGCGCAGCTTGACCAAAGCGTCCACCCCGGCGCCGATGTTGAACACGGCCTTGATCTGATGCTGCTCGTCGATAAAGGTTTGCGGCGGCGCCCACACTACCGCGTAATCCGCCAAGGGCGCACCCGGCGACCACAGCGACACTTCAGCGCCGGGCATCGCAGCACGCAGCCCCTCCAGCCAGGGTCCAGGCGTGGTGTCAGCGCAGCAAAAAGTGATTTTCATCAGGCCAGGCGCAAAAGTTCAGCCCCCTCGGCCACTTGGTCCCCGGGGGCGTAGAGCAGCTCAGCCACGCAGCCGTCAGCCGGTGCCGCGATGGTGTGCTCCATCTTCATGGCCTCCATAACAGCCAGGGCCTGACCCTTTTTGACCGTATCGCCGGCCTGCACCGCAAACGACACCACTTTGCCAGGCATGGGTGCGGTGAGGCGTCCGCCCTCCTGTTCGCTGTCGCCCGCGTGCGCCAGCAGGTCCAGCAACGTGATCTGGGTGGCACCTGCGGCCGTATGCACCTGCACGATATCGCCCCAGCGGTGCACCTGCGCCAAGACTCGCTGACCGCCAAATTGCAGGTCCACACCCTGGGCCACAGGCGTGAAAGACAGCGCCCCACCCATGTCGCCCACGGCCAGTTGCAGCGCGCCGTCGTGCAAATAAGTCAGCACAGCCTCGACCCGCTCCTCGCCGAATTCAAAGGCAAAGCGGCGCTGGGTCAGGCCGTGGCTGCGCCAGCCATCAGTGCAGCTGTAGGGGTCTGCACCCTGCCGGGCACGCTCGGCCAACAGCGTATGTGCCACGGCAGCAGCTGCAGCCCAGGGCAGGCCCACACGCTCTTGCCCAAACAATACCGCGGCCTCGCGCGGAATCAGACCGGTATCCAGCTCGGCTTTGCTAAAAGACGGGCTTTGCACCACATGGCGCAGGAACTGGACGTTGTTGGCCAAGCCCACGATATGCGTCTGCGCCAGGGCCTCGTCCAGCCGCGCCAGCGCCTGTTCCCGGGTGTCGCCATGCACGATGAGCTTGGCAATCATGGCGTCGTAATAAGGGCTGATGACGTCGCCCTGCGCCACACCGGAATCCACACGCACCGGCCCGCGTTCGAACGCAGTGCTGGCGGGCTGGCGATACACCTGCAAGGTGCCCGTGGCTGGCAGAAACTGCTTGTCGGGGTTTTCAGCGCAAATGCGGGCCTCAATGGCATGGCCCTGCATCCGGATCTGATCTTGCGCCAAGGGCAAAGGCTCGCCCGATGCCACCCGCAGCTGCCACTCCACCAGATCCAGCCCCGTAATCGCCTCCGTCACCGGATGCTCGACCTGCAGGCGCGTGTTCATCTCCATAAAATAAAAACGCATGGATTCGGGCTGGTCGTAAGCAGCCTGCTCCACGATGAATTCCACCGTGCCGGCGCCCACATAGTTCACCGCCTTGGCAGCGGCGACGGCGGCGGCCCCCATTTGGGCACGCAAGGCCTCGGTCATGCCGGGCGCGGGGGCCTCTTCGAGCACTTTCTGATGGCGGCGCTGCACCGAGCAGTCGCGCTCGAACAGGTGCACGTAGTTGCCGTGCGTGTCGCCAAACACCTGGATCTCGATATGGCGCGGGCGCTGCACGTATTTTTCGATCAGCACAGCGTCGTCACCAAAGCTGTTGATGGCCTCGCGCTGGCAACTGGCCAGGGCGGCAGCGAAGTCGCCGGAGCCATCCACCACCCGCATGCCTTTGCCACCGCCACCTGCACTGGCCTTGATGAGCACCGGGTAGCCCATGCGGTCAGCCTCACGCTGCAGCAGTTGTGGGTCTTGATCGGCACCGTGGTAGCCAGGCACCAGGGGCACACCCGCC
The DNA here is from genome assembly GCA_041169105.1 of Pseudomonadota bacterium. GTDB lineage: Bacteria > Pseudomonadota > Gammaproteobacteria > Burkholderiales > Burkholderiaceae_C > Limnohabitans_A. Next base: position 1,599 of record JBEEJQ010000012.1, on the reverse strand, counting down.
TGCTCCATCAACTGCTTGGACTCAGCCTTCAGACCCATGGCCTTGATGGCCGATGGCGTAGGGCCGATGAAAACCAGACCGGCGTCGGCGCAGGCCTGGGCAAAAGCCTCGTTTTCGCTCAGAAAACCGTAACCTGGGTGGATGGCCTGGGCACCGGTGTCCAGCGCCGCTTGCAAGATGGCTTGCCAGCGCAGATAGCTGTCTTTGGGCGCACTGCCGCCGATGTGCACCGCCTCGTCACAAGCCGCCACATGGCGCGCGCTGGCGTCGGCATCCGAATAAACCGCCACCGTCTTGATGGCCATGCGCCTGGCCGTGGCCGCCACCCGGCATGCGATCTCGCCACGGTTGGCGATCAGGATTTTGGTAAACATGAGAAGGGTCTCCTGAAAGTGGCTGAGGTACGGTCGAGCCGCTGGCGAACTCAGTGTTGCAAGACCTGAAGACCCGCAAGAGCCTCCAGAACATCAAAATCGGCATCCCGGTGCAACAGCAAATGGCCGTGCGTGATGCAGTAACTGGCCAGTAGCACATCGATGGGACTGCGAATGGAATAACCCATGGCACGCAGAGAGCGGTAGTGGTCTGCCGCTTGCAGCGCGTTGGCCAGCCCACCCAACTCCACCTGTGCCAGCTCTGACAGTAGCGCCTGCGCTTGCGCCAAATCCCGGCTGGAACGAAAACCACGTAACACTTCAAACACCACCAGGTCTGCCGTGGCCAGGGTGGAGCTACTGTCCTGCAGCAGTGCCTGCAAACGTTCCACCGCCGTGTTGGATGCGCCCCGGAAAAAGTCTATCCAGACGCTGGAGTCCACCAGAATCACTTGGCCCGACCCCGCTTGCTGGGTGCCAACTTGGCGGCCTTCGCCTCCACCGGGGCGACATAGGGGGCGGGCGCAGCTTCGTTGGCAAGCTGGGCTTGCTGAGCGCGCACCTCGGCCCACCCCTCATCCGAATCATCCCACTGCAATTTGCCGCGCAAAGCCAACAAGCCGTCGTAGACCTTGCGCCGCGCGACCAGACGCAAACCCGCTTCCACCGCCTCACGCTTGGTCTTGAAGCCACCCGCCTCCATGGCACTGGCCATGAGTGCGTCGTCAATATCGATGTTGGTCCGCATCTAGAGCCCTTTCATGTGTATAAATCACACGAATCATACACATAGCTGGCAAAAATCACATCCGGAACAAGCCAAACCGTGTCTCGGGAATGGGTGCATTGAGGCTGGCGCTCAGTCCCAGGGCGAGCACGCGGCGGGTGTCTGCGGGGTCGATGATGCCGTCGTCCCACAAGCGGGCGCTAGCGTAGTAGGGGTGACCCTGTTCTTCGTATTGGCGGCGAATGGGGGTCTTGAAGGCTTCTTCTTCCTCCATGCTCCAGCTGCCGCCCTTGGCCTCCAGACCATCACGGCGCACGGTGGCCAGCACGCTGGCGGCCTGCTCCCCGCCCATCACGCTGATGCGCGCGTTGGGCCACATCCACAAGAAGCGGGGGCTGAAAGCACGGCCACACATGCCGTAGTTGCCGGCACCAAAGCTGCCGCCAATGATGATGGTGAATTTGGGCACGCTGGCGGTGGCCACAGCGGTCACCATCT
>JBEEJQ010000011.1:0-27083 GCA_041169105.1 Pseudomonadota bacterium | reverse complement strand
GCGATGGAGAAGAGTTCCACAGGGTCTTTGCCTGTTTTCTTTTCCATGGTGTCCAGAGCACCATAAATGATGCGTTCTGCGACGGCTTTCTTGCCGCCTTCCATGATCACGTTCATGAACTTGGACAACTCGACGTTGCCGAACTTGGGATCCGGCAGGATTTCACGTTTAGGGACTTCGCGACGACGTGGCATATTTCACCTCATATTGCTTCAGTTGGCGTCTTTTCAGACACCGCGAGCGTTATTCAAAACACTCACTTACTCGACCCACCTGGACGATTCCGGGCTTCGGGTCACTTCGCTGATTCACCGCGCCACGCGGGAAACAGCACCGAAAAATTTCAACCCGAAAGGGCTTACTTGGCCTTTGGCTTCTTCGCGCCGTACTTGGAGCGAGATTGCTTGCGGTCTTTCACGCCTTGCAGATCCAAAGAACCGCGGACGATGTGGTAACGCACACCAGGCAAGTCTTTGACACGACCACCGCGCACCAGAACAACAGAGTGCTCCTGCAGGTTGTGGCCTTCACCGCCGATGTAGGAGATGACCTCAAAACCGTTGGTCAAGCGCACTTTGGCAACTTTACGCAGAGCGGAGTTAGGCTTTTTAGGCGTTGTGGTGTACACACGGGTGCAGACACCACGACGCTGTGGAGAGTTTTGCATCGCAGGGCTTTTGGACTTGGTCGTTTCGACCTCGCGCCCCTGACGCACCAATTGATTGATGGTTGGCATTGTTTGTAACGTCCCTAAACGTTTAAATTAGACAAAAGAAACTTCCCCGCCCCAAAAGCGGAAAAGCCCGCCAGTATAACCGCCTGGCGGGCTTGTGACAAGTTATCCACAATTTCGGGGGCAGACTCCCCCTGTCGTCACTTGATCCAGAGACGCACGGCGTCCCAGGCACGGCCCAAAACGCCGGCCTGCTCCACCGCCTCCAGCGCCACCAAGGGCACATCGAGCAATGGCTGATCGCCCCTCAAAACCTTGAGGGCCCCCACGGCCTGCCCTTTGGCAAAAGGGGCCACCAACGGGTCAGGGCGAACCACCAAGGTCTTGATCTGGGCAGCACTGCCCGCGGGCACCGCCACCACCAAGGGCTGGAAAGCGCCCAGCTTGAGCTCACTGGCCTTGCCTTTCCAGACCGCCGGTGTGGCGACCGCCTGACCCGCCTCGAACAGCTTGACCGCATCAAAGGCGGTGTAACCCCAATTCAACAGTTTTTGGCTCTCATTGGCGCGGGCGTTTTCACTGTCCGCGCCCACCACGATGGACAGCAAACGGCGCGTTCCCACATTGGGAAAGTCCCGCTTGGCCGTGGCCACCAGACAATAGCCCGCCGCCTGGGTGTGGCCGGTTTTCAGGCCATCCACCGTGGGGTCGCGGAACAACAACAGGTTGCGGTTGGACTCATTGGCCGCAGGCGTGCCGGGAAAGCGGTACTTTTTGATGGCGTAATAAGGCAGGTATTCCGGAAAGTCCCGCATCAGACGGGTCGCCAGGATGCTCAGGTCACGCACCGAAGTGCTGTGGCCTGGTGTGGCCAGGCCCTCCGGGTTCATGTAACGCGTCTGCTTCATGCCCATGAGCTTGGCCTGGTCGTTCATCATCTGGACAAACCGCTCGGCACTGCCGCCTACCCCTTCGGCCAAGGCCATGGTGGCGTCGTTGCCTGATTGGACGACCATGCCCTTGACCAGGTCTTCGACAGGCACCTTCATCTTGGGGTCGATGAACATGCGCGAACCCGGCATTTTCCAGGCACGATCAGACACCGGGAAGGTTTGCTGAAGGCCGATCTTGCGGGACTTGAGCGCATCAAAAACCAAATAAGCCGTCATCAGCTTGGTCAAGGATGCGGGCTCCACCACCGTGTCGGGGTCTTTGGCCGCCAGCACCTGGTTGGCGGTGACGTCGAGCAGCAGATAGGCCTTGGCCGCCACGTCCGGCGCTTGCGGCATCTGGGCCTGCGCGAGCGCCGAAATGCCCACACAGGCAGCGATCAGCAAAATTTGAATCCAGGATTTCATGGCTCCCATCCTGGCCCGGTACGGGCCATGGCAAATCATCGCATCAAGCCTGCAGGTGGCGCACCACCAAGGACTTCAAAAGGGGCAATTGCCCATGGAAAAAGTGCTCCACACCGGGAATCACCGTGACCGGCAAGGTCTGAGGTCTCGCCCAATCCATCACACTGGACAAGGCCACCGTGTCGTCTTGCTCACCGTGCAACACCAAGGTGCGTTCGTGCCACTCAAGGGCCACCGGGGCCACGCTGAAGCGCGAAGCCGCCGTGCCCACCAGGACCAGTTTGTCCAACGAACGCTGGGCGTGCAGGGCCTGCGCGACATGGCTGGTGACAAATGCGCCAAACGAGAACCCCGCCAAGGCCAGCGAGCCCTGCGGGGCCACTTGCGCCACCACCGACAACATGTCGGCCGCTTCGCCGCGCCCTTCGTCGTAAACGCCTGCGCTGGCCCCGACACCCCGGAAATTGAAACGCACCGCCTGCCAGCCGCACTGAACAAAAGCCCGCGCCAAGGTCTGCACCACTTTGTTTTGCATGGTGCCGCCAAACAAGGGATGGGGGTGCGCGATCACGACCGTGCCTCGCACAGCGCCCTCCGGGGGCACGTCACACAAGGCTTCGATCGGACCTGCGCCCCCTTGCAAGGTGAAAGATTGGGTCGCCGAGTTCATCAGCGGCCCAGGTGCTCTGGCGTAAGCAGTCGCTGCACCACCTGACCATTTTTCAGATGAGACTCCACAATTTCCTCGATGTCCGCTTCATCGACATAGGAATACCAGACACCTTCGGGGTAGACCACCGCAACCGGCCCACCGGAGCAACGGTCCAGACATCCGGCTTTGTTCACACGCACCTGACCGGGGCCCGACAGGCCCAAGGCCTTAACGCGGTTTTTGCAGTGGTCAAACGCCGCCTGGGCGTTGTGCTGGGCACAACTGGCCTCGCCATTTTTTCGCTCGTTCAGGCAAAAAAAGATGTGCCGCTTGAAATAAGAAGAGGTGTTTTCTGAGGTCATGCCTGAATTTTAGGCGTGCGCCCCTTCAAGCCGAATTCTCGGGCTTGGCCGATGACAAGCGCATGACCAAATACAGCAACGCCACATAGGGCCACAACCAGCCCAGCCACTGGATCAGGCCATGAAAACGGATGAATTGGCCCTGCTCCCAGGTTTGCAAGGTCAAGGCAAAGTAGGCATCGGCCGACGCATTGTTGAGCAAACTCAGCTGCCAGACCAAGGCCACCAGCGCCAACACCTGACAGACACGCGCCGGCGCAAAAGCCATGACCACCGTACCCACCACCGCGACCGCCAAGCCGACCGCCACCTCGATGCTGACCCAGCCCCAGGCATGCGCAGGGCCATAGGTCAAAGCTGCCGACAAGGCGCTCGCGCCCACCCCCAAGACCACAATCGATCCAGCCAGCACAAAGCGCTGATACCTTTGGCGCAACACACTGAAGGCCAGCAAACAAGGCAGGCACACGCCCATCGCCACACACAACAACTCGCTCACCGGCAGCAAAGGCTGCAGCTCCACCTCTCGCAAAGGCATCCACTCCAGCATCGGAGAGTCTTCGAGCCAATGCGCCAGCGCCGCCTCTGCACGTTCGAGCACCTGCCCCAGACCAAAAGCCACCGGGGCAGGAAACAACAAAGCCATCGGCCACACCGCCAGCAAGGCCAAGGCACCACCCGCCTCCGCCACAAACCAACGGTCACGAAACCGGCTCCAGCGCTCCAGCAAGCCCACCCACTCCAAAGCGCGGGCCGTCACTGCCCCCAGCAAGGCCCCCGCCACGTTCAGGGCCGCATCCACATTGGATGGCACGCGGACCGGTAAAAACATTTGCAAGGTTTCCATCGACAAGGACAAACCCGCTGCGGCCAAGGTGGCCAGCCAGATGCCGGGCCATTGACGGCGGGTGCGGTGCAAGGCCAGCGCCAGCAAAAAACCGAGTGGCGCATAACCCAGCACGTTGGACAGGACATCAAAACCCGTCCAGTACTTGGGCAAAGGGGCCGTCAAAAAAGCCCAAGGGGCAATGCCTTGCACCCGCCAATTGTCAAAAGGGTAGAGGCTGGCGTAGACGATCAGGACCGTGTAAATCCAAGCCAGGGGCCAAGCGGCTGTTTTGCGCATGACGGTCTTGCGCTGCAAGCCCTTCAGAAGGGCTTGACCACCACCAGGATAACCGCGGCCAACATCATCAGCACCGGCACTTCGTTGAACCAGCGAAACCAGACATGGCTGCGCTGCATGCGCTGGGCTTCAAACTTGCGCAAGATGACGCCACAGCCATGGTGGTAACCGATCAAAAGCACCACGATCAGCAATTTGGCATGCATCCAGCCCTGCCCCGGACCACGGCCAATGCCATAACCCAGCCATAGCCACAAACCCAGCGCCAGCGCTGGCAGCGCGAGAATCGTCATGAACTTGTAGAGCTTGCGCGCCATGAGCAACAAACGCGCACGCTCGGCCTGCGAATCGGGCTCAACCATGGCCAGGTTGACAAAAATGCGAGGCAAATAAAACAGGCCCGCAAACCAGCTGGCGATGAAAACGATGTGAAGGGCTTTGATCCAGAGCATGTGACAAGTGTAGTCAGTGCCGCGCCCGAAGACCCATTGGGGGGATTCAGGCAAAAAAAACCCCCGGCCATGGGCCGAGGGTGGGAAGCCTTTTTGCTGTCACACATCAAGGCGCCCGCTCAGGGAGGAAAAGCGGGAGGCAGCAAGCTGCCCGAGTCGAATTTATCAAATAACAAAACCGATAACAAGCTTGTTTCCAATTTTTTTATTACTTTTGACAGTTAATGATGCACATCGGCGACGCTGTTTGCTCAAGCATTGAGCAAGCGAGGCCCGTATTCAGGCACAATTTTCCCCATGAACCCCGTCGCCCCTTTTCCCTACAGCCGCCCACGCCGCCTGCGCCGTGACGAATTCACCCGCAACCTGGTGCGCGAGCACCAGGTCACGTCGCACGACCTGATCTACCCCGTGTTCGTGCTGGACGGCCAAAACCAGCGCCAAGCCGTGGGCTCCATGCCCGGCGTAGAGCGTCTGAGTCTTGACCTGCTGCTGCCCGTGGCCGAAGACTGCGTGAAACTGGGCATCCCGGTCATGGCGCTGTTCCCGGTGATCGACGCCTCGCTCAAAGACCCGACCGGCAGCGAAGCCATGAACCCTGACGGCCTGGTGCCCCGCGTGGTGCGCGAGCTCAAAAAGCGCTTTCCCGAACTGGGCGTGATGACCGACGTGGCGCTCGACCCCTTCACCAGCCACGGCCAGGACGGTCTGCTGGACGAGACCGGCTACATCCTCAACGACGAAACCACCGCCGTGCTGGTGCAGCAAGCCCTCACCCAAGCCGAAGCCGGCGTGGACATGGTGGCACCCAGCGACATGATGGACGGCCGTATCGGCGCGATCCGCCAGGCGCTCGAGGCTCGTGGCCTAGTGCACACCCGCATCATGGCCTACAGCGCCAAATACGCCAGCGCCTTTTATGGCCCCTTCCGTGACGCGGTCGGCTCGGCTGGCAATCTGGGCAAGAGCAACAAAAAGGTCTACCAGATGGACCCCGGCAACAGCGACGAAGCGCTGCGTGAAGTGGCGATGGACCTGGCCGAAGGCGCCGACATGGTCATGGTCAAGCCCGGTATGCCGTATCTGGACATCGTGCGCCGTGTCAAGGACGAGTTCAAAGTGCCGACCTTCGCCTACCAGGTGTCGGGCGAGTACGCCATGCTCAAAGCCGCCGCGCAAAACGGCTGGCTGGACCACGACCTGGTGATGATGGAAAGCCTGCTGGCCTTCAAACGCGCAGGGGCCGATGGCGTACTGACCTACTTCGCACGCGACGCCGCTCGCCTGATCCGCCAGCAAAGCTGACCGCATGCGGGTCATCACCGTCTGCGGCCAGCAAGTCCACGATGGGCTGGCTTTGCCTGAGGCATTGCCTGAGCACGGCTTTGTGTGGATCGCCTGTTCACGCGCTTATTTTCAGACCGAGCTGCCATGGATCCAGGCCGCCATGGAGCGCCTGACCGGACAGCCCTTGGTGGATCTGCACACCTCGGACCTGCTCAACCCACAGCTGCCCTCACGCTACGACTTCAGCTCGCAATACGACCTGATGGTGTTTCGCCGCCTGGCGCAACGCGCCGACACGGCCCCCACCGACACCCGCAACGGCAAACGCCCTGGCCCGCCGGTCTTGCAACGCATTGACACCAGCCCGGTCGGCTTTGCGGTGTTTGACCGCGTCCTGCTGAGCGTGCACCCTGCCGACTGTGCGGTGCGCGAAGCCTACGCCAGCCGCTTGCTGGCCAGCGCCGTGCATGACGATGCGAGTGATGTGCGCTCTGTCGGTGCACGTGGCGTGCCCCACAGCCCCGCCGACATGATGCTGCGGATCGTCAGCCACATGGTCGACGGTTACCTGGACTTGCGCCGCGAGCTGAGCCGACAGCTGGACCATTGGCAAGCCGAACTGCTGAACCCGCAAACCCGGTTCAACCGCTGGGACGCCTTGCTGCAGGCCCGCCTGGCGCTGCACCAGCTCGAAGACCTGTGCGACGACCAACACAACGCCATCCAATCGTGGACCGAGTCCTTGGACACCTGGGGCATTGGCCACGACAGCGCCGCAGTTCACGAGCACGAACTGCTCAAGATCCGCAGCCGCGACGTGCTGGAACACATTGACCGCGTGGTGCAACACGTGCGCCGTCTGGAACACAACACCGAGACGGCGGTGCAAATGCACTTCAACGTGCAAGGCAACCGCACCAACGACATCATGCGCACGCTCACGGCGCTGACGGCCATTTTTTTGCCGCTGAACCTGATCGCGGGCATCTTCGGCATGAACTTCGAGTTCATCCCCTGGCTGCACCAAGCCTCCGCCTTCTGGTGGACGCTGGGCAGCATGGGCGCGATTGCGCTGGGGATGGGCCTGGTGTTCTGGCGCAAGCGCTACCTGGCCCGCACCGGCGGATAAATCACCCCAGATGCTGCGCGAAGAACGCCAGTGTGCGTTCACGCGCCAGTTGAGCCGAAGGCGCGTGCCAGGCTCCGCGTTGGTCGCAATTGAAGCCATGGTGGGCCGCGTAGGTGAAGACCTGCACCTCGGGGTGCGCCTTCTTGAAGGACTCCACCGTGTCCAGCGGAATCCACTTGTCGTCTTCGGCAAAGTGCGCCATCACCGGCACACGCGGCTGGCGTGCCGTTTCGGCTTCGGTCGTGACGCCGCCGCCGTAATACGGCACCGCAGCGCTCAAGCCATTCAGGGTGCAAGCGGACCGCCAGGTCAGCAAGCCGCCCCAGCAATAACCCACGATGCCCACTTTGCCGCCTGAGGCTTGGGCTGCATGGGCAATCGCCGCCTGGATGTCGGGCATGGCCCCTGGCGCTGGCAAAGCTTCAACAGCCGTTTTGTAGCCAAAGCCTTCGCCCATGTCGGCTTCGCTGTAGCCCAATTCCACATCCGGCTTGGTGCGGTGGAACATGGCCGGTGCCACCGCCAGATAACCCTCGGCGGCATAGCCGTCAGCCACATTGCGGATATGGCTGTTGACGCCAAAAATCTCCTGAATCACCACCACAGCCCCTTTGGGTGTGCCTGTGGGGCGGGCTTCGTAGGCAGGCACCCGTGTGCCGTCTGCTGAGGTCAATTCGATCATCTTGCCCATGGTCTTCTCCAATTGTTTCAATGCCATCAAGTCGCCAGTGCGCGCTCGACAAAGTCCAGTCGGTCCTGGCCCCAGAAAATCTCGCCATCGATCACATAGCTCGGCGCACCGAACACCCCGACATCAATAGCGGCCTGAGTGTAGGCCTCGTAACGCTCTTGCACCGCCTGGCTGTGTGATTGATCCAACACGCTTGCAGGCAAGCCCTGCTCCACCAACAACTCGGCCAGAACTTTGTCATCTGCGATGTTGCGCTCCTGCGCCCAACAAGCGGCCAGCACAGCGCCTGCGACCTTCATCGCTGCCGCTGCGCCTTGTGCCAAGTCTGCGGCAATGATCACACGCGCCGCATCGTCACCCCCCACAGGAAAGTAACGGGGCTTGAGGTTCAACGGCGCATTCAGGTGTTCGCTGAAACGCTGCAACTCCACCAGCCGGTAAGCCTGACGCTGTGGCGCACGCTGGCCCAAGGGCAAGCCGCCAGAAATCGGGAACACCTTGCCGCCAAGGTCTATCGGCATCACGCGGATGCTGGTGCCCGCTCGTTGGGCGATGTCGGCCAAACGTTGGTGCCCCAAATAGGCCCAAGGGCTTTGCGGTGCGAAGTAATAGTCCACTGTGCGACCCATGACATGTCCTGACGTGTTGTGTAATGTTTTGAGCGGCCTGTGCAGGCCAAAGATTCCAAATCATGCGGGAGACAAGCCATGAACAAAGTCCTCTTGGTGACCGGCGGCGGTCGCGGCATCGGCGCTGCCACAGCGCTACTGGCCGCACAGCAAGGCTGGTCGGTCGCCGTCAACTACACCGCCAACTCCTTGGCCGCCGATGAAGTGGTGCGCCAAATCCGCGCTGCGGGCGGACAAGCCATCTCGGTCAAGGCCGATGTGGCCGATGAAGACCAGGTGCTGCGCATGTTCAAGCACATCGACGCCAAGCTCGGCCGCGTGTCGGGCCTAGTCAACAACGCAGGTGTGGTCGATGTGGCCGCCCGCGTGGACGAGATGAGCGTGGCCCGCTGGAAACGCATGTTCGACGTGAACGTGATCGGCAGCCTGATCTGCGCCCGCGAAGCCGTGCGCCGCATGAGCACACGCCACGGTGGCGAAGGCGGCAGCATCGTCAACCTCTCCAGCGCTGCAGCCCGCCTGGGCTCACCCGGCCAATATGTGGACTACGCTGCCGCCAAAGGCGCCATCGACGCTTTCACCATCGGCTTGGCCAAAGAGGTCGCCGCCGAAGGCATCCGCGTCAACGCTGTGCGCCCCGGCCTGATCGACACCGACATCCACGCCTCGGGCGGGCTGCCCAACCGCGTCAAGGAGCTGCAGCACCTGGTGCCCATGCAGCGCGGCGGCAGCGCCGAGGAGGTGGCGCAAAGCATCGTCTGGCTGCTGTCAGACGCTGCCAGCTACACCACCATGAGCTTGATCGACGTCTCTGGAGGACGCTGATGGCCGAGTTCAAATATTACTGGGAAGACTTTGCGGTGGGCCAGGTGCGCGACCTGGGCACCATCACGCCCACCCGCGAAGACATCATCGCCTTTGCCCAACAATTTGACCCGCAGCCTTTTCATCTGGACGACGAAGCGGCCAAGGCTTCGGTCTTTGGTGCGCTGTCGGCCAGCGGCTGGCACACCTGCGCCATGGCCATGCGCCTGATGGTCACCAACTTCCTGTGCGAAACCTCCAGCCTGGGCTCGCCGGGTCTGGAGAACATCAAATGGCTCAAGCCCGTGTACCCGGGCGACACCCTGCGCCTGCAGTCGACCATGCTGGAGACCAAGCCCATGAGCAAACGGCCCGATGTGGGCATGACGCGCAACCTGTGGGAGATGTTCAACCAGCACGGCGACAAAGTGCTGCACATGGACGGCTGGGGCATGTTCCGCCGACGCACGCCAGCTGCCTGAAGCCGGGCACAATGCGGCGATGGATTTCAAACCCCTCATCACCCTGCTGGCCATCGTCAACCCGCTGGCCTGCGTGCCGTTTTTCATCCACTACACCCAAGGCTTCAGCCGGGCGCAGCGCCAGCGCACCGTCGTGGTCTCATCGCTGACGGCTTTCATCGTAATCGCGGCCAGCGCTTTGCTGGGTTTGCAGATACTGGAATTTTTTGGCATCTCGCTGGCCAGCTTTCAGGTCGGCGGCGGCATGCTGCTGTTGACCGCCGCCCTGTCCATGCTGAACGCCCAACCGGCCGAAGCCCGCGCCAACGCCGATGAAGTGCATGACGCCGAAGCCAAAGCGGCCGTGGGGGCCAGCATCGCGGTCGTGCCCCTGGCCATTCCCCTGCTGACCGGCCCGGCCACCATGTCCACCGTCGTGATCTATGCCGAAAAGGCCAAAGACTTCGCCCAACTGGGTGCCTTGGTCGGCTACGGCCTGGTCATTGGTTTGGCCACGGCGCTGTGTTTTTCACTGGCCGACCCGATTGCCCGCATCCTGGGCAAAACCGGCATCAACGTCATGACCCGCCTGATGGGCTTGATTCTGGCGGCTCTGGCCGTGGAAGTGATGACGGACGGTCTGCACAAGCTTTTTCCGGTGCTGGCCGGTCACTGAAACAGCCCATCAGTCTGGCTTGAAATAACGCCACAAGCCCCAGCCCACCCCTGCCCACACCGACAAGACCAACACCAAGCCCGCACGGCTGACAGGCTTGGTCTGGCGCTCGGCCATCCAGGCCTCGGCCTGCAGGCGACAGTCTTGTGCGATCACGGCAGGCAAGTGCCGCACGATGAACCAGATCAGCACCGGCAACAAGAGCACATCGTCCACAAAGCCCAGCACCGGAATGAAATCCGGCACCAGATCGATCGGGCTGAGCGCATACGCCACCACAAAAAATGCGAGGGCCTTGAGCCACCAGGGCGTGCGCGGATCACGGCAAGCGAACCAGAGCATCACGCCATCGCGCTTGATGCGGCGGGCCCAGTTTTTGAGAGCATCCATCATGGCGACATGGTAACGACTTGCGCATGTGTATTGGCATCGTCTCACGTCCATTTCCCCCTTGGGAATCAGCAAGCTTGCGGTTTGCCCATCCATGGCATGGGGGTTGCGCTGGAAGGACTCAGCTCGTCCGAGCGACTGCGCTGAAAGTCAATACAACGGTTACCGTTACGCAGGCGTAAACGGCCATCGCCCAACCTCTCCTCTGTCCATTGGCCATCACCCAAGGCTTTGGTCAGGCGACTTTCCAAAGTAGCTGGGCGCTGACCAAAGTTGAACTCGAGCGCAGGATGGCGTGACCCGCTTGGCGGTGCCCAGCCTTTGGGTAGCTGAAGGTTCATGGCCGTCGGTGTCGGCATGTCTGCGACACCACTGCCGGGTTCGCTTTGCGAATCCAGCCCCACGCGAGCCGTCATGTCAGGCACCGCAGGATTGGGGGAAGGCATCACGGTTGCAACACTCGGCGTGGTGTGGCGAACCAAATTCGACCTCGTTTCCTGGGGGGTATTCGTGTTGACCGACTTGTCTGGGCTTTCGAGCATAAAGACCGTGATGGCCTTTCGCGAAGCAACAACACTGCGCCACATCACTGGCCATTGGCTGAACAGCCACAATGCCATGATGTGAACCAGGAGCACGCTGACAACAGCACGCACTTTGGGCATCAGCAAGCGCTCATTCACCATGGCCTGAACATCTTCAGGCCATGCATGACGCAACGGGATCATTGAATCCTTGCCAAAGTGCGCTCCCAACGCGGCAACCAGTGGCCCTGGATGTCGGCCGACACCAGCACTCGGTGTGCACGGCCCACCAGCAGGTGGCGCGGCACCATGCCGATGTAACGGGAGTCCGCGCTGTTGTCGCGGTTATCGCCCAAAAAGAAATACTGCCCCTGCGGCTCCTGCACGGGACCAAAGTTACGCATGGCATTCACCTGCGGCAAGACTTGCACCGAGTGCATATGGTCAGACAGGTTTTCTTGGACCTGAATGGCAGGCGTGGTCACCCCATCGCCCACCGTCTCCTGCACCCGCACAGGGCCCAGGTACTGCGCAGCCGCACCATTGAGGTAGAGCACTTCTTCGCGCATTTCCACCACATCGCCCGGTAGCGCCACAAGACGTTTGATCAGACGCACGCCATCTTTCGGCGAGGTAAACGTCACCACATCACCACGCTGCGGCTCACCCAACGACGCCACCACCACATCGGTCAGAGGCAGCTTGAAGTCATAGGCCAGTCGATTGACCAGCACCACATCGCCTTCGAGCAAGGTCGGGCGCATGGAGCCTGACGGGATGGGATTCCAGTCGGCAATGGCCAGACGAAAAAAACCGAAACAACACATGAAAACAATGAAGCGGCGATTGTCTTTGAACCAGTTTTTCATGGGCACCTCCCTTGGATGATGGCTCATAAAATACTTATTTATTCAAATAAATTTCATGCAGCCCCTGAATTTTCCCCACTTTGAAACGCTGGCCTTTGCGGGTGGCGGCAACCGTTGCTGGTGGCAAGCAGGGCTTGTGACGCATTTGCAAGCTCAAGGCGCGCCATTGCCCCGTCAACTGGTGGGCACCAGCGCAGGGGCGGCCATAGCGGCCTCGCTAGTGACAGGCAGCACGATGACCGCACTTCAAGCGTGTCAACGGTTGTATGCCGCCAATGCAGAACTGTTTGACTGGCGTGGACTGAGACAACTGAAATTCAAATTCGCCCACCAAACGGTTTATCCCGCTTGGCTTTCCGCTTTTGTGCACGAGGGCAACTTCAAAACGCTCCAAAACGCGCCCAGCCAATTGCTGGTGGCCGTGACCCGGCCCGCCAGAGCGCTGGGCCTGATGGGCAGTGTGGCCGCTGGCACGCTGGCTTATCTGGTGGACAAAAAACTGTTTCACAACATCCACCCGGCTTTGCCACGGTTTCTGGGACTGCGACAAGCGTTCTTTGCATTGCGCGACTGCGCGACAGTGCAAGATGCACAAGCGACTTTGCGGGCCGCTGCGGCAGCACCGCCCTTCATGTCCGGTGTCCACCTCCATGGCCAATGGGCCTTCGATGGGGGTTACACCGACAACGCCCCCATTCCTGCGCAAACCCCGGGCGAAAAGTCCTCCACGCTGGTCTTGTTGACCCGCCACTACCCCGACAAACCCGCTTTGTTCAAGGCTGATGGCAGAACATATTGGCAACCCAGCCGAAAAGTCCCCGTCTCCACATGGGACTGCCGACCGGGCACCACCGTGGAAGATGCGTTTGCGCTGGGGCAAGAAGACGCACGTCTGGCGATGGCAAAAGGATTTTTCAAATAAATACCGCCTGAATTTAACAAGCTCAGCGCAGTCAAACCAAGCTCTTCTTGCCAAATTTTGCCAAGTTCACTATCCTGAACGCATGAGCACCATGAACATTTCCCTGCCCGAAACGTTGAAAACTTTTGTGGACACACAAGTCATTCAGCGCGGCTATGGCACCAGCAGTGAATACGTACGGGAGCTGATACGCAAAGATCAGGATCGGCTGCAATTGCGTGAAAAACTCCTGATCGGGGCGAGTACAGCCTCGACAGCGCCGGCTGATGGGGCCTACTTTGACCATCTGCGTGACCGGGTTCGTCAGGCCACACCCCCCACCACCGCGCCGTGAAATTCAAACCAGTCATTCCCCGGGAACAAGCCCACAAGGATGTGGAAGAGGCTCTGAGCTATTACTTAAGTGAAGGGGCCACCACCGCCGCGCTCGGCATGATTGACGCACTTGAAAAAGCGTACAGCCATATGGGTCGTTATCCCGCGACAGGATCGCCACGTTTCGCACACGACTCGAACCTGCCGAGTCTGCGGGCCTGGCAGCTCAAGCGCTACCCCTATGTGGTGTTTTACGTGGAGCGGACTGATCACATCGATGTCTGGCGTGTACTCCACGGACGACGTGATGTACCTGCCTGGCTTCAGGATTCGTCCGACTGACGCTGCGGGGTCAAACTTGAGCTCAGATCAACCCTGAATCCCCCCGCCAAACCCTGTCGCAAGGCGTCCACCAGCGCCGTGACGGCCCGGGGCACATGCGCTGCATAGGGGCGGATGGCGTAAATGGTTTCAGCGAAAGCGCCCACAGGTTTCCAGTTGGGCAACACCTGCACCAGCTTGCCTTGGCGCAACGCGGCGTGGGCGCTGAAATCGGGCAACAAGGCGATGCCTGCCCCGGTTAAGGCCGCTTCGCGCAGCGCCTCACTGTTGTTGGCGGCGAAATTGCCGCTCACGGGCACAGTGACCCGTTCGCCTGCTTCTGCAGGTTCTCGGGGTTCGAAGGTCCACGCAGGTGTATCTTGCGAACGTGGGTAGTGCAGACAGTTGTGGGCCTGCAAGTCAGCCGGGCTTGGCGGTTCGCCATGTTTGCGCAAATACGCGCGGGTGGCGACCAGCACCGACTCGGTGGTGCACAACGCCCAAGCCACATGGGTGTCTGGCGGACGGGCGGTGTGGCGAATCGCCAGATCGAAGCCTTCGGTGGCCAGTGCGCTCAGCCGGTCGGACATGTCCAGCTCCAGCCGTACATCGGGATAGTCTTTGAGGAAGTCGGCCAGCAAGGGCATCAGCTGTTGCCGCGCCAAGGCCACGGGTGCCGTCACCCGCAGCAGACCGCTGGGCTGGGCGGCCAGGTCGCGCACCTGGGCAAAGCTTTGCTCGATTTGCTCGAACGAGGCCCTCGTCTCGTCCACCAGGCGCTGCCCGGCTTCGGTCAGGCGCAGGCTGCGGGTGGTGCGTTGCACCAGCGTGACCTTGGCGGCGCGTTCCAGCTCGGCAATGCGCTGGCTCATGGCGGCCTTGCTCACGCCCAGGCGGGCAGCGGCGGCCGTGTAACTGCCTTGCTGGGCCAGCACGCTCAGCCAGTGCAGGTGCGTCCAGAGAGAACTGATTTTTTGATCATCCATGCATCCATTGTTCACTATTTTGAACAATCAATTCAGCTTTTCGATCTTGTGAGGGGGTGCAGCGCTGCCTACACTGGCCTGCATCACACGGATTGCCATGCGGCAAGACGCCCATCCCCTTTCAGGAGACTTCCATGAGCATCACCCACATCGGTCATTACATCGGCGGCCAGGTCGCCGCAGGCGCTTCGGGCCGCAGCCAGCCCGTGACCAATCCCGCCACCGGTGCCGTGACCGGCAGCGTGGCCTTAGCCAACAGCGCCGAAGTCGCCAAGGCCGTGTCCGCTGCGCAAGCCGCTTTCCCGGCCTGGGCCGACACGCCGCCGCTGCGCCGCGCCCGCGTGATGTTCAAGTTCCTCGAACTGCTGAACCAGCACAAGGACGAGTTGGCCCACATGATCACCGCCGAGCACGGTAAGGTGTTCACCGACGCGCAGGGCGAAGTCTCGCGCGGCATCGACATCGTGGAATTTGCCACCGGCATCCCGCAGCTGCTCAAGGGCGACTACACCGACCAGGTCTCGACGGGCATCGACAACTGGACGATGCGCCAGCCCTTGGGCGTGGTCGCGGGCATCACGCCCTTCAACTTCCCCGTCATGGTGCCCATGTGGATGTTCCCGGTGGCGATTGCCGCGGGCAACACCTTCATCCTCAAACCCAGCCCAACCGACCCGACACCGTCGCTCTTCATCGCCGACTTGCTGAAAAAGGCCGGTTTGCCCGATGGCGTCTTCAACGTGGTGCAAGGCGACAAGGAAGCTGTGGACGCGCTGCTGGAGCACCCCGATGTGAAGGCCATCAGCTTTGTCGGCTCCACACCGATCGCCAACTACATTTACGAAACCGGCGCGCACCACGGCAAGCGCGTGCAAGCCTTGGGCGGTGCCAAGAACCACCTGGTGGTCATGCCCGACGCCGACATCGACCAGACCGTGGACGCGCTGATTGGCGCAGGCTACGGCTCGGCGGGCGAGCGCTGCATGGCGATCAGCGTGGCGGTGCTGGTGGGCGATGTGGCCGACAAAATTTTGCCTAAGCTGATCGAACGCACCCAAGCGCTGCAAGTGCTCAACGGTGAAAACCTGGCCGCTGAGATGGGCCCCATCGTGACCGACGCGGCGCGTCAGCGCATCAAGGGTTACATCAACGCCGGTGTGGCCGAAGGCGCCAAGCTGCTGGTGGACGGTCGCGAGTTTGACGGTGCGAAGGCCGGTGCCGGTTGCGAGCAAGGGTTCTGGCTGGGCGGCACGCTGTTTGACCACGTGACCACCGACATGAAGATCTACAAAGAAGAAATTTTTGGCCCAGTGCTGTCGTGCGTGCGCGTGCCCGACTTTGCAACGGCGGTGCAGATCATCAACGACCACGAGTTCGGCAACGGCGTGAGCTGTTTCACCCGCGACGGCAACGTGGCCCGCGAATTCTCACGTCGCATCCAGGTGGGCATGGTGGGCATCAACGTGCCGATCCCGGTGCCCATGGCCTGGCACGGCTTTGGCGGCTGGAAGCGTTCGCTGTTTGGCGACATGCACGCTTATGGCGAAGAAGGTGTGCGCTTCTATACCAAGCAAAAATCCATCATGCAGCGCTGGCCCGAGAGCATCGGCAAGGGTGCTGAGTTTGTGATGCCGACGGCCAAGTAATTTGCCGTTTTAACCAGCCGTCGTGTTTTCCGCGAGGGCGACTGGCCGACGCCATTCGGCCTGATTCGGTCTCGCACCCTGTAGGTCTGGGCTTCAGCCCCGACATGCGGCATGAGCCGAAGCCCGCCATGTCAGGGCTGAAGCCCAGACCTACGGGATCCGTGTCTCTGTCGTGCGCATGAAGCCCCGACCCACAAGAAACCACAGGCACAATCGTTCCATCAGGAGACCGGGTAGAACATGAACGACAACACCTTTGACTACATCATCGTTGGCGGCGGCACGGCTGGCAGTTTGCTGGCCAACCGCTTGAGCGCAGACGCCAGCAAGCGTGTGCTGCTGCTGGAGGCAGGCAAAAAAGACGATTACCACTGGGTGCACATCCCCGTGGGTTATCTGTACTGCATTGGCAACCCGCGCACCGACTGGATGTACCAGACCGAGCCGGCCGAGGGTTTGAACGGCCGCAGCCTGCGCTACCCGCGTGGCAAGGTGTTGGGCGGATGCTCGAGCATCAACGGCATGATTTACATGCGCGGCCAGTCGCGTGACTACGACCAGTGGGCCCAGATCACCGGCAACGACGAGTGGCGCTGGGACCAGTCGCTGCCTTACTTCAAGCTGCACGAAGACCACTACAAGGGTGCCAACGATTTCCACGGGGCCAAAGGGGCCAAGTCTGAATTGCTGGCACCCACCGATTTGCCCAAGGGCAGTTACCTGCACACCCTGCGCGGGCGCAACACCGGCGGCGAATGGCGCATCGAAAAGCAGCGCCTGCGCTGGGACGTGCTGGACGCTTTCGCGCAAGCCGCGCAGCAAGCGGGCATCCCGGCCACCGACGACTTCAATCGGGGCAACAACGAGGGCGTGAGCTATTTCGAGGTCAACCAGAAAAACGGCTGGCGCTGGAACACGGCCAAGGCCTTTTTGCGCCCCACTTGCTACGCCCGCCCCAACTTCGAGTTGTGGAACAAGGCGCAAGTCGCCAAGCTGATCCTCGAAACCCAGCCCGACGGCAGCCAGCGCTGTACCGGCGTGCAGGTCTGGTCGGGTGTGGAGATGGTGGAGGTCAAAGCCACACGCGAAGTGATTTTGAGCGCAGGCAGCATCGGCTCGGCGCAGATCCTGCAGCTCTCGGGCATTGGCCCGGCCGCCTTGCTGAAAGACAAAGGCGTGGAGGTCAAGCACGATCTACCCGGCGTGGGTGCCAACTTGCAAGACCATTTGCAGATCCGTTCGGTCTACAAGGTCAAGGGCACCAAAACACTCAACACCCTCGCCAACAACTTGTGGGGCAAGGCCATGATCGGGCTGGAATACGCCCTCAAGCGCAGCGGCCCCATGAGCATGGCCCCCAGCCAATTGGGTGCATTCACTAAAAGCGATCCGTCTCAGCCGCACGCCAACTTGCAGTACCACGTGCAACCACTGAGCCTGGATGCGTTTGGCGAGCCGTTGCACAGCTTCCCGGCCATCACGGCCAGCGTGTGCAACTTGAACCCCACCAGCCGCGGCAGCGTGCAAATCAAGACGAACAAGTTTGAAGACGCTCCCGCCATTGCGCCCAACTACCTGGCCACTGACGCAGACCGCAAGGTGGCGGCCGACAGCCTGCGGGTGACCCGCCGCATCATGGACCAAGACGCCATGAAACCCTTCCATCCCGAAGAGTTCAAGCCCGGCGTGCAGTACCAGAGCGACGAGGAGCTGGCCAAGCTGGCCGGGGACATCGCCAGCACCATCTTCCACCCCGTGGGCACCACCCGCATGGGGCGTGATGACGACCCCATGGCGGTGGTCAACTCGCGCCTGCAGGTGCGCGGCGTGGCGGGCTTGCGCGTGGTCGATGCGGGCGTGATGCCCACCATCACCAGCGGCAACACCAACAGCCCCACCTTGATGATTGCCGAGAAGGCTGCGCACTGGATCGCGCAGGACGCCGAGCGCTTGGCCACCTGAAGCGCTCCATTTCCGACGGTTTGAGTCAGTTCTGACTCAGTTCTGGTCAGGGATTTCCCGCGAATCGGGAAATCCCTGAGGGTTTCCGTCATCGTCAGCCCTTACATTTCACTCACTCGATGCAAAGCAGTACCTTGCATCCCGAGGGCCGAGGAGACAACCCGAACCCTAAGAACTCCAACATGAACCAACATCCGAACGAGATGTGACTTCTCAGGCGCCGCGCAAGCGGCGCTTTTTTTTCGTCCGTCGCTGGCCCGACAGGCCTTGCGCACACCCGATGCCACAATCGACCGCATGGAATTGTTGATTGTTTCGCTGGCCTCGCTGCTGGCAGGCTTAGTGGACTCGATCGTGGGCGGCGGCGGCCTGATTTTGCTGCCCGCCTTGTTTGCCACCTTCCCCGGAGCCGCCCCCGCCACCTTGTTTGGCACCAACAAAAGCGCCTCGATCTGGGGCACCGCCTTTGCCACGGTGCAATACAGCCGCCAAGTGGTCATGCCCTGGCGCTCTTTGCTGCCTGCGGCAGGCCTGGGCCTGCTGGGTTCACTCACCGGGGCCTGGGTCGTCACGCAGGTGGACCCGAGCCTTTTTCGCAAAGCCCTGCCCGTGCTGCTGGGCCTCTTGCTGGCCTACACCTTGGTCAAAAAAGACCTGGGCCGCAGCCATGCGCCGCGCTTTCAGGGAGCCACCGAAGCCTGGATCGCTGCCGGCATTGGCCTGGTGATCGGTTTTTACGACGGCTTTTTCGGGCCGGGTACCGGCAGCTTTTTGGTGTTTGCCTATGTGCGGCTTTTGGGCTACGACTTTTTGAACGCCTCGGCGGCAGCCAAGATGATCAACGTGGCCACCAACCTGGCCGCCTTGACTTTGTTCACCTTCAAAGGCCATGTCTGGTGGCACATGGCACTGGCCATGGGCGCAGCCAATGTGGTGGGCAGCCTGATTGGCACGCGCCTGGCGCTCAAGCACGGCGCAGGCTTTGTGCGCCATGTGTTCATCTGGGTGGTGCTGGCCCTGATCTGCAAGACCGCTTACGACACCTGGCTGCGCTGAAGCCTCAGCGCAGTCGCCACTTGATCTGGCCCGCGTATTGGGCCAGCGCCACGCCCATCAAAATCACCCCGGCCCCTGCGATCTTGATCCAGGTGTAGTGCTCGCCTGACCAAGCCCAAGCGAACAAACCGGTCATTGGCGGCATCAAATACATCAGGGGGGCGGTGCGGGCCACGCCGCGCACGATGTTGATCCAGCCCCAGATGAGCCAACCCATGAACGCCGACACCAGCACCGACCAAAACAGACCTGCCCAGGCCCACAGGTCCAAGGTGGCCCAAGGTGCCTGCATGCCCATGGGCACCGACAACAGCAAGATCGGGATGCTGCCCAGCAAGGTGGTGTAGCCCATGGTCAGCACCGGGCCATGCCACTCCATGACCGGCTTGGCCGCCACCGTGTAATAAGAAAACAGACTGGCTGCGATCAGCAAGACCAAATCACCACCACCAGCCCGCCAGTGCCCACCCAGGAGCTTGTCGGACAGGAACATCAAGACGCCCACCAGCGCCAGCGCCACACCCGCGATCTGGGCCAGGCTCAGCCGCTCCAGGCCACGCCAGCGCAGGATCAGCAAAGTGAAGACCGGCCCACACGCGAGGATCACGGCACTGGAAAACGCCGTGGACCAATGGATGCCATAACTGACCAGCCCCACATGCAAGGTGTGCCCCGCAAAGCCCAGCCAGGCCATGTGCCAGAGATCCTTGCTGGGTAAGGGCGGCAGCCAGCGGCCCAAGCGCCAGCGCATCAGCAAGAGCGCACAAGAAGGCATGAGGAGGTAACGCGCCAACAGAAAACCGGCGGGCGAGACCAAGCCGAACAGGTACTTTTGCAGCGTGAAGTTGGCACCCCAGATGACGATCAGCGCCAGCGCCGCAATCAAAGCCGTTTGGTCATGGCGGTGCGTGGGCAATCGGTGAGGCATGGGGCATTGTCACCGCCTGCGGCGTGCCCGCTTGTCGCGGGGGAGGCTGCGTCAGTCTTCGGACACATCCACCGGCACACGCTGGGCCAGGGCGCACATCAGCTCATAGCCCACCGTGCCTGCGGCCTGGGCCACCTCGTCGATGCCCAGCACCGCGCCATTGGCCGCCCGCCCCCACAGTGTGACCAGGCTGCCCGGACCGGCATCGGGCAAACCGCTCAGGTCCACGGTCAGCATGTCCATGCTCACGCGGCCCAAGGTGCGGCTTCGCACGCCGTTCACCAGCACCGGGGTGCCGGTGGGGCAAATGCGCGGGTAGCCATCGGCATAACCGCAGGCCACCACACCGATGCGCATGGGCTGATCGGCCACAAAACTGGAGCCATAACCCACGCTGTCGCCCGCTTGCAACTGCTGCACCGCGATGATGCGGGCGCTCAGCGTCATGGTGGCTTGCAAATCCCACTGCGCAGCCGTGTGCACCGGAAAGTCTGGCGAGCTGCCATACAGCGCGATGCCCGGACGGATCCAGTCGGCCTTGACGCTGGCCAGGTGCGCATGGCGCAAGGTGGCTGCGCTGTTGCTCAAGGTGCGTTCACCGGGCAGATCGCGGGTGGCTTCTTCAAAGCGGGCCATTTGCTCGGCAACGCCTTTGTCGCCATCGGCATCGCTGAAATGGGTCATCAGCGAGATTTCATCCACCTGGGGCAAGGCGTTCAGCCGGGTCCAGGCCGAGCGAAACCGGTGCGGCGCAAAGCCCAAGCGGTTCATGCCCGAGTTCATCTTGAGGAACACGCGGTGCGGCTCGTGCGTCTTGTGCAGCGCCAGCATGTCGATCTGCTCGTCGCAGTGCACCGTGTGCCACAGGTGCAGGCGCGAGCACAGCTCCAGGTCGCGGGCTTCAAAAGCACCTTCGAGCAACAAAATCGGGCCGCGCCAGCCCAACGCCCGAACACGTTCGGCCTCGGCGAGGTCCAGCAGGGCAAAGCCATCTGCGCCACGCAAACCCTCAAACACCCGCTCGATGCCATGCCCATAGGCGTTGGCCTTGACCACCGCCCAGGCCTGCGCATCGGGGGCGGCTTGCCGGGCAACGCCCAAGTTGTGGCGCAAAGCGGCGGTGTGGATGGTGGCCTGAACAGGACGGGGCATGCAGCAAATCGCAAAAATTCGGAGGAGTCCAAGTGTGCCAGCAAATCAAGCCGCCCCACGCCTTGCCCCCCGGCCCCTGAACATCCTCGGGAATACCCCCTGAACCCCGTTTCGGAAGGGTCATTCAAATGAATTACACTGGCCCGCTGCCTCTGCCAACCGAGCATTCCGCTCCCCTGCAGAGACGCTGGTTGAACTTTGATAATCGATGGAAGTTTTTCAATTTCTGATGCCCATCTTCACCGAGTACGGCTACTGGGCCGTGTTCGTGATGCTCTTGATCTGTGGCTTCGGCATCCCGGTTCCTGAAGACGTGACCCTGGTCACCGGCGGCGTGATCGCCGGCCTGGGCCATGCCGACGTGCACACCATGTTTGCCGTGGGGATGGCGGGTGTGATGATTGGCGACGGCCTGATGTTCACCCTGGGCCGTTTGTATGGCCAACGCATCTCGAAAATGCCCGGCTTTCGCAAAATTCTGACGCCTGAACGCTTTGCCAGCGCTCAAGACGCCTTCCACAAATACGGCAAATGGGTCATGTTCGTGGCCCGCTTTCTGCCCGGCCTGCGCACCCCCGTATTTTTCTCGGCGGGCATGAGCCACCGCGTGAGCTTCCCCACCTGGTTCCTGATGGACGGTTTTGCAGCCCTCATCAGCGTGCCCATCTGGGTCTACCTGGGCTACTACGGCGCCCAAAACTGGGACTGGATGTTTGCTGTGTTGCGCCAATTCCAGCACGGCATTTTTGCCCTGCTCGCTCTGGGCCTGGGCTGGGTGGGCTGGCGCTGGTGGAACAAGCACAAAGCTGCCGCCGCCGCCAAAGACACCCACTGAGCCAGCGCATGGCTCACCCCACCAACACCCGCCTGGCTGTTGCCGGGCTGCTGTTCAATGCCCTGGTCTGGGGCATTTGCTGGTGGCCCTTCAAACACCTCGAAGCACTGGGTCTGCATCCGCTGTGGGCCACTGCCCTGGTTTACGGCTACGTCAGCCTCACCATTGTGGTGTCCTTCTGGCGCAGTGGGCAGCTGCAAAGCTGGCGCGCACACCCCGGCCTGTGGTGGCTGCTGCTGGCCTCGGGCCTGACCAATGTCGGCTTCAACTGGGCCGTGACGGTGGGCGATGTGGTGCGCGTGGTGCTGCTGTTTTACCTGATGCCCGCCTGGTCGGTGCTGGTGGCCTGGCTGCTACTGGGCGACAAACCTCGCCCCATGGCGCTGCTGCGGCTGGTGATGGCGCTGGTCGGCCTGGTCATTGTGCTCAAAACCCCCGAAACGCCCTGGCCTGTGCCCGAGAGCCTGGCCGATGTGCTGGCCTTGCTCAGCGGCTTCACCTTTGCCCTGACCAACGCCTTGCTGCTCAAGCTCAAGGACTCGCCCAGCGCCTCGCGCACCCTGGCCATGTTTGGTGGGGGTGCGCTCATGGCGACGGCCGCCGCACTGATCGGACTGACCACTGGCGTGGTCAGCACGGGTGCCAGCCCCACTTGGGCCTGGCTGCCCTTTGTGGCGCTGCTGTGCGTGTCCTTTTTGCTGGGCAACCTGGCGCTGCAATATGGCGCAGCCCGTCTGGCTGCCCACACCACGGCCCTGGTCATGTTGTCCGAAGTCCTGTTCGCCAGCGTGTCTTCCGTCATACTGGGTGCGTCCCAATGGGACAGCCGCACCCTTTGGGGCGGTGCCCTGATCTTGCTGGCCGCCCTGCTGTCGGTGCTGGGCCCTGCGCAACACGACTGAACTGGAGAACCCCATGAGCGTTTACGACTTTGAAGCCCTTGGCATCGACGGACAACCCGTTCACCTGAGTCAGTACAAGGGCCAGGTGTTGCTGATCGTCAACACCGCCAGCGCCTGCGGCTTCACACCCCAATTCACCGGCCTGGAAAAACTGCACCAGCAGTACGGCGACAAAGGGCTGGCCGTGATCGGTTTTCCGTGCAACCAGTTCGCCAGCCAAGACCCGGGCGACGATGCGCAAATCGCCAACTTCTGCCAGAAAAATTACGGCGTGAGCTTTCAGATGATGAGCAAGATCAAAGTCAATGGCGACGGCGCCCACCCGCTTTACCAATGGCTCACCGCCGAGGCCCCCGGCATCTTGGGCAGCAAGGCGATCAAATGGAACTTCACCAAGTTCCTGGTCGGCAAGGACGGGCGCGTGGTCAAGCGCTACGCGCCGCAAGATGCACCGGCAAAAATCGCCCAGGACATTGAAGCGGCTTTAGCCGCTTGAACCTGCGCAAGCTGGCCATGGCGCCAGCATCGCCAAGGCATCCGTGGCGAATCATTTTCATCGACCCAATTCATCGTTCAGTTTTTTCCGAACTGAAATTCATAATTCGTCTGCTTTTTCAGGAGACGATTTGTGTTTACGATCACGTTTTTCGAACCACGGAACCAATCTCATGCGTCCACCGAGATCTGACACCCCCAAGGTCTCGCGCCTTAGCAAGCGCTGGCCTGCCTGCCTCAAGCCCCATTGGTCATGGTCTTTCTTGCTGTTGTTGCACAACGCCACGGCACAACCGGCGCCAGCTCAAAGCAGCAGTCGACCTGCGGCAACTGCTCAAAGCCAAGCCGTGGCGGCGCCAGAATTGAGCACCGAACAACTCTTGCCGATCATCTTGGCGCACAACCCACAGTTGCGGGCAGCCCAGAGTGCACGCGATGCGGCACGCTCGGGCATCCAAACGGCACGCACACTGCCCAATCCGCGCATCGACTGGAATCAAGGCCGCAACACAGCTCGCATTGCCGGCGTGACCCCTGGCTCGCTCCAAAGTTGGTCCGTCAGCCAGGCCATCGAAAACCCCTCTGCCCGGCAAGCACGCATCGACGCGGCCAGTGCCACCGAACAAGAAAGCAGGCACCTGATCGGGCAAACCCGCAATGAATTGGTGAGCCAGGCCCGCTTGCGGATTTACCAAGGCCTGCTGCACCAAGCGCAGGCTTTGGCGGCGGCAGAAGATGTGTCGCTGCTGGAACAAGTGCGCGAGCGTGTGCGCCTGCGGGTCGAAAGTGGCGAGGCTGCACGCTATGAAATCATCAAGGCCGATGCCGAAATCATCACCGCCCGCGAACGCCTGCAAACGGCCAGCCTGATGGTGGAGCAAAGCAAGATCCAGCTGAACCAATTGGCCGCCGGGCAATTGCCTGTGCACTGGCGATTGGTCGGTGACTTGCGTGACATCCAGGAGCTGGTGGACCTGCAACAGATCCATCAACTGGTGCGGCAACACAACCCCGAATTGAGTTTGCTGCAGGCCGATGTGGCCAAGGCCCAAGCGCAGCTGCGCGGTGCCGAGTCCAGCCGTTGGCCCGGCGTCGAGTTGCGTTACAGCCAAAGCCGCGATCCGGAGTTTCGCCAAGGGCAATGGGGCATCGGCATGCAAGTGCCTCTGCTGGACAGACGCAGCGGACCTATCGCCCAAGCCAGTGCAGAACTGGCCCGCGCACAAGTGCGGCTCGAAGGTCGCAAGGCAGAGTTGGAGCAACAGGTTTTGTTGACCTGGAAATCGCTGGAAATGGCCCGCCTGCGCATCGAGGCTTTGAGCCAAGGCTCGGTGCGCGAAGCCGAAGCGGCCTTGCGCGTGGCACAAGCGGCTTACCGCTTTGGCGAGCGCGGCATTCTGGACGTGTTGGACGCGCAGCGCGTCTTGCGCAGCGTGCGTGCCGACCTGATCCAGGCACGCTACCAACTGCAAGAAGCCCGCGTCATGCTGGACCAATTGGTCGGCCAGCACATCGAACACACACCCTCTTGAATTTTTCAGGACTCGTCATGACTTTTTCTTCACGCCCTCTCCAGCGCACCCTGTTGTCCATGCTCTTGGGCACCAGCGTGCTGATGCTGTCCGCCTGTGGCGACAAAGCGCCCACCACACCCGCTGCGGCCTCTGCCGAAGCCGATCCTTTGAGCGTGGTGATCAAACCCGAGATGGCCACCCAGTTCAAGGTGAGCCCTCTGCAGATGCAAGAGATCACCCCGTGGCTTGAAATTTCGGGCCGGATCGAAGCCAACGACCGCTCTGTCACCCGCATTGGCGCGGCCGTGACCGGCCGCGTCACCGAAGTCCTGGCCGAAGTGGGCGACCGCGTGCAACGCGGCCAAGCGCTGGCCCGCGTGGCCAGCAGCGAGCTGACCACGGCGCAAATGGGTTTTCTCAAAGCCCATTCAGCCGCATCGCAAGCCGAACGGGCGGTGGACCGGGCGCGTCAGCTCATCCAGGCCGATGTGATCGGCTCGGCCGAGTTGCAACGCCGAGAATCCGAGCTGGCCGTCGCCCGTGCGGAATTGCGAGCCGCCGGCGATCAATTGCGCCTCATGGGCTTGCCCTCCGAGGCGATTGATCGCCTGAAAGACCAAGGCACACTGCACCCCTTGGCCGCCGTCAGCGCCACGCTGGCGGGTGTGGTGATCGAGCGCAAAGTCAGCAACGGGCAAGTCGCTCAACCGGGTGACCACTTGTTCACCGTGGCCGACCTGGACACGGTCTGGGTGGTGGGCGCCTTGCCCGAACAAACCGCCCGCTCTGTGCAAACCGGTCAAACCGTGATGATCGAGGTGCCCGCGCTGGGCAACCGATCGCTGTCGGGCAAGATCGTCTATGTAGGCGACACCGTGTCCCCCGAAACCCGCAGCGTGACCATCCGCACGCAAGTGGACAACCCGAAACGCGACCTGAAGCCCCAGATGCTGGCCACCATGCGCGTGCGTGGCGGCACACAAGAAACCCTGGCGGTGCCTGCGCAAGCCGTGGTCCGTGAAAACGACCGCGACCACGTGTTTGTGCGCACCGCCGAGCATCGCTTTCGCCTCACGCCTGTCGAGCTGGGGCCCGCGCAAGACCATGTGCGCCCGGTCATCAAAGGCTTGTCCGCAGGCGCTGAAGTGGTCACCGAGGGCGCTTTCCACCTGAACAACGAGCGCAAACGCGCCGAGTTGGAGTAAGCCATGATCGCCTCCATGATCCGAGGGGCGCTCAGCCAGCGCCTGATTGTTGTGGTGCTGGCCTTGGTGCTGTGCGCCTTTGGCCTGCGCGAAGCCACACGCCTGTCGGTCGATGCCTTCCCGGACGTCACCAACGTCCAGGTTCAGGTGGCCACCGAGGCGCCGGGTCGGTCACCTGAAGAAATCGAACGCTTTGTGACCGTGCCGCTGGAAATCGCCATGACCGGCTTGCCCGGCCTGGTGGAAATGCGCTCGCTCAACAAAAGCGGCCTGTCCATCATCACCCTGGTGTTCACCGACAAGACCGATGTCTATTTCGCCAGACAGCTGGTGACCGAACGCTTGATCGAAGTCACGCCCCGCATGCCCGCAGGCATCACCCCGGTTCTGGGACCGGTGTCCACAGGTTTGGGTGAGGTGTACCAATACACGCTGGAGCGCCCGGATGATGGCCAACGCGCCTTGACGCCCCAGGAGCTGGCCGAGCGACGCGCGGTGCAAGACTGGGTCGTACGGCCCCTGTTGCGCTCCATTGCGGGCGTGGCCGAGATCAACTCGCAAGGCGGCTACGTCAAGCAGTACCAGGCCCTGGTCGATCCAGGCCGACTGCGCCACTACAACCTCTCGGTGCAGCAGGTGGTGCAAGCCATTGCCGCCAACAACTCGAATGCCAGCGGCGGCATCTTGCCGCAGGTCAACGAGCAGTACCTGATCCGTGGTGTGGGCCTGATCCGCTCGCTGGAGGACATCGGCAACATCGT
>JBEEJQ010000010.1:0-27615 GCA_041169105.1 Pseudomonadota bacterium | reverse complement strand
GGTCATGTCAGTGTTCCGTTCCGAGGTAAGCGGCGCGAACGGCCGGGTTGGCTTGCACTTCGGCGGGTGTGCCGCGTGTGAGCAGCGTGCCAAATTCCATCACCACCAGTTGGTCGCACACGTCCATGACCAGGTCCATGTCGTGCTCGACCAGCAAGATGCTCATGCCTTCGCCTTGCAGTTGGCGCAGGACCTGAATCAGGCCCTGTTTTTCCTTGTGGCGCAGGCCCGCAGCGGGTTCGTCCAGCAGCAACAAAGCGGGGTCGCAGCACAGGGCGCGGGCGATTTCCATCAAGCGTTGTGGGCCCATGGCCAGATTGCCGGCTTGTTCGTGCATGTAGGCACCCATGCCAATGCGTTCGAGCTGGCGCTGGGCTTCTTTCATCATGCGCTGCTCTTCGGCTTGGTTGGTGCGCAGCATGGACGAGACCACGCCACTGTCGCCCCGGGTGTAGGCACCCAGCGCCACGTTTTCGAGCACGGTCATGTCGGGGATCATCTTGACGTGCTGGAAAGTGCGGGCCATGCCTTGGCGAGAGATCTCGCGCGAGGCCAGTGCGCTGATGTCCTGCCCGCGAAACAGCACCTGCCCGCTGGTCTTGGACAGCACGCCCGTGATCAGGTTGAAGGTGGTCGATTTGCCAGCGCCGTTGGGGCCGATCAGGCCGACGATCTGGCCTGCCGCAATGTCAAAGCTGATGTCGTTCACAGCGGTGAGGCCGCCAAACTGTTTGCGGATTTTGTCGACCTTGAGCACCACATCGCCCGCAGCGGGTTTGCTGCGTGTGGGCAGATCGGCGGCGTTGTGCCAGTCCACTGCACGCGGTGGGCGTGGCAGTTTGCGCGCGACCACCGACCACAAGCCGTCGGGCAGGTACTTGAGCACCAGCACCATGGCCACGCCGAACACAATGACTTCGTAGCTGCCGCTGGTGCCGATCAACGAGGGCAAGGCCACTTGCAGGTAGTCGTCGAGCAGCTTGATCAGACCCGCACCGACGATGGCACCCCAGACATGGCCCACGCCGCCCACCACAGTCATGAACAGGTATTCGATGCCCATCTTCAGGCCAAAGGCCGAGGGGTTCACGGTGCGCTGAAAGTGCGCCAGCAACCAGCCGGAAATGCTGGCGAACAGCGCGGCAATCACAAAGATGGTCACTTTGTAGCGGAAGGTGCTGATGCCCATGGCCTCGGCCATTTGCGAGCCGCCCTTGAGGGCGCGGATCGCCCGGCCCGGACGCGAGTCCAGCAAATTGAGCAAGGCCACGGCCCCGGCAATCAGGATGGCCCAGGTCAGCACAAAGAACAAGCGGCCCTGGCCGATGTCTGTGCCGCCAATGGACAGGCTTTTGAGGCCCAGCAAGCCGTCGTATTTGCCCAAAGCGTCGAGGTTGCCCATGAGGTAATACAAGGCCAGGCCCCAGGCGATGGTGGCCAGCGGCAGGTAGTGGCCCGACATGCGCAGCGTGATGAAACCCACGATCAGCGCGCTGACGGCGGTCAAGGCCAAGCCCACGAACAAGGTCAGCCACGGCGACATGCCGGTGTTGAGCGTGAGCCAGGCGGTGGTGTAGGCGCCGATGCCCACAAAGGCCGCTTGGCCAAATGAGGTGAGGCCCCCCACACCGGTCAGCAGCACCAGTCCCAGGCAGACCAGCGCGTACAGGCCGATGTAGTTGAGCTGGGCGATCCAGAAGTCGGGCAGGGGGGCCAGGGCGATCAGCGGGACCGCAGCGGCCAGCAGCCAGATGGAGAATTTTTGTTTGTTCATGTCAGTGTTCCTCGTCCGAGTGGCCACTGCGCAAAGAGCGCACGAGGAGGATGGGCAGGATCAGGGTGAAAACGATCACTTCTTTGAATGCGCTGGCCCAGAAAGCGCCAAACGATTCGACGATGCCCACGAACAGGGCACCCACGAGTGCACCGGGGTAGCTGGCCAGGCCACCGATCACGGCGGCCACAAAGCCTTTGAGGCCGATCAGAAAGCCCGAGTCATAAAACACGGTGGTGGTGGGGCCAATCAGCAGGCCCGACAGCGCACCAATGAGGGCGGCCATGAGGAAGGTCAGCTGGCCCGAGGTGTGGCTGGAGATGCCCATCAGGCGCGCACCTGTGCGGTTGACGGCGGTGGCGCGCAGGGCCTTGCCGCGCAATGAGCGCTCAAAGTACAGCCAGAGCAAGACGATCAGGGCCAGCGAGACGCCGAAAATGATCACGGTCTGGCCCGACAAGGCGACGGGGCCGAGGCTGAAACGCTCGTCCCAGAACGGCGGGTTGCGAAAGCCTTCTGCGCCAAAGAACAACAGGCCCAGGCCCGTCATGGCAAAGTGCACGCCCACCGAGACAATCAGCAGCACCAGCGGCGTGGCCGCTTCGAGTGACTGGTAGGCCACGCGGTAAACCAGCGGGCCAAATGCGGTGACGATGGCCACGCTGAGCATGGCCTGTACCCAAAGCGGGAACATCTGCGGCGCTGCCCAGATGGCGGCCAGCGAGACGATCACGGGAAACACCAGGGTCTTCAAGGCCGAGCGCAGGGCGCGCAAGGGCTTGCCGTGGTGACGCCAGCGTTCAGCCAGCTCCATCAGTGCGGCCACGCCCGCCAGGATCAGCAGCAGCCAGACCGTGCCGGGTGTCTTGCCGGTTTGCAGCATGGCGAGGGTGAGTGCGCCATAGGCGACGAATTCGCCTTGGGGGATGAAGATCACGCGGGTGACGGTGAAAACCAACACAGTGGCCAGCCCGAGCAGGGCATAGATCGCACCGTTGGTGACACCGTCAAGCAGCAAGATGCTGGCGATGGAGAAGTCCATGGGAAGCCTTGGGGAAAAACAGCAGGAGCCTGTGTGAACTGTTGCTGTGCGCCGCCCCTGGGGCGGGCGCACAGCAACAGATCAAGCATTCACAGGGGTGGGCTCCCGTAAAGAGGGCCCCCTGTGAACGGGGTCGGGTCTTATTCGACCTTGAACTTGCCATCCACCACTTTGGTCATCACGCCGGTTTCCAGCGTGTAACCCCAGTGGTCAGCAGGTGTCCAGTTCATCACGCCGTGGGCGAACACGGTGCGGCCCATGGTCTCCAGGCTGTCACGCACGGCAGAGCGGAATTCGGCAGTGCCTGGCTTGGCCTTCTTGAGGGCCATGGGAACGGCCTTTTCAACAGCGATTTCGAAGTCATAAGAGTGACCGGCAAACTGGTTGCGGGAGTTCGCACCGAATTCTTTTTCGAACTTCTGCACGAAGTCCAAAGCCAGTTTCTTGGAGGGGTGGCTGTCGGGCAGCTGGTCACCCAGCAGCGCAGGGCCGGACACCACAAAAGTGCCTTCGACCGATTTGCCGCCCACGCGTGGCAGGTCCGGTGTGGCCGCAGCGTGTGTTTGATAGACCTTGCCTTTGTAACCACGCTCGACCAGGCCCAGCTGGGGCATGGCTGCACCGGAGCCGGAGGCCACCACCAAGATGGCGTCGGGGTTGGCCGAAGTCAGCTTCAGGGCCTGTGGGGTCACGCTGGTGTCGGTGCGGGCAAAACGCTCGGTGCCCACCAGCTTGATGCCGGCTTTGTCCAGCATGGGGCCAACCGCGTCCAGCCACTGCTGGCCATAGGCGTCGGTGTAGCCCAAAAAGCCGACGGTCTTGACGCCTTGCTTTTTCATGTGCTCGACCACGGCGTGGCCCATCACGGTGTTGGACTGGGGCAGGCGGAACATCCACTTGTCCTTGCCGGGGGGCACGCCCACGGGCGAGCCTGCGATTTGCACGGTACCGGCTTCAGCAGCGATGTCGGTCATGGCCGCAGCCACGGCGGTGATGCAGGAGCCAAAAATCAGATCGACCTTGTCTTCCGTCACAAAACGGCGCGCATTGGCTGCGCCTTTGCCGGGATCGGTGGCATCGTCCAGGATGATGAGCTGGACTTTTTCACCGCCCAGAGTCTTGGGGAACAGCTGCAGCTGTTTTTGCATCGGAATGCCCAGGCCGGAGCCGGGGCCGGTCAGCGACAGGCTCACGCCGATCTTGATGTCGGCCAGCGCAGCGGTGCTGGACACGGCGGTGATGGCCAAAGCCAGCAGGGTTTTCTTGAGTTTCATGCTTGTCTCCTCGGAGGGGTGGTTGGAAAACGGGTTGAAAAAATGGATCTGTGGAGGTTCAGTGCCATCAGCGGGTCTTGGATGACTTGGCAGCTTTGTCCGCAGAGCCTTCCAGTCCGGCCAGCAAGGCTTGGCTGTTGCCGGGTATGACCATTTGAAATTGATTGTCAACAAAGGTGTAGTCGTAGTAACCCATACGCGCCAGCGGCTGGATTTTGAGCACATCGATCAGGCCTTGGCCGTTGATCACCTCGTCGTCGATGTGGATCGCGACCACGCGGCCAAAGACGACATCGGCCGTGCCCATGGGCGGTTTGCCCGGAAAGCGCAGGCTGTTGAGGTACACGCATTCGAACTGGATGGGCGAGCCCTTGACCCGCATGGGCTTGACCAGGCGGCTGGGCAGTTTCTCCAGGCCTGCGCGCTCGAACTCGTCCACGCCGTGGGGCACTTCTTCGGCCGAGATGTTGACCGCATCGCGCAGGGCGTAGGTGGCCATGTTCCAGACGAACTCGCCGGTTTGCTCGGCGTTGCGCACCGAGTCCTTGCGCTCGCCTTGGGTGGTCTGGTTGGCGCTGAACATGACGATGGGCGGGTCAAAGGTCACGTTCTGGAACTGGCTGTAAGGCGCCAAGTTGTGGCGGCCTTGCGCGTCTACGGTCGAGATCCAGCCGATTGGGCGCGGGATCACGCACGACTTGAAAGGGTCGTGCGGCAAGCCGTGGGGGGTAACGCCGGGTTCGTAGTACATGGCTGTCTTTCAGCTGCACAAAGCCTTGATGTCCTCGGGCACCGGGATCGCTTTGATGCGGTCCGGATCTTCGGGGTGCTTGATGCAGAAAGCGCGCACTTCGGTGCCTTCGCACAGCACCGTGTCGCCGCGCATGACCACATGCTTGTGCACGATGACCTTCTCGCGCCACTCTTGCACGCTGGTGTGCACCTGAATGGTTTCGCCGTAGGTGGCGGGACGGATGAACTTGGTGTTGATCTCCAAAAGCGGCGTGCCGATGATGCCGCGCGTCTTGACCAGCTCGCGCCAGGGCGGCACACCGCACTTGACAAAGAAGTTCAGGGACGAGGCGTCCATCCATTTGGAGAAGTTGGGAAAGAACACGATGCCTGCGGGGTCGCAGTCACCGAACATCACTTCCACTTCGTAAACAACGGTTTTGCTCATGGGTTTCTTTCAGCGGGGGGCCATGCGCAAAGCGCCGTCCAGGCGAATGGTTTCGCCGTTCAGGTGGTCGTTGCTGACGATGTGGCAGGCCAGTTCGGCGAACTCGCTGGGCTTGCCCAGGCGTGCCGGGAAGGGGATGCTGGCGGCAAGCGATTGCTGGATGGGCTCGGGCAAGGTTTCCATCAAAGGCGTCTTGAACAAGCCGGGGGCGATGGTGCACACGCGGATGCCGTGTTGTGCCAAGTCGCGGGCCATGGGCAGCGTCATGCCGGCCACGCCCGCCTTGGAGGCGCTGTAGGCCTGTTGGCCCACCTGGCCATCAAAAGCCGCGACCGAGGCGGTGAACACCATCACGCCACGGGCGTTGTCTGCCATCGGTTCAAGTTTGGCGCAGGCAGCAGCGAATAGGCGAGCCGCGTTGTAAGTGCCAATCAGGTTGACGTTGATCACCTTGGCAAAGTCTTCCAGCGGGGCGGCGTTGCCGTCCTTGCCGACCACGCGCTTGGCTGAGCCGATGCCGGCG
This sequence comes from Pseudomonadota bacterium, assembly GCA_041169105.1. GTDB lineage: Bacteria > Pseudomonadota > Gammaproteobacteria > Burkholderiales > Burkholderiaceae_C > Limnohabitans_A. The sequence goes on along the minus strand of JBEEJQ010000010.1, from coordinate 21,822 downwards.
ATTTGCATCAGGATGCGGGCGGGGCCGTGGGCCGCCGCTGCGGTCTCGATGGCTTGCTGCATGCTGTCGGGGTCAGACACATTGCATTTGACAGCCAGGCCGCCGATGTCCTTGGCCACGCGCTCTGCGTTGTCCATGTTGAGGTCGAGCACGGCGACCTTCGCGCCCAGTCGGGCCAGTTCGCGGGCCGTGGCTTCGCCCAAACCGGAGCCACCGCCGGTGACCAGTGCTGCTTGTCCTTGGATGTTCATGTCGAGACCTTTCTGTTATCGGTCGGACCTTCAGGTCCGACGTTTGGGGAACATGTCGGGGCTAAAGCCGCCGACCTACGGGTTCATTTCATGCAGCTTCGGGGTTTTCAATCAACAGGGCAATGCCCTGGCCTCCACCCACGCAGGCACTGGAGATGCCATAGCGCAAGCCGCTGCGTTGGAGTTCACGCGCCAGGGTGATGGTCAGGCGCACACCGGTGCAAGCCAGGGGATGGCCCAGCGCAATTGCGCCGCCGTTGACGTTGAGCTTGGACAAGTCCAGGCCCAACTCGCGGCCCACGGCCAAGGTTTGTGCGCCTTGCGCTTCGTTGATCTCGAAACGGCCAATGTCTGACAGTTGCAGGCCGGTGCGTTCCAACAGCAGGCGAATGGCCGGCGCAGGGCCGATGCCCATGATCTCGGGCGGCACGCCCACAGCGGCTGCAGCCACCACGCGTGCCAGCGGCTTTTTGTTGTTCGCTTTGGCATATGCGCCAGAAGTCACCACGCAAGCGGCCGCAGCATCAACCAGAGCCGAGCTGTTGCCACCAGTCTGCACGCCACCTTCGTAGACGGACTTGAGCTTGGCCAAAACTTCGGGCGGCGAGAGGCGGGGGTGCGTGTCGGCAGACACCTCGGTCACTTTGCCTTGCAGCTTGATGCCACGGGCTTTGTAGCCTTCGAGTTCAAACTTTTCAGTGACCACGGGCACGATCTCGCCCGCGTGGAAACCGGCTTCTTGCGCCGCCACGGCTTTGGCAAAAGAGTCGGAGGCGAACTGGTCCACCTCTTCGCGGGTGATGTTGTATTTCTTGGCCAGGTTCTCGGCGGTCTGGATCATGTTGATGCCAGCGGCCGGGTCTTTCAGCGCTTCCCACATGTAGTCCTTGAAGCCCACCGGCGCGCCCAGCTTGAAGCCGGTGCGGTGGTCAAAGGCGGCAATCGGGTTGCGCGTCATGCTCTCGGTGCCGACCACCAGAGCGGCCTCGCACACGCCCGCTTCGATCTGCTCACCCGCCTGGCGGAGCAGCTCAAAACCGGTGCCGCAAATGCGCTGGGTCATGATGGCGGGCACTTCTTGCGGCACACCGGCGTACAGGCCAATGTGGCGGGGCAGGAAGAACTGGTCAAAGTCGCCAGGGGCCATGTTGCCGGTGATGACCGAGCCGATCTCGGTGGGGGCGATGCCTGCGCGCTTGAGCGCCTCGCGGGCGGCCTTGATGCCGAGGTCCGTGGGCGAGATGTGGCCCAGTGCACCGCAATAGTCCACCATGGGCGTGCGCACGCCTTCGTGCATCCACACTTCGGCAAACGCGTTGAAAAATCCTTTGGAAGCCATGTTTTTGTCCTTCTCAATCGAATCATCGGATTCGATGCGGTTTTTTTCGTAGGTCGGACCTTCAGGTCCGACGGGTTTTATTGCTTGTCGGAGCTGAAGCTCCGACCTACGGTTTCATGCTTTGGGTTTCACGATGTAATGCAGCGTGTCGGCGTGCAGCGCCGCCACAGTGTCAGCGCGGTGGGTGAGCACCGAGCGCTGGTTGATCGAGCCCTTGTCGGTGATCTCGCCCTTGTCGATGGTGGGCGGCTCAGACAGCAGGCACAGACGGGCAATGCGGTTGGCGCTGCCGGTGGCGGTTTTGGCCAGTTCGTTGACGATCTCCTGGAACTTGGCCAACACCGGCGCAGAAGCCAACACGTCGGACATGGGAGCGTCAGCACCCAGACCGCTCAAGGCGCGCACGGCAGGTGTCGGGAAAATCATCGCGCCGACTTCTTTCATGTTCAGGCCGGTGAGCACCGCGTCCTGGATGTAAGGGGCACCGGCCGCAATGATCTTGCCGCGCAAGGGGCCCACGCTCACGAAGGTGCCAGTGGCCAGCTTGAAGTCTTCGGCAATGCGGCCGTCGAACTTCAGGCCCAGGTGCACATCGGTCTCGTCGATCCACTTGACCGCGTCGCCGGTTTTGAAGAAGCCTTCTTCGTCAAACGCGCCTGCGGTTTCTTCGGCGTTGCGCCAGTAGCCGGGCGTGATGTTGGGGCCTCGGTAGCGCACTTCGGTTTTGCCTTGCATGTCCACCAGCTTGAGTTCCAGGCCGGGGGTGGGCACGCCCAGGTCGCCAGCGTGCACAAAGGGGTTGGTCACGAAGATGCCGAAGGGGCCAGATTCCGTCATGCCCAGGCCCGTGCCCATGACAATGCGCTCACCGATTTCGCGCTCTTGCGATTCGTAGAGGCTGTCCCAAATCGGCTGGGCCAAGGCGGCACCGGCATAGAAGAACATCTGCACGCGCGACAACAGCGTCTTGCGCAGCTGGTCATCGGTCTTCATCGCGTTGGCAATGGCTTCAAAGCCGGTGGGCACGTTGAAGTAGACCGTGGGTGCGATTTCGCGCAGGTTGCGCAGGGTCTCGCCAATCAGGGCAGGGGTGGGCTTGCCGTCGTCGATGTAGAGCGTGCCGCCGTGGTAGATCGTCATGCCCACGTTGTGGTTGCCACCGAAGGTGTGGTTCCACGGCAGCCAGTCGACCAGCACCAGTTCTTTTTCGGCCAACACCGGCATGGACTGGGCCATTTGCTGCTGGTTGGCGCACCACAGGCGCTGGGTGTTGATGACGGCCTTGGGCAGTTTGGTGGAGCCGCTGGTGAACAGAAACTTGACGATGGTGTCGGGGCCGGTGGCGGCAATCGCGGCGTCTACGGCAGGTGTGGCCACCGTGGCGCACAGGCTCTCGAACGAGGTCACGTTGCGGCCATCCACAGCGCCTTCGCACATCACCACTTCCATGTCATCGCTGACGGTGGCGGCAATCGCTTTGGCGTAGCGGGCATCAGACGCAAACACCAAGCCTGGCGTCACGGTGTTGAGCACGTGTTTGAGCTTGTCGTAATCGACGCTGACCAGCGAATAGGGTGGCGAGGTGGGCACAAAGGGCACGCCTGCGACCATGGCACCCAAGGCCAGCAGGGCATGCTCCAGACTGTTTTCGCTCAGGATGACGACAGGGCGCTCGGCGTTCAGCCCGCGGTTGATCAGGCCTTGCGCAATGTTGCGTGCAGTCTGCCAGGCCTGCGCGTAGGTGATGTGCTTCCAGTCGCCCGTGCTGCCGTCGGCCTGCTTGATGCGGCGGGCCATGAAGGTGTGATCGGGCTTGACCTGCGCCCAATGTTGCAGGCGGTCGGTCATGCGCTCGGCAAAGGGCTGCAAAGTCTGCTCGGCCGTCAGGTAATGCGTGCCGGGCACGCCATCACGCAGCGTGACGCGGGTGACGCCGAACTTGAGAGGGCGGAATTTGGGGGCATTCATGTCTTGTCTCCTGCAGCAGGCTCAGTCGGCCTTTTGAACTTTGGCGGCCTTGCCTTCGAGGAAGGCACGCACGCGGGCCTTGGCTTCGGGTGCGGCTTGTGCGATGGAGGCCATCAGCGCCTCGGTGAACAGGCCGTGGTCCGCCGGCTGCTCGGCAATGCGGGGCAGGGCGTGGGTCAAAGCAAAGTTGGTCAATGGCGCGTTGGTCGCGATGCGGCTGGCCAGCTCAATCGCTTTGGTCAAGGCGGTGCCGGTGGGCACGAGGTACTGCGCAAAGCCCACGCGCTCGCCGTCTTGCGCGTTATATACACGGCCCGTGAGCATCATGTCGGTCATGCGGGCTGCGCCGATCAGCTTGGGCACGCGCACCGAGCCGCCACCGCCGACGAAGATGCCACGCGTGCCTTCGGGCAGGGCGTAAAAAGTGCTTTCGTCGGCCACGCGGATGTGCGAGGCAGAAGCCAGCTCCAGGCCACCACCGACGACCGCACCGTGCAGGGCAGCGACCACGGGCACTCGGCCTTGCTCAACCGCGTTGAGGGCGACGTGCCAGCTGCGTGAGTGGTGAATGCCTTCACCGGCGTCGCGCTCTTTGAGTTCGGACAAATCGAGGCCCGCGCAAAAGTGGTCGCCCTCACCGTGGATGACGGCGGCACCGGCTTCAGCAGGCAGGTTCTGGAAGACATCGCGCAGCGCTTCAATCAGGCCATCGGACAGGGCGTTGCGTTTGGCAGGACGGCACAGACGCACCACGGCGACAGCGCCTTGCATCTCCAAAACAACGCCGTTGGCGGCTGCACGGTCAAGGATGGGATTGCTTTGCTGGGTCATCGTCGGGTCTCTCAAAAGACTTGACCAGGCGGTCAAGAAGGTTATTATTGATAACGATATTGTGCGCAGGTGCTGGATGTTTAATGCTTGGGGATTTCCCTAGGTGGTATCAAAAAAATCTGCAAGGCAGATCTCGCGCCAGCCGCATCGGCTATCGTCAACATCACTTCACTGGAGACACGTACACCATGAAACACCAAGACCTGATCGCCATCGACATCCATACCCACGCCGAAGTGAGCTGCTGGAACCCCTTTGACAACTACGGCGAGGAATACGACCGCGCTGCAGACAAATTTTTTGGCAGCAACCGCCGCCCGACCATCGAAGAGACCGTGGCCTATTACCGCGAAAAGAAGATCGGTCTGGTCATGTTCACCGTGGACAGCGAATCGCAGCTGGGTCGCCGCCGCATTCCCAACGAAGAGATCGCCAAGGCCGCTCGCGACAACAGCGACATGATGATTGCGTTTGCCAGCATCGACCCGCACAAGGGCAAGATGGGCGCACGCGAGGCCGAGCGCCTGATCAAGGAAGAGGGCATCAAGGGCTTCAAGTTTCACCCCACGGTGCAGGGCTACCACCCTTACGACAAGATAGCTTGGCCCATCTACGAGGTGATCAACGAGTACAAAATGCCCGCAATTTTTCACACCGGGCACAGTGGCATCGGTTCGGGCATGCGCTGCGGCGGTGGCTTGCGCCTGGCCTACAGCAACCCCATGCACTTGGACGATGTGGCGATCGACTGGCCCGACATGCAGATCGTCATGGCGCACCCCAGCTTTCCGTGGCAAGACGAGGCGCTGTCTGTGGCCACGCACAAACCCAACGTCTGGATCGACCTGTCGGGCTGGAGCCCCAAGTACTTTCCCAAGCAGCTGATCCAGTACGCCAACACGCTGCTGAAAGACCGCATTTTGTTTGGCAGCGACTACCCGCTCATCACGCCCGAGCGCTGGATGAAAGACTTTGAAGTCGCCGGCTTCCGCCCCGAGGTGATGCCCGGCATCTTGAAAGACAACGCGGTGCGTTTGCTGGGGCTGGACAAGGCGGTTTGATGCGCGGCGCTTGATGGGCGTGACCGCAGGTTGGTTTGCCATGTCGGAGCTGAAGCTGCCGACCTGCGGGTGGTGTTTTGTAGGTCGGAGGCTTCAGCCCCGACATGGTGCCGCAGCTCGGTCTGCCAAGTCGGACCTGAAGGTGCCGACCTACAAAAACGTGGTTCGTTGAAGTCTGCGCTTCAGGACCGTGGTGCTGACTGCCGGTCCGTTCAGGCTTTTTTCGCGGCGACCCAGGGCGTGACCTTCACCGCCAACGCGGTGACCGCGCCATACAGCACCATGGCGATGGCCACCAGGCCGTAAAAGTTGTCGGCCGTGCCCTGGTGTTGCGCCAGCCAGTAACCGGCCCCGGCCACCACCACCAAACGCACCGTACCCGCCAAGACCGGGCCAATGACTTGGCCTGCGCCTTGCGATGCAAAGTACAGCGTCAGGCCCAGACCAAAGAAGGGAAACGCGGGCCCTGCGGTGATCAGGTATTGCCGTGCATAGCCGAGCACCGCCGGGTCTTGCGAGAACAAGCGCGCCCACAACTCGGGGGCCAGCGTGACGACTGCGCCGATCAGCCCCAGATTGAAGGCCGACACGCCACCGGCCACCCAGGCCACGCGCCGTGCGCGGGCCGCGTTGCCTGCGCCCATGGCCATGCCGACCATCGGGACCGAGGCCACGCCAATGCCAAAAGCAATCGGGATCAACAAAAACTCCAGCCGCTGGCCGATGCCGTAACCGGCCAGGGCTTCGGTGCCCAGTTGCGCCAGCATGCCCGTGAAAATCAAAATCGCCAGCACCGACTGCACGGGGGACAGGCAGGCAATGGCCCCCACCTTGAGGATGTCCGCAAACATGCTGCGCTGCAGCTGCATGCCCCGCAGTTGCAGGCTCAGGCGGCCCTGACCCGCGATGAGGTACCAGAGGAAAAACGCCACGCCCGTGGCCGTGGCGATGATGTGGCCCCAGGCCACGCCCACCATGCCCATTGGCGAGATTGGACCTGCACCCAGCGACAACATGCCGCCCAGCGCGATTTGCAAAGCGGCAGTGAGCACCAGCGCGACCGAAGGCACACGCATGTTGCCGGTGCCGCGCACAACAGACGCCAGGGTGTTGATCAGCCAGACAAAGAGGGCCCCTGCAAACAGCACCTGGGCATAGCGCACAGCTTCGCTCAGCACGGCCCCTTTGCCGCCGAGGGCGCTGTAAAAGCCAGGGCCCCAGATCAAGAAGATGGCGCTGTACACCAAGCCCGCGCCCACACCAATCACCAAAGCGTGTTGCTGCAGGGTTTGGGCGCGTGGCAAGTCCGATGCGCCCAAGGCCCGGCTGATGGCCGCGGACACGCCGCCGCCCATGGCCCCCGCCGACATCATCTGCGTGAGCATGGCAAAGGGAAACACCAGCGCCATGGCCGCCAGCGGCGCGGTGCCCAGACGGCCCACGTAATAGGTCTCGGCGATGCCCACCAGCACCGTCATGACCATGGCCAGCACATTGGGTGCAGCCAGACGCAGCAGGGTGGGCAAGATGGGGCCGTGCTGCATGCGCTGCAAATCGTGTTGGGGCGTGCTCATGCCCGCATCTTGGCAGCAAGTGCTGCCCATGCGGTGGACTTAGGCGACAAGGGCAGGGTGCAGGATCAGACCACAGGATCTGCTGTTGGCGGGCTTTGCAGCAACTGGTCGATGGGCCAATTGAGCAATTCGCCCAATCGGCAGACCACCCAGCGGGCTTCGACGGGCGAGACCACCGCAGGCTCGGCCAACAGGCCTTGTTCGCATTGCGTCAGCACCAACTCTTCGGTGATGCCCAGCGTGAACTGCATGTTGGCGGCTTTTTCGGTCAGCAAATTGGCCAGGTCTTCGCACAGCTCGTAGCGCTCGGCCATCTCGCGGTGGCCGATGCTGGGCTTGATCTTGCCGGGCGGCACATACAGCGCCGTGAAGCTTTCGGGCAGGTAGATCTGGTTGTCGTCGCTCATGCCTGGATCAGGCTTTTTTGACGAATTCGGTTTTGAGCTGCATCGGGCCAAAGCCTTCGATCTTGCAGTCGATGTCGTGGTCGCCCTCGATCAGGCGGATGTTCTTGACCTTGGTGCCGACCTTGACGACGGACGAGGAGCCTTTGATCTTCAAATCCTTGACCAAAGTCACGGTGTCGCCGTCTTGCAGCACGTTGCCGTTGGCGTCTTTCCAGACCTTGGCCACATCAGCGGCAGCCGCTTCGGCAGGGTTCCATTCGTGCCCGCAGCTGGGGCAGATCAACAGGTTGCCATCTTCGTAGGTGTATTCGTCGTGGCATTTCGGGCAGGCGGGCAGGGTGCTCATGGGGTTTCCTTTTCGGGCTGGAGGATACCCCATGCAGGACCGTGTTCAGCCGTGCGGTGCGGCTTTCACAAATGCACCACCCTGGTAAATGGCTGCCGGGTCCTTTGTGTCGATCACCGGCTGGCGTGCTTCCACCGCGCTGCGGAACACGTCGGACGAGTCCTGCGGCCGGTAGCCGATGTGCTTGGCATGGGTGTTGTCCCACCAGGTGGTCTGGTTGTCCGACATGCCGTAAATGATGCTGTGGCCCACGATGGGGGCGGTCAGCGCAGCGACGATCAAACGCTCCAGATCGTCGTAGCTCAGGTACGTGGCCAGCATGCGGCGGTCTTTGGGTTCGGTGAACGACGAGCCGATGCGGATGCTCACCGTCTCGATGCCCCAGCGGTCCCAGTACAGCTGCGCCAAGTCTTCGCCAAAGGCTTTGGACAGGCCGTAAAAGCCATCGGGCTTGGGCGGCATGCGGGTGTTGACCACTTCGTCTTGCCGGTAAAAGCCGGTCACGTGGTTGGAGCTGGCGAACACGATGCGCTTGACGCCCTTCAGGCGTGCGGCTTCGTACAGGTTGACCATGCCCACGATGTTGCCCGCCAGAATGGGGGCCCAGGGTTGCTCGGTGGACACACCGCCCATGTGCACCACGGCGCTCACGCCGTCGAGCAGGGCCATCATCTGGTCGGCGTCTTCCAGCGCGGCGGTGTGCACTTCCTCGCCAGCGGCGGCCGCGCCCAGGTCGCGGCGGTGGCTCACGCGCAGCACATCGCAATAGGCCTTCAGGCGCGGGCGCAGCTCCTGGCCCAGGTTGCCGCCAGCGCCCGTGAGCAGCAGGCGCGGGAATTTCAAGGGGGATGCGGGTGGATTGAGCATGGTGTTCTTTACTTTCAGTCTTTGAAACGGCCGGCCAGGGCTTGGGCGCTGTCGCGCAGCACGTTCTGGTCGGCCCCCACGGCCACAAACAAGCAGCCTTGCGCCACATAGTGTTTGGCCAAGGCTTCGTCGCCCGTCAAGATGCCGGCGGCCTTGCCGCACGCTTGGATGCGGGCAATCGCCTCGTCGATGACTTTGAGCACCTCCGGGTGCTTGGGGTTGCCCAAGTGGCCCAAAGCCGCAGACAAGTCGCCGGGGCCGATGAACACGCCATCGACGCCTTCGACGTTGGCGATCTCTTCGATGTTCTTCAAACCTTCGATGGTCTCGACCTGCAGCAGCACGCAAATTTCTTCAGCGCTGCGCTGGGCATAGCCTTTGACGCGGCCATAGTTGCTGGCGCGGGGCGCACCGGCGTAACCGCGCACGCCCTGTGGTGGATAGCGCGTGTACGACACGGCGTTGCGCGCTTCTTCGGCGGTCTGGATGTAGGGCACCAAGAGGGTTTGCACGCCGATGTCGAGCAAGCGCTTGAAAGTGACCATGTCGTTCCACGGGGGGCGTACGATGGGGGTGGCGGTGCCGCCTTGCATGGCCTGCAGCTGGGCCAGCACGTCGGGCACTTCGTTGGGCGAGTGCTCCATGTCCAAGAGCAGCCAGTCGTAGCCGCAATGGGCCAGAATCTCGATGCTGATGGGGCTGCACAGGTGCGACCACAGGCCGATCTGTTTTTGGCCGCTCAGGATGGCGTGCTTGAAACGGTTGATGGGGAAGTCCATGGGGTGCTCCTCAGACGGTGGGGGTGGGACTGATCTGGAAATTGGCGGCGATCTCAAGGGCGCGCACCAGGCCCGAGTGGTCCCAGCCTGCGCCGCCGTGAGCCACGCAGCTGCTCATCAGCTGCTGGGTGCTGGCGGTGTTGGGCAGACTCAGGCCCATGGCCTTGGCGCCTTCGAGCGCAAGGTTCAGGTCTTTCTGGTGCAACTCGATGCGGAACCCCGGGTTGAAGGTGCGCTTGATCATGCGTTCGCCATGCAGCTCCAGGATGCGGCTGGTGGCCAAGCCGCCCATCAGGGCCTGGCGCACTTTGGCGGGGTCGGCCCCGGCTTTGGCGGCAAACAAGAGTGCTTCGCCCACGGCCTCGATGTTCAGCGCCACGACAATTTGGTTGGCCACTTTGCAGGTCTGGCCGCTGCCGTTGTCGCCGATCAGGGTGATGTTCTTGCCCATCAGCGCAAACAGGGGCTGCACTTTGTGGAAGGTGGCTTCCGAGCCGCCGACCATGATGGTCAGGCTGGCCGCTTTGGCACCCACTTCGCCGCCCGAGACCGGCGCGTCCAGATAGTCGCAACCCAGGGCATTGATCTTGGCTGCGAACTCTTTGGTGGCGATGGGCGAGATGGAACTCATGTCCACCACGGTCTTGCCTGCACTGAGACCTTGTGCGATGCCCTTGTCGCCAAACAGCACATCGGCCACATGCGGTGTGTCGGGCACCATGGTGAAGATGATGTCGGCTTTTTGTGCGACCTCTGCCGGGCTGGCGCACGCCTGGGCGCCTTGCGCGATCACGCCCGCAGGCACGCCGCTGCGTGAAAAAGCAAAGACCTCGTGGCCACCGGCCAGCAAATGTCCGGCCATGGGTGCGCCCATGATGCCCAAGCCAATGAATCCGAGTTTCATGATGTTTCCTTCTTTGGAGTGAATGGCCTTGGGTGCTCAGCGCACCATGCAAGGCATCTTGTTGTTGAACTTCCAGCCGGGGATCAGGTACTGCATGGCGATGGCGTCATCGCGCGCGCCCAGGCCGTGCTGTTGGTAGAGCTGGTTGGCTTTCATCACCGCGTCCATGTCCACCTCGATGCCCAGACCCGGTTTGGCGGGCACATCGACATAGCCACCTTGGATTTGCAAAGGGTCTTTGGTGAGGAACTGGCCGTCTTGCCAGATCCAGTGCGTGTCGATGGCCGTGACCTTGCCGGGCGCTGCCGCGGCGCACTGGGTGAACATGGCCAGCGAAATGTCGAAGTGGTTGTTGGAGTGCGAGCCCCAGGTCAGGTCGTACATCTGGCACAGCTGCGCCACGCGCACCGAGCCTTGCAGGGTCCAGAAATGCGGGTCGGCCAGCGGGATGTCGACCGATTGCAGCTGGATGCTGTGGGCCATCTCGCGCCAGTCGGTGGCCACCATGTTGGTGGCTGTGAGCAGGCCCGTGGCGCGGCGGAACTCGGCCATGACCTCGCGGCCAGAGAACACGCCTTCTGCGCCGCAAGGGTCTTCGGCATAGGCCATGGTGCTGCGGTGGTCGCGCAGCAGGCGGATCGCGTCTTTCAGCAGCCAGCCGCCGTTGGGGTCGAGCGTGATGCGCGCTTGTGGAAAACGCTCATGCAGGGCCACCACGGCCTCGACTTCTTCCTCGCCGCGCAGCACGCCGCCTTTGAGCTTGAAGTCCTGAAAACCGTAGCGGGCCTGTGCGGCTTCGGCCAGGCGCACCACGGCGTCGGCGGTCATGGCTTTTTCGTGGCGCAGGCGCAGCCAGTCGTCGGCTTGATCGGGCTCGCTGCGGTAGGGCAGGTCGGTTTGGTTGCGGTCGCCCACATAAAAGAGGTAGCCCAGCATCTGCACGCGGCTGCGTTGCTGGCCTTCGCCCAGCAGGGCGCACACGGGCACGTTCAGGTGCTGGCCCAGCAGGTCGAGCAGGGCGCTTTCCACAGCCGTGACGGCGTGGATGGTGATGCGCAGGTCAAAGGTTTGCAGGCCCCGGCCACCGCTGTCGCGGTCGGCAAACTGCTGGCGCATGGCCTGCAGCACCGCGTTGCACTGGCCAATCGGCTGGCCTTCGACCAGGGGACGGGCATCTTCCAGGGTCTGGCGGATTTTTTCGCCGCCGGGCACTTCGCCCACACCGGTGTGGCCCGACGAGTCCGTCACGATGACGATGTTGCGGGTGAAGAAGGGGCCGTGGGCACCGCTGAGGTTCATCAGCATGCCGTCGTGGCCCGCCACGGGGATCACCTGCATGCGGGTGACGACTGGGGTGGAGGAAGGCTGGGACATGGGTGTGATGGCTGTTGATTTGACAGACATCGTACAACTTAAACCCGCATCGGGTGATGCGTGTTAACCCTTGTCAGCGGCTTCAGTGGTGGCTGGATGCGCCTTTTTTGTGCCGGTCTCGGCTGTTGGACAGGTGGGTGCGCATGGCTGCACGCGCCGACTCGGCGTCCTGTGCGGCAATCGCGTTCAGGATGTTTTCGTGCTCTTGGTGCACCCGCCGCAAATAGGCCAGTCGGGTGGGATCCACTGTGGGCGAGGTCTCCAGCCGCGCACGTGGAATGGACTGTGAACCCAGCGAATTCATCATGTCGGCGAAGTGGTGGTTTTGGGTTGCGCGGGCAATTTCGTGGTGGAACTGGAAGTCCGCCGCAATCGCGTCACGGCCTTCTTCGATGGCACTCGAGAACGCGCTCATGGCCTCTTGCATCACGCCCAAATTGGCTTCGGTGCGGCGCACAGCGGCAAGCGCGGCGGCTTCGGTCTCAATGCTGATGCGCAATTCGAGCAGGGCAATCACGTCGTGCAAGGTGCTCAATTGGCCAGGGTTGACCCGAAAAGACGGCGACTCCGATTGCGCCAGCACAAAGGTGCCGATGCCGTGGCGCGTCTCCACCAGGCTGGCCGCCTGCAGTTTGGAGATGGCCTCGCGCACCACCGTGCGGCTCACGCCAAAGCGTTCCATGATGGCCGCTTCGGTGGGCAATTTTTGGCCGCTGCTCAGGGTGCCATTCTGGATTTCGGTGCTCAGTTGATCCACCAATTCAAAGGTCAGGCTGCGCGATTTGCGTTTTTCGGGGGCGGCTTGCGGGGAGTTCATCGGGTAAATACGCATTCCAGTTTGGAAGGGAGGCTCTCACAATCAACTTGTACGACAACTGATCACATGGATCGCTTGATCGCAATGTAGCAGAACACCGCAGACCTTGGCCACTTTTTGATGAACGCATACCAAACCATTGCCGACACGCAAGACCGCGTGGGGGAGTCCCCCGTGTGGGATGTGCGCGGCCAGCGCCTGTGGTGGGTGGACATCGAAGGCCCTTTCATCCGTTGCACAGAGCCGAGCGCATCTGCAGCAGTGCAATCCTGGTGCATGCCCGAGCGCGTGGGTTGCATCGCGCTCACGGCGGTGCCGGGTCAATTGATCGCGGCCATGGAAACCGGCATCGCCCGCGTCACGCTGCACGAAGGCGGACCCGTGGACATCGAATGGCTGGCCCACATCCAACATCCCGCACCGGGCATGCGTTTCAACGATGGGCGTTGTGACGCCAGTGGCCGCTTGTGGGTGGGCACCATGGTGATGGACATGTCTTTGGCCTCTGACTTGGGTGGTCTGTATTGCCTGGACGAGCGCGGCCTGACGGGTCCGCACGTCACGGGCTTGCTCACACCCAATGGTCTGGGCATGAGTCCCGATGGGCGCACCTTGTATTTGTCGGACTCGCACCCGAAGGTGCAAAAAATCTGGGCTTTTGATCTGGATGCGGCCACCGGCACTTTGACGAATCGCCGACTGTTTGTGGACATGAACGATTGGCCCGGCCGTCCCGATGGCGCGGCCGTCGATGCGCGAGGCCATTACTGGATCTGCGGCAACGACGCTGGTCAGATCCATGACTTTGATGCCCAAGGTCAGTGGCACCAATCGCTCACGGTGCCCATGCCCAAGCCGTCGATGTGCGCCTTCGGCGGCGCCGATCTCGATCACATGCTGGTGACCTCGATCATCCCGGTCCAAACCACCGAGGCCACGCGTGGCAGCAGTGGGGCGGTCATTGCCTTGCAGCCCGGTGTGCGCGGTTTGCCCGAACCTGTGTTTTCCCGTTTTCCCGCAAGTGTGTAACGTGTTTTTCAAAAACTTAACCCTGGAGACAACAGCATGAAACTCAACAAATCCCTGATGGCCATCGCGGCTGCTTTGGCCTTGTCCGCCCAAGCCACTGAATTCCGCTCGGCCGACATCCACAACTCGGATGACTACCCCACCGTGGTGGCGGTCAAGCACATGAGCACCGTGCTCGACAAGTTGTCGGGCGGCAAGCACAAGATCAAGGTGTTCAACAAAGGTGCTTTGGGTTCTGAAAAAGAAACCATCGACCAAGTCAAGATCGGTGCGCTGGATTTGGTGCGTGTGAACGTGGCCCCCATGAACGGCGTTTGCCCCATGACCATGGTGCCGACCATGCCCTTCTTGTTCCGCTCGGTGGACCACATGCGCAAGTCGCTGGACGGCCCTGTTGGCGCAGAAATCCTGAAGAGTTGCGAGTCTGTGGGTTATGTGGGCCTGGCCTTTTATGACAGCGGCGCACGCTCCATCTACGCCAAGAAGGCCATTAAAAACGTGGCCGATGCCAAGGGCTTGAAGATCCGCGTGCAGCAGTCCGACCTGTGGGTGGCATTGGTCAGCGCCATGGGCGCCAACGCCACACCCATGCCTTATGGCGAGGTCTACACAGGCTTGAAAACCGGCCTGATCGATGCCGCTGAAAACAACATCCCCTCGTTTGACACCGCCAAGCACGTGGAAGCCGTCAAGGTCTATTCCAAGACCGAGCACTCCATGGCCCCCGAGATTTTGGTGATGTCCAAGGTGGTGTGGGACAAGCTGCCCGCCAACGAGCAAGCCATGATCCGCCAAGCTGCCAAAGAGTCGGTGGCTGTGCAGCGCAAGGCTTGGGACGAAGCCGAAAGCAAATCATTGGCCAATGTGAAGGCCGCTGGTGCCGAGATTGTGGAAGTGGACAAAAAATCATTCCAAGCCGTGATGGCCCCTGTGTACGACAAGTTCATGACCACGCCCGACATGAAGCGCGCGATCAAAGCCATCCAAGACACCAAGTGATGGGCTGAAACTTTTGTGCATCCCCTGTGCCCCTGACATCGTGTCAGGGGCAGGAGTTTTTCATGTTCACCAAATTTTGCGCGACCATCTCCAAGATCTGTCTGATTCTTGCCGTGATCGGATTGATCGCCGTGATCCTGTGCGTGCAGTGGCAGGTCATCGGTCGCTACGTGCTCAACGACACGCCGACCTGGGCCGAAGCTCTGGCCATGTTGATCGTGCTCTTTGTCACCGCATTTGGCTTGGCTGTGGGGGTGCGCGATGCAGGTCACATCGGCCTGGAGTCGTTGGTGGTTTTGCTCCCTGAGAAGTGGCAGCATCGCATTGAAATTTTGATCCACGCACTGGTGGCTTTCTTCGGCTATCTGATGGTGCAAGGCGGCTGGCTCTGGGCCTCTGCCAAGTGGGCCGAGAAAAAACCCATGTTGCCCGTGCCCGATGGCATCGACTATGTGCCGGTGATCATTGCAGGCGCTTTGATTTTGCTTTTCTCCATTGAACACATTGTTGCGCTCGTGCGAGGCAAAGTGGTCGAGCCTGTTTGGGACTGAACATGGAACTCACCGTTCTTGCGCTGAGCTTCATGCTCCTCTTGATTTTGGGCGTACCGGTGGCTTTTGCCATTGGCCTGTCCTCGGTTGCCACCATCATCGCGGCCGGTTTGCCGGTGGCCATGGTGTTCCAAAAAATGGTTGGGGGCATGCAGGTGTTCTCCTTCCTGGCCATTCCGTTTTTTGTGTTTGCAGGTGAACTGATGCTCTACGGCGGCATTGCGGATCGCATCGTGCGTTTTGCCAACAGCCTGGTGGGCCATGTGCGCGGCGGTCTGGGCATGAGCAACGTGATCGGTTGCACTATTTTTGGCGGCGTGGCGGGCTCGCCATTGGCCGATGTGTCGGCCATGGGTTCGGTGATGATCCCACTCATGAAGAAAGAAGGTTACGACGCCGACTACGCGGTGAACGTGACCACACACGCTGCGCTGGTCGGGGCCATCATGCCCACCTCGCACAACATGATCATTTTCACGTTGGCTGCCTCGGGCCTGGCGTCGGTGAGCGTGCTGGGTTTGATCTTGGCAGGTCTGGTGCCAGCGATCATTTTGACGCTGTGCAATCTGGGCGCGGCCTATTGGGTGGCGGTGCGACGCGGTTACCCGATCCACGGCAACTTCCCCGGTTGGCTCGAAGTGCTCAAGTCCTTTGGCGCGGCCATGCCCGGTCTGTTTGTGGTCGTCATCATTTTGGGTGGCATCTTGTCGGGCGCGTTCACGGCTACGGAGTCGGCCTCCATTGCCGTGGCCTGGGCCTTTTTTGTCACCGTGATCGTTTACCGAACCCTGACCTTTCAGAATTTCCTCAAGGCCTGCGCCAAGGCTTGCAAGACCACCGGCGTGGTGCTGCTTTTGATCGGCATCTCCAACGCCTTCGGTTACTTCATGGCTCTGTACGAAGTGCCCCAGATGACCGGTGCGCTGATGCAAAAAATCAGCAGCGAGCCTTGGGTCATCTTCTTGATGATCAACATCTTGCTCTTCGTGTTGGGCACTTTCCTTGACATGGCCGCGACCATCCTGATCTGCACACCTATCTTCATGCCGATTGCCATGCACTTTGGCATGGACCCGATGCAGTTCGGCATCATGCTGCTGATCAACTGCGCGCTGGGTCTGAACACACCGCCTGTGGGGTCGGTGCAATTTGTCGGCTGCGCGATTGGCGGCATCTCGGTTGGGCAGGTCATGCGCACGATTGCGCCGTTTTACGGTGCACTGACGGTGGCCATGCTGCTGGTGACCTATGTGCCGCAGTTCACGCTGTGGTTGCCGAATTTGCTCAAGTGATTGAAGATCTGTTCATGAGTTCTACACGCCCGCCTTTGGCGATCTGCATGCACCCGGCCGACAACGTGGCCATCATCGCCAACGACGGCGGTCTGCCTGCGGGCACCGTCATGCCCGATGGGCCTGCTGCGGGCCTGACGCTGCGCGACAAAGTACCGCAGGGCCATAAAGTGGCCCTGGTGGACTTGGCCCAAGGCCAGGCCGTGCTGCGTTACAACGTGCCGGTGGGCTATGCCCACGAAGCCATTGCGGCGGGCAGCTGGGTGCACGAGCGGCTGCTCGACATACCGCCCGCACGCGAACTGCAAGGCTTGCCCATGGCCACCGTCCAGTCCGAGCCGCAAGCCTCGCTGGAGGGCTTCACCTTTGAAGGCTATGTCAACGCCGACGGCTCGGTGGGTACGCGCAACTTGCTGGCCATCACCACCACGGTGCAATGCGTGGCGGGTGTGGTCAAGGTGGCGGTGGAACGCATCGAGCGCGAGCTGTTGCCGCTGTTCCCCCATGTCGATGGCGTGGTGGGCCTGGAGCACACCTATGGCTGCGGCGTGGCGATTGACGCGCCAGGTGCCGAGATCCCGATCCGCACGCTGCGCAACATCAGCCTGAACCCCAACTTTGGTGGCGAGGTGATGGTGGTCAGCTTGGGCTGCGAAAAGCTGCAACCCGATCGCCTGTTGCCGCCCGGCAGCTTCCCGATCCACGATGCCCGTGATGCAGGGCAAGGGCCTGACTTGGTCTGCCTGCAAGACGACGCGCATGTGGGCTTCATGTCCATGATCGATCACATCGTGCAAAGCGCCCGCCCGCACCTGGAGCGCCTGAATGCTCGCCGTCGCCAGACCGTGCCGGCCAGTGCTTTGGTGGTGGGTGTGCAGTGCGGTGGCAGCGATGCATTCTCTGGCGTGACGGCCAACCCGGCCGTGGGCTACATGGCCGACCTGATCGTGCGCGCCGGTGGCACCGTGATGTTTTCGGAAAACACCGAAGTGCGCGACGCCGTGGAGCAACTCACCAGCCGCGCGGCCACGCCGCAAGTGGCCGAGGACATCGTGCGTGAATTGGGCTGGTACGACCAGTACCTCGACCGTGGACGCGTGGACCGCACCGCCAACACCACGCCTGGCAACAAGGCGGGGGGCTTGTCCAACATCGCCGAAAAAGCCATGGGCTCCATCATCAAGAGTGGCAGATCGGCCATTGGCAGCGTGCTGGCCCCGGGCGACAAGCTCAAGGCCAATCAAAAAGGCCTGGTGTTTGCCGCTACGCCCGCCAGCGACTTCATTTGCGGCACGCTGCAGCTGGCTGCGGGGATGAACGTGCATGTGTTCACCACCGGGCGCGGCACGCCTTATGGCTTGCAGGCTTGCCCCGTGGTCAAGGTGGCCACCCGCACCGACCTGGCCCGCCGCTGGCACGACCTGATGGACATGAACGCCGGGCGCATCGCTGACGGCGAGATCACCATCGAAGAGGCCGGATGGGAGCTGTTTCGCATGATGCTGGACGTGGCCAGCGGCCGCAAAACCTGGGCCGAGCAGTGGAAGCTGCACAACGCGCTGGTGCTGTTCAACCCCGCGCCCATCACCTGAAAAAACGAGGAGACACAACATGACACAACGCCGCCAATTCATCCAGTCCGCCGTGGCCTGCGCCGCTGCCGCCATGGCACCTGCCGCCTTCAGCCAGGCAGCCGCTTGGCCCTCCAAGCCCATCAACTACCTGGTGGCCTTTCCAGCCGGTGGCACCACCGACATCCTGGCCCGCGTGGTCTCGCAAAAGCTGGGCACGGCTTTGGGCACCACCCTTGTCATTGAAAACAAAGGTGGCGCGGGCGGCAGCGTGGGCTCCGAGATCGCCGCGCGTGCTCCGGCCGACGGCTACAACCTGCTGGGTGGCACCATCAGCTCGCACGCCATCAACGTGAGCCTCTACCCCAAGCTGGGCTATGACCCGATCAAGTCGTTCACCCCCGTTTACCTGTATGGCACCAATCCGGTGGTGCTGGTGGTGGCGGCCAACAGCCCTTACAAAACACTCAAAGACCTGCTGACTGCAGCCAAAGCCAACCCCGGCAAGTTGTCAGGCGCATCGGCCGGCAACGGCACTTCGCAACACTTGGCGCAAGAGTTGCTGGCTTTCAAGGGCGGCGTCAAATTCACCCATGTGCCCTACAAGGGCAGCGCACCCGCCATTCAAGACGTGATGAGCGGCCAGGTGGACTTCATGTTCGACACCACCGTGGTGGCCGGTGCCCACATCCAGAGCGGCAAACTGCGTGCACTGGCCGTGACCTCGGCCAAGCGCTTGAGCGATTCGCTGCCCGATGTGCCCACCGTGGCCGAATCCGGCTGGCCCGGCACCGCCGGTTTTGAAGTGGTGTCCTGGCAAGCGCTGTTTGCCCCCGCAGGCACACCCAAGCCCATCGTGGACAAATTGCACGCCGAGATTTTGAAGATCATCCAGACCCCCGAGATGCAAGAGCGCATCAAAGGCCTGGGCATGCAGCCTTCGACCCTGACGCCAGAACAGGTGCTGGCTTTCCAGAAAGCCGAGATCGACAAGTGGGCGCAGGTCATCAAGGCGGCGAACATCAAACTCGACTGAGGATGCACACATGTTCAAAACACTGGCTTCAACTTTCGCGGCCTTGGCCTTGTGCACGGCGGTGCAAGCCCAAACCGCATACCCCACCAAGCCCATCAAGATCGTGGTGCCGTTCCCGGCGGGGGGCACCTCGGATGTGCTGGCCCGCATGCTGGGCCAGAAGATGACCGAGAGCTGGGGCCAGCCCGTGGTGGTCGAGAACAAGCCAGGGTCGAGTGGCAACCTGGGGGCCGACGCGGTGGCCAAGTCGGCAGCGGACGGCTACACCCTGGTGCTGATGGACGTGGGCAATCTGGTCATCAGCCCGGCTTTGTTCAAGCTGCCTTTTTCGGTTGAAAAAGATTTCGCACCGGTGGCCATGGTGGCGTATTCGCCGCACCTGCTGGCCGTGAGCACCAAGGTCCCTGCCAACACCCCGGCCGAGCTGGTGGCCTACGCCAAAGCGCAAAAAGGCAAACTCAACTACGCGGTGGCCGCAGGCATGGGCAGTGCCTCGCACCTGGCAGGCGTCATGTACGCGCAGCGCAGCGGCATCGAGTGGGGTTATGTGCCCTACAAAGGCGGTGCACAAGCCATCACTGACTTGATCGGCGGCCAGGTGGATGTGATGTTCAACGGTATGGTGGCCACCTACCCGCATGTGAAGGCGGGCAAGATCAAACTGATCGCCATATCGAGTGCCAAGCGCAATGCACAACTGCCCGACACCCCCACCGTAGCCGAAAGCCTGCCGGGCTTTTTGACGGGGAGCTTTCAGGGCCTGCTGGCCCCGGCAGGCACACCCAAAGCCGTCATCGACAAACTGCACGCCGAAGTGCAACGCATCGCGGCTCTGCCCGATGTGCGCGAACGCCTGAACACGCTGGGCGCAGAGCCCTCGGCCATGAGCCCGGTGGAGTTTGGCAACTGGCTCAAGGCCGAGATCTCGGCCATGGCGAAGATCGTGAGGGATGAGAGGATCACGGTGGAGTGAAAGGGTAATGTGATGGTCAGATGAATGACATCGGCCATCAGCTGATCACTGCTGTCCGAGCCTGAGCGGCTCTTTAAGGCTGGTAGCGGACGATGCCATTCGATAGCCACTGGCAGGAGCCGACCCAAAGCAGTCATAGGGCATGAAGCGGTCAGACGAGCAGTTCACGTTTCAGTCGGACCGAACATCGAATTCACTTTGGAAAGCGCTCCCGAGCTGTATGCAGTCAACGGCTTCACTGTTTTCGATTTTGGGCGTTTCTTGGCAACATCATTGGATCACTTGGCCAAGGTCTTGGTCAGACCGAGGGGTGAAGTCGGCTAGGATGCTCATGATCCTGTTGGACAAGTCGGCATACAGCACATAGTTGCTGCTAAAGGCCAAGATCCGGCCAAGTGGCTGCGTACCTTTAGCGCAAATCGAACACCACGCTGTCGAGTTTTGCCAGCATTATCGGGGCTCCCTTGCCCAGAGCCAAAACTGCGGCCACAAGCACCACATTGGCGTCTGATTTGGCTAGCTGTTTGGCATCAACAGAAGGGGCTACGATCACGAGACGCCCATTGACCATACTGCCCATGAACTCGACCAGATTTCCATTGGCGTTGGCCACCATGAACTCTGACAACTTTCCAGATGCCACAACCTTGTCAACAACTGGACGCACCAGCGGCATGGCAGCCGTTTTCACGGAGATCTTTTCGGCATCCTGCTCAAATGCAACAGCCGAAGCGGTAGGTGGTGCATCCGATGCATGCAAGAACGTGACAGCCAGCAAACCCGCTTCGGACTTTTCTGGGACGGTCATCGTATTGCCAGGAGGCCAAGGGTAACTTGTGCTACGCACGGCTTCATTCACCGTGCTTTTGGCCATCACCTCTGGCACGGTCTTCACTGTAGGCAAAAGCGACGGCGGAATCGGCAAAGCCGCTGCCTCGGTGATGGTCCCCACCGCTCCGCTGATGCTGCTGGGCAAGCTGTAGTTACTGAGGTTGGTAGCACCTGTGGCGGTGTAGTCTGATGCGCTCAAAAACACTGTCACGGTCTTGCCGCTTCCTGCGTTGGCAGTATCGTAGACACCACTGGTTTTTGTGACAGTGGCACCATCCGAACCCAGCCAGCCAGTCAAGATATAGTTTGCAGATACGAGTGTCGCAGTGTTTGTGCCGTCATAGACCTTATTCACTGCACCCTGCAATGCCCCGTTGATGGTTGTCACTGTGACAGCCGCTGGGTTAATTGTCAGCGCACCATTGGCATAGCTGATGGTGTAGTTGCTGCTGGTCAAGCCAGACGGAACGATGGTGTAGCCCGTGCCTGCATTGATCGCACCTTGTGAGGTTCCGCCATAGCTCAGACTGCCGCCCAGCACACTGGCAGACTCGCCGCC
The DNA here is from genome assembly GCA_041169105.1 of Pseudomonadota bacterium. Taxonomy (GTDB): domain Bacteria; phylum Pseudomonadota; class Gammaproteobacteria; order Burkholderiales; family Burkholderiaceae_C; genus Limnohabitans_A. The sequence goes on along the minus strand of JBEEJQ010000010.1, from coordinate 463 downwards.
CACCAAGCCGCTGTAGCTCACACCGTTGCCACCACTGTAGGCTACACCGTCGTAGGTCTTGCTGGCGTTATTGGCGGTCACCGTCAGTGCTGCCGGGTTAATGGTCAGCGTGCCATCCACAAAGGTCAGGTTGTAATTTGTATCTGTGCCGCTGGCGGTAACGGCATAAGTACCTGCGTTTTTCTCAGTGCGGGAAGCGCTGATGCCTGTCAGGACAGCGGCTGTTTCGCTGCCCACCAAGCCGCTGGCGGTGAAGCCGCTGACCGTTTGATTAGCCCCGTTGTACGTAGACGTTGAACTGTTCGCTGTGACCGTGGCGTTGGCCTTGGTAATGTCCAGCGCACCATTGGCATAGCTGATGGTGTAGTTGCTGCTGGTCAAGCCAGACGGAACGATGGTGTAGCCCGTGCCTGCATTGATCGCACCTTGTGAGGTTCCGCCATAGCTCAGACTGCCGCCCAGC
>JBEEJQ010000009.1:0-27615 GCA_041169105.1 Pseudomonadota bacterium | reverse complement strand
CCCCCCCCATTCAAGGAGCCCCTTGTGAACCACGATCTGATTCAGGATGCCCAAGCTTTGCTGGGCAAAAGTTCGTTTGACGGCAGCACGCGCCGCCACGCTTTGCAGCTGGCTTTTGGGGTGGGTTATGCCGCTGCGGCGGGCACGGTGATGGCGCAGACGGCGATCAAGACGCCATCGACGGGCCTGGTCTCGGGTGAGGTGACCATCGATGTGAATGGTTTCAAGATGCCGGCTTATCGCAGCGCCCCGGCGGGCAAGACCAATTTGCCGGTGGTCTTGGTGATTTCAGAAATCTTTGGCGTGCACGAGTACATCGCCGATGTGACGCGCCGACTGGCGCAGGCGGGCTACATGGCCATTGCGCCCGAGCTGTTTGTGCGCCAGGGTGATCCGAGCGAATACGGCGAGCTGGCCAAGCTGCAGTCTGAAATCATTGCCAAGGTGCCCGACGCGCAGGTGATGGGCGACCTGGACGCCACCGTGGCCTGGGCCGCAGCCAACGGCGGCAACACCGACAAGCTGGCGATCACTGGTTTTTGCTGGGGTGGGCGCATCACCTGGCTGTATGCCGCGCACCAGCCCAAGCTCAAGGCGGGCGTGGCTTGGTATGGCCGCTTGGTGGGGGCTGCCACACCCCAGACGCCGCAGCACCCCGTGGCGCTGGCTGCGCAAATCAAGGCACCAGTGCTGGGCCTGTATGGCGCTGCCGATACCGGCATCCCGCTTGACACGCTTGATAAGATGAAAGCCGAACTGGCCAAGGGCACAGCCGCAGGCCAAGCCAGCGAGTTTGTGGTTTATCCTGAGGCCCCCCACGCGTTTCATGCCGACTACCGGCCCAGCTACCGCCAAGCGGCAGCCGAGGACGGTTGGCAGCGTTTGCTGGCCTGGCTCAAGCGGCAAGGCGTGGCTTGATGAATGAATGACCGAACCGCCCTGTGGGGCGGTTTGTTTTGGGGGTGCGTGGTGCACCCCGGATGGAAAAATGACTCTATTGGCAATTTTGATCGGCACCTTGGTGGCGGGTATTGGCAGCGTGTGGCTGGCCGCGTGGCTGAGCTTTGGCGTGATCAGCCGTTACACCCAGCACATGCTCAGCCTGGCGGCGGGCGCTTTGTTGGCCACGGCGTTTTTGCATTTGCTGCCCGAAGCTTTTGAGGCGGGCGTGGCCCCGCAGGCTTTGTTTTTGACTTTGCTCTTGGGGCTGGTGTTTTTCTTTTTGCTCGACAAAGCCGAGCTGTGGCACCACGGGCATGAGCACCACCACGGGCACCACGAGCATGACAATGCCCACACAGAACACGACCACCATGGCCACGCCCACCACGGGCATAGCCATCAGATGCACAGCCATCCCGTGCACGGCGAGCGCACCGCCGGTCATTGGGCGGTGCTGGCGGGCGACAGCGTGCATTGCTTTGGCGACGGCATCTTGATCGCTTCGGCCTTCATGGCCGATTTGCAGCTGGGCGTGATCGCCGCGCTGGCCGTGCTGGCCCACGAGGTGCCGCACCACATGGGCGATTTGGTGGTCTTACGCCAGGGCAGCAGCAACCGCAAAGCCGCTGTGGTCAAGGTCTCCATGGCCGGGGCCATCACGGCGCTCGGCGGTGCGGTGGGCTATGTGTTGGTCGACGCCCTGCACGGCGCCCTGCCTTACTTCTTGGTGGTGGCCAGCAGCAGCTTCATTTATGTGGCGCTGGCCGACTTGATCCCGCAACTCCAAAAACGCCTGAGCGCCAAAGAAACCGCCGCGCAAATCATCTGGCTGGTGGGCGGCATGGCCATGGTCATGGCGGTGAGCCAACTGGCCCACACCGGCTGATCAGCCTTTGGCGCAGGGCAGGCCGGCTGTGCGGCTCCATTCGCTCCAGCTGCCGGCATAGAGGGCTGTGGGGCCGTAGCCGGCCAGTTCCATGGCGATCAGGTTGGGCACGGCGCTCACGCCGCTGCCGCAGTGGTGCACCACGGTGCTGGCGCTGCGGCCAGCCAACACGCTGTCCCATTCGGCTTTGAGCACGTCCGCGCTTTTGAAGAAGCCTTCGGGGGTGAAGTTGTCGGTGAAGGGGCGGTTGAGTGCGCCGGGGATGTGGCCCGCGATCGGGTCCAGCGGCTCGACTTCGCCACGGTAGCGCGGTGCGCCACGGGCATCGACCACGGTTTGGGCGGGGCGGCCCAGGTCGGCCACGACTTGGTCGGTGAAGACCAGTTCGCGCAAAGCGGGGCGCACTTCAAACACTGCCGCTGCGGCTGGGCTTGCGGGCCCCGTGGCCACAGCGCCGCCAGCGGCTTTCCAGGCTTGCAGGCCGCCGTCGAGCACGGCCACGGCGTCGTGCCCCAACCACTTGAGCATCCACCACAGGCGACCGCAGTAGTTGCCCGCATTGCGGTCGTACACCACCACTTGGGTGTTGTTGCCAATGCCCAGGCTGCCCAGCCAGGCAGCTACGCGTTCGCGGGGCGGCAGGGGGTGGCGGCCGCCGTTGACGGCGTCGTCTGCGTGGGTGCTCAGGTCGCGGTCCAGGTGGGCGTGCAGTGCGCCGGCGATGTGCTCGGCCTCAAACAGGCCATCGGCCAGCTCGGGCTTTATCAGGTCAAAGCTGCAGTCCACCACGGCCAGGGCGGTGCCTTGTTGTTGCAGGGCTTGCAGTTGGGCGGCGGTGATCAGCAAGGGGTACATGGCGGCTCCGGGGTCAGTGTTCTTCGGCGGGGGCTTGGGGCAGGGCGCGTTTGCGCAAGGCGGTAGCGGCAATGCCGCTGGCGATGATGAGGACCATGCCGGCCCAGCCGATCAGCGGGATCACATCGCCAAACAAAAACAGGCCGTACAGCGCGGCAAACACGATGCCCGAATATTGCAAATTGGCCACCAGCATGGTGGCGCCACGGGTGTAGGCCTTGGTCATGCACAGCTGGCCCAAAGCGGCCAAGAGGCCAATGGGCAAGAGCCACAGCACTTGCGGCCAGACCCAGTCGCTGGCGCCGGTGAACAGCATGGCCATGCCGCCCACGAGGGTGGTGCCGATCGAGAAATAAAACACGGTGCGCGACTCGGGCTCGCCCATGCGGCCCAGCGCCGCGACTTGCATGTAGGCCATGGCCGCGCCCAGGCCCGAGAGCAAGCCGATGACGCCGGCAAACAGCTGGTTTTGTTCGATGGTGGGGCGCAAGATCATGATCACCCCGGCAAAGCCCGTGAGCACGGTGAGCACCACAGGGCCTTGGCGGCTGGCGTCTTGCAAGCGGCCCATGACCAAGGTGCCGCCCACCAAAAAGGCCGCGACCCAGACGCCGCTCATGTAGTTGAGCGTCATGGCGGTGGCTAGGGGCAGGTGGGCGATGGCATAGAACCAGGCCGACAAAGACACCACGCCGATGGCCGAGCGCCAGACGTGCATCAACGGCACGGGGGTGCGGATGGACACGCCTTGTGCGCGGCACAGGCTGGCCATGATGACCATGCCGATCAGGCCTCGGTAGAAGACCAGTTCAAAGGTGTGGAAGTGGCTGGAAGCGAATTTGATGCAAACGCTCATGGTCGCAAAAAACAGCGACGCCAAGATCATCCAGGAAGCTTGCATCGCTGCCTTGCGCTCAGAGGGTGTTCATCTGACGGCGGTACCACTCGTGGAAGTGCTGCATGCCGTCTTCCATGGGGCTTTGGTAAGGGCCCACTTCGTTGTCACCCCTTGCCAGCAGGGCTTTGCGGCCCGCGTCCATGCGCTCACCGATCTCGTCGTCCTCGATGCAGGTTTCCATGTAGGCGGCCTGCTGGGCTTCGACGAATTCACGCTCGAAGGCCACGATTTCTTCGGGGTAGTAGAACTCGACCATGTTGAGGGTCTTGTTCGGGCTGATCGGGTGCAGGGTCGACACCGTCAGCACATGCGGGTACCACTCGACCATGATGTGCGGGTAGTACGTCAACCAGATCGCGCCGCGCTCGGGCATTTGGCCGTTGCGGTATTTGAGCAGCACTTCGTGCCATTTTTTGTAGGTGTCCGATCCGGGCTTGCCAAAGCCGCCCGAGACGCCCACGGTTTGCACCGAGTAGTGTTCCTTGAACTCCCAGCTCAGGTCGTCGCAGGTGACGAATTGGCCCAGCCCCGGGTGGAAGGGGCCGACGTGGTAGTCCTCCAGATAAACCTCAATGAAGGTCTTCCAGTTGTAGTTGCACTCGTGCAGCTCGACGCGGTCGAGCGCGTAGCCCGAGAAGTCCAGCTGGCTGCGCGGGCCCATGCCGGCCAGGTCGGCAGCGATGTCGCGGCCGTTGTCTTCAAACAGCAAGCCATTCCATTCCTGCAACTTGTAGTTGTTGAGGTTCAGGCAAGGGTCGTGCGAGAAATGCGGTGCGCCCAGCAGCTCGCCCTTGGGCGAATAGGTCCAGCGGTGCAGGGGGCACACGATGTTGCCGCCGGCGCTGCCTTTTTGTTGGGTTTGCAAGTTGCCACGGCCGTTCAGCATGACGGCTTGGCGGTGGCGGCAGACGTTGGAGACGAGCTCCACCCCGCCTTGGGCGTTGCGCACCAGGGCGCGGCCTTCGCCCTCGTGGGGCAGGGCGTAGTAGTCGCCCGGGTTGGGCACCGCCAGCTGGTGGCCCACGTAGCGGGGGCCTTGCTGGAAGAGCGTTTTCAATTCGCGCTGGAACAGCGCCTCATCGAAATAAGTGGAAACTGGTAGTTGGCTTGCGGCCTGCTGCAGTTGAAGACTTAAATCAGACATGGGTGACCTGACCTAGAGACTCCCCCTATGAAGGGGCAGGGACAAAGCGCCAAATCCGAAGATGCGGGCGCAAAAAACGGCAGGAACAGGCCTGCCGGGGAACCCGAGATTGTACCCGTTGGGGCCATGGGCTGTGTGGGCCAGGCCACAGACCCCGGGCGGCGTGTGCCGGGCGCTGATTTGTCCTTGAGGCGGGCATGGCTGTCAGTTTGGCTCAGGGGAAGCGCCTAAAATCAGTCTTTTTGCGCGGATCACCCATGCCCAAGGCTTCCAAAACCGAGACTTCAGACGCCGAGCAGGCTTTGCCCGCCACCTATGAGGCGGCTTTGTCCGAGCTGGAGCAGTTGGTCGCGCAGCTGGAGTCGGGGCAGATGCCTTTGGACCAGCTGCTGACGGGTTACCAGCGCGGGGCCAGTTTGTTGGGCTTTTGCCGCGACAAGCTCAAGGCGGTGGAAGACCAGATCAAGGTCTTGGACAACGGCCAACTCAAACCCTGGACTGGCCAATGAGTGCTTCGTTTGATGTGAAAGCCTGGATGCAGCCGCATCTGGCGCGTGTGGAAGCGGCACTGGCCGAGGGCATTGCCCAGCCTTCGCCGGCGGATCTGGGCGAGGCCATGCGCTACGCGGTGCTGGATGGCGGCAAGCGCCTGCGCCCCTTGCTGGTGCTGGCCACGGCCGAGGCCGTGGGCGGCGACATGGCCGCTGCCTTGCGTGCGGCCTGCGCGATCGAGTTGATCCACGCTTATTCTTTGGTGCACGATGACATGCCGTGCATGGACAACGATGTGCTGCGCCGGGGCAAGCCCACGGTGCATGTGCAGTTTGGCGAAGCACAGGCTTTGCTGGCGGGCGATGCTTTGCAGACCTTGGCCTTTGAATTCCTCACCCCCCAAGACGGCAGCGTCAGCGCTTCTGTGCAGGCCGCTTGTGTGGGCTTGCTGGCGCGTGCTTCGGGTTACCAAGGCATGGCCGGTGGCCAGGCGATCGATCTGGCCAGTGTGGGCCATCGCCTGACCGAAAACCAGTTGCGCCAGATGCACCGCCTCAAAACCGGGGCCTTGCTGTTGTGCAGTGTGCAGATGGGCGCGGCCTGCGGCACGGCGGTCTCGGCTTCCACGCATGCGGCGCTGCAGCTGTTTGGCGAGGCCATGGGCCTGGCGTTTCAGGTGGTCGATGACATTTTGGATGTGACGGCCGATGCGGCCACCTTGGGCAAGACGGCGGGCAAAGACGCCGCCGCCGACAAACCCACTTATGTGGCGCTGATGGGCCTTGCGCCCGCGCAGCGCCTGGCCGACCAGCTGGCGGCGCAAGCCGCACAAGCCTTGCAGGACACCGGCTTGCCCGCCGAACGCCTGGCCGCCTTGCGCGCCCTGTGCGACATGGTGGTGCAACGAACCCACTGATGCCATGACCGATTTTCTCCACGCCATCCAGTCACCGGCCGATTTGCGCCAGATCGCCCGCACCGATTTGCCCACCGTGGCCAAGGAGTTGCGTGCCTGTGTGCTCGACAACGTGTCCAAAACCGGTGGCCACCTCAGCTCGAACCTGGGCACGGTGGAGCTGACGCTGGCGCTGCATTACGTGTTCAACACGCCCGAAGACCGCATCGTCTGGGACGTGGGGCACCAGACCTATCCGCACAAGATCTTGACGGGCCGCCGTGACCGCATGCCCACGCTGCGCCAGTTGAATGGCTTGTCGGGTTTTCCGCGCCGTGACGAGAGCGAGTACGACACCTTTGGCGTGGGCCATTCGTCCACCAGCATTTCAGCGGCGCTGGGCATGGCGCTTGCCGCCCGCCAAAAAGGCGAGTCGCGCCATTCGATCGCCGTGATCGGTGACGGCGCGATGACGGCTGGCATGGCCTTTGAGGCGCTCAACAACGCGGGCGTCGAAGAGTGCAAGCTGCTGGTGATCCTGAACGACAACGACATGTCGATCAGCCCGCCGGTGGGCGCTTTGAACCGCTACCTGGCGCAGCTGATGAGCGGCAAGTTTTATTCGGCCGCCAAAAATGTGGGCAAGAACGTGCTCAAGAACGCGCCGCCGCTGTTTGAGCTGGCCAAGCGCCTGGAAGAGCATGCCAAGGGCATGGTGGTGCCGGCCACGCTGTTCGAGAAATTTGGCTTCAACTACATCGGGCCCATCGATGGGCACGATCTGGAATCGCTGATCCCGACGCTGGAAAACATCAAGCACCTGGACGGCCCGCAGTTCTTGCATGTGGTGACCAAAAAAGGCCAGGGCTACAAGCTGGCCGAGGCCGATCCGGTGGCCTACCACGGCCCCGGCAAGTTCGACCCTGCGGTCGGTCTGGTGCCATCGACGACACCCGCCAAAACCACCTTCACCCAGGTGTTTGGTCAGTGGCTGTGCGACATGGCGCAGCAAGACAAGCGCCTGGTGGCCATCACCCCTGCCATGCGCGAGGGCTCGGGCATGGTGGAGTTCCACCGCCGCTTTCCCGATCGTTATTTCGATGTGGGCATTGCCGAGCAGCACGCTGTGACCTTTGCCGCAGGCATGGCCTGTGAAGGCCTGAAGCCCGTGGTGGCGATTTACTCCACCTTCTTGCAGCGGGCTTATGACCAGCTGATCCACGATGTGGCCTTGCAAAACCTGCCGGTGGTCTTTGCCATTGACCGCGCAGGCTTGGTGGGGGCCGATGGCGCGACCCATGCCGGCGCTTACGACATCGCTTTCATTCGCTGCATCCCCAACATGAGCCTGGCTTGCCCGGCCGATGAGCGAGAATGCCGCCAGCTGCTGAGCACGGCCTATGCGCAAAACCACCCGGTGGCGGTGCGTTATCCACGTGGTGCGGGCGTGGGCGCTGTGCCCGATGCTGATCTGACCCCCTTGCCTTTTGGCAAAGCCGAGATCCGCCGCCAAGGGCAGGGCATCGCCATCTTGGCCTTTGGCTCCTTGCTGGCTCCGGCCTTGAAGGCGGCCGAAGCGCTGAACGCCACGGTGGTCAACATGCGTTGGGTCAAACCGCTGGACACCGAGATGCTGGCCCGGGTGGCCCAAGACCACGCCCAACTGGTGACGGTGGAAGAGGGCTGCATCATGGGCGGAGCAGGCAGCGCCGTGACCGAGGCCTTGCAGCAGCTGGGCCTGGTGCGACCTGTGCTGCAACTGGGCTTGCCCGATGTGTTCATTGAACACGGGGACCACGCCCAGCTGCTGGCCGCGCAGGGGCTGGATGCGGCGGGCATCGAAGCGACGATCCGAAAGCGCTTTGACTTGTGAAACGATTTCAAGCCCCTTGAATTCGTTTCAGCTTGGGCTGCAAGCTCGCACTGATGGGGGTTTTGGCAGATTCGAGAGGGTAATCCCCAACCGGATGGCCAGTTTGAAGTTCCTACAATACGCGCTGACTCGGAATTCGCATGGGTTTCGAGGCAAGTTTGCAATCTTCAACAGGAGTTACTCCATGGATCGTCGTTCCATCATCAAAAACGCTGGCTTGGCCGGTATTTTGGCCGCTGGTGTTGCACCCGCAGTGCAGGCACAAGCAGCCATTCGCTGGCGCCTGAGCTCCAGCTTCCCCAAGGCTTTGGACACCATTCATGGTGCAGCCGATGTGTTTGCCAAGAGCGTCAAGAACATGTCTGGCGGCAAATTTGAAATTTCCGTCCACGCTGCTGGCGAAATCACCCCACCTTTTGGCGTGGTCGATGCCGTGCAACAAGGTTCGGTGGAAATGGCCCACACAGCGCCTTACTACTTCTTCGGCAAGAACGAAGCTTTCGCTTTGGGTTGCGCCATTCCATTTGGCCTGAACAGCCGCCAAATGACCGCCTGGATGTACGAAGGCAACGGTCTGAAACTCATGCGTGAGTTCTACGCCAAGTACAACATGATCAGCTTCCCTGGCGGCAACACGGGCGCTCAGATGGGCGGCTGGTACCGCAAGGAAATCAAGACGCTCAAGGACATCAAGGGTCTGAAGATGCGTATCGGTGGTTTCGCTGGCCGCGTGCTTGAGCGCATGGGTGGCGTGCCCCAGAACATTCCTGGCGGCGAGATCTATTCCGCTCTGGAAAAAGGCACCATCGACGCGGCCGAGTGGATCGGACCTTACGACGATCAGAAGCTGGGCTTCAACAAAGTGGCGCCTTTCTATTACTACCCCGGCTGGTGGGAAGGTGGTCCTCAGTTGGACTTCTTCATCAACCAAAAAGCGTTCGACGCCCTGTCTGCCGAGAACAAAGCCATTGTGGAAGCCGCTGCGTCGGTCGCCCACGTGGAAATGCAGGCCCGCTACGATGCCAAGAACCCACCCGCACTCAAAGAGCTGGTCGGCAAGGGCACCAAGCTGCGTGCTTTCTCCGACGAGATCCTGAAGGAAGCCTTCAAGCAGTCCATGGCTGTTTATGAAGAACTCAATGAGAAGAACCCTGACTGGAAGAAGATCTACGGTGACTACCGCAAGTTCCAGGCTGATCAGAACCTGTGGTTCCGCTTCACTGAAATGACTTTCGACAAGTTCATGCAAGCCCAAAAGCTGTGATCTTGCTTCTTGCATAAAAAAACCGGCTTCGGCCGGTTTTTTTACGTCTGTTCAGGGCGCTTTAGCGTGGGGGGATTCTGAACTGCTTCAATTCCACGGACAGGCGTTTGAACTCGGCCAGCATGGCGGGGTCGCTGGCGTAAATCACGACGAACTTGCCCATCAGGGTTCGGGCATACAAACGCGGCGCGATGACGCTGTCCAGCCCCGGAAACCGGATGAGCTTGGCATAGGCCAGTTCACGCAGGTCTACGCGCTTGTGCCAGATCCAGGTTTGCTCCAGGGTCTGTGCGGTCAAGGTGGTTTGACCTTTGATCACATGCATCACCGTGTAGGCCATGATGCCCCAGGCACCCCATAGCCAATAAAAGGACGCGTCTGTCAGGACCTTGCCGTGCAAACGGTAGGCCCAGTAGGCCGTGCCTGCCAGCAAGGCGATGGCCAGGAGCTTGAATGCGCGGCTGAAGGAGGGCGACACCATGGGGTCGTTCGGGGGCGTGAACCGAAAGGGCATGGGGCCCATGGCGGCGATCAGGTCTGCGTTGTCGGTGGCATTCATGGTCATGTCATAAAAAAACGCCTCGGAGTCGAGGCGTTGGAGGGTTGATTCAGAAGATCACTTCTTGAACAGGTCATCGATCTTTTGTTGATCGCTGTCGTCGGACTTTTTCTGCTCCGCAGGTGTCAAGGCGTCTTCTGGTTTGGGCGCTTCGCCTTCTTGCGGCATCTCAATCACGACCTTGTCCAGATCCACAGCCACTTCCTTGTCGAGGAAGGCGGTGACCGATTGAGGAACAAAGATCACGATGATCACCAACAGGATCTGCATGATCACCCATGGGATGGAGCCCAGGTAGATGTCGTTGGATTTGACGGCGACCGGGATGCGTTTGTCCTTGAACAAGGTGTCCGCAATGCCGCGCAGGTAGAACAAAGCAAAGCCAAACGGCGGGTGCATGAAGCTGGTTTGCAGGTTCACGCACAGCAAAACGCCGAACCAGATCAGGTCGATGCCCAGCTTGTCAGCCACCGGTGCCAGCATGGGCACGATGATGAAGGCGATCTCGAAGAAGTCCAGGAAGAAGGCCAGGAAGAACACAAAGATGTTCACCACGATCAGGAAGCCGACCTGACCGCCGGGCAAACCGGTCAGCAGGTGCTCGACCCACTTGGCACCGTCCACGCCCTGGAAGACCTGGCTGAACACGCGTGAGCCGATCAGGATGAACACCACCATGGCCGTCAGGCGCATGGTGCCGTGCATGGCCTCCCACATCAGGCTCCAGTTCAGGCGCTTGTGCATGGCCGCCAGAATCAGGGCACCGACCACGCCCATGGCACCGGCTTCGGTGGGGGTGGCCAATGCAGAGTCCTGGAAGGGCAGACCGCCCATGGAGCCCAGCACGGTGAAGATCAACACGGCGGAAGGGATGATGCCCTTGAGGCATTTGCTCCACAGGGCCCAGCCATTCAAGGTGCGTGCATCACGGGGGACGCCGGGCACGTAGTGGGGTTTGATCAAGCCCAGGCCATAGGTGTAGAGCGCAAACATGGCGATCTGCATGAGCGATGGACCCCAAGCGCCTTTGTACATGTCGCCCACGGGTTTGCCCAGTTGGTCAGCCAACACCACCAGCACCAGCGAAGGTGGTACCAGTTGGGTGATGGTGCCCGATGCGGCCAAGACGCCGGTGGCGTAGCGCATGTTGTAGCCATAACGGATCATGACGGGCAGCGAGATCAGCGCCATGGCGATCACCTGGCCAGCCACGGTGCCGGTGATGGCACCCAGGATGAAGCCCACGATGATGACCGAGTAACCCAGACCACCGCGCACGGGGCCAAACAGCTGGCCCATCGAGTCGAGCATGTCTTCGGCGAGCCCGCACTTTTCAAGGATGGTGCCCATGAAGGTGAAGAAGGGAATCGCCAGCAGCAAGTCGTTGCTGAGGATCGAGAACAGCGAGATGGGCAAGTTGCTCATGAAGGCGGCGGGGAACCAGCCCATTTCAATCGCATAAAAACCACTGGCCAGGCCCAGCGCGGCCAAAGAGAAGGCGACCGGGAAGCCAACCAGCATCACGACCACGAGACCCGCGAACATGATCGGGGCGAAATTTTCCATTTGCATTGGTGTGTCCTTGCTTTAATTGTTGTGCGGAGAAGCGGATCCCGCTTTATTGCAGAGGTTTCTCGTAGTGGGTGTCCATCGTGTACTTGCCTTGCAGGTAAGCGATGCGTTTGACCAGTTCAGCCACGCCTTGCAACCACACCATGCCAAAGCCAATGGGCAAAGCCAGGGTGGCTGGCCAGCGGATCAGACCGCCAGCGTTTTGGCTCATTTCCCCAGAAACCAGGGTGTTGAGGAAGTAAGGGAACGACAACCAGGTCAGGTAGCCCATGATCGGCAGCAAGAAGACGATCAGGCCGAAGATGTCGACGTAGACGGGCGCGTTGCCTTTGAGCTTGCCGTAGATCAGGTCCACGCGTACATGTTCGTTGACTTTGAGCACATAAGGTGAGCCGACCATGACCACCCAGGCGAACATGTACCACTGGATCTCCAGCATGCCGTTGGAGCTCCAGTCCAGCCCGTAGCGGATGAAGGCATTGAGGGCGCAGATGCCTGCAGACAACAGCACGGCCCAGGAAGCGACACGTCCAAAGCGTTCGCTCAACCAGTCCATGCCCAAGGCAAATTTGAGTAGGGTTGACAAAGGGATCTCCAGATGAAGCTTGAAAAGCGGGAAGCCAGCAGCCGACCAGGGCCAGAAGCGGGTCAATCTGCGATGTTAACCAAGGAAATTGATGAACCGACTGGGGAATGGCCTGATATTTGCATTGCGCTTTGTTAATTCTTCTCAACTCAGCGGGATGAATGGCGCTTGTACGTGGTTCTACGTACGAATCTTCATGGCCACCAAGGTAAGCGCTGCTTCAACGATTGAACGCAGCCGCAGTCGCTGGACATTTCATAACCGGCCAATTGCTCGACCTGCTGCCGCCAGCCTTGCGACTGCAGCACCTGGCGCAGTTGCAAGAGGGGCGGTGTATCCAACGCGCTTTTGAGGCAGACCAGCCAGTAGTTTTCCTGGGTCAGGGGCACAAAGTCCAGGCCTTGGACCTGCGCCGCCGAGGCGATGCCCAGGCCGACATCGGCTTGTCCAGCCGCGATGCAGGCGGCCACCGCCGCATGGGAGCTTTCTTCTTGTTCGTAGCCCCTGAGTGCCGCGCCCGTCAGGCCCATGCTTTGCAGCCATTGGTCGAGCAAGAGGCGTGTGCCGGTGCCCAGTGCGCGGTTGACGGTGCGCACGCCAGGGCGCAGCAGGTCTTGCCAGTGGGTGAGCTGCAAGGGGTTGCCCGGGCGCACCATCAAGCCTTGTTCGCGGCGTGCAAAGCTGATCAGCTTGTGTTGACCGCGCTTGAGCAGGGGGCGGTAGGTGCGGGCCACCAGAGAATCGGCGTCGGGGGCCACGGGCGCATGAAAGCCCGCGACCATGCAGCGGCCTTCGTTGAGGGCGCGGATCGCGTCCACGCTGCCGCAAAAGCGCATGTCCAGGTGCAGGGCTTGGCGGGCGCAGTGGGTTTGCAAGCGGACGAGTGCGTCGTCGTGGCTGGCGTACAGGGTGAGCAGGTGGCTGTCCGGGTCGAAGGCCACCGCAAAGGTTTTTTCCAGCTCGGCTTGCAGCGCGTTGATCTGCGGCGTCAGACGCGCCTGGGCTTGCCGCTCGGCCCACAAGAGTTTGTCGGCGAATTCGGTCAATCGCGCGGCCTGGCCTTTTTCCCAAATGATCAGGGGCTGGCTGAGCACGTCTTCCCAGCGTTTGAGTTCGCCCCAGACGTGGCGGTAGGACAAGTTCAAGGACTTGGCGGCCGCAGAAATCGAGCCCGAGCTGCGCACGGCGTGCAGCAAGTCCATCAAGGGGTTGCGCAGCGGTGAGGTCGTATGGCTCGCCTGGGTTTGCAGAGGGCCCGGGCTCCAATGGTAGGAAAGGTCGATGTGTCGCACAGGGCTAGTGTGCATCAAGAAGCGAGGCATTCGGGGGCAGTGACCGCGCGTGCTGGCAGGCCTATGCAAAGCATTTCATAACGGAGAACACGGAGGGTTAATGGGCCTTGGCTCGGGTAGCATCCACCGCTTGTTATGAACACCCTCTACGACAGCGTCGGCACGGCGCTGAACCTCATTTTCAATTGGGATCCGGTCTTGTGGTCGGTGGTTGCACGGTCTGTGGCCGTCAGCGCCACGGCGTGCCTGCTGGCCTATGCCCTGGGCGTGGTGCTGGGGGCTTGGTTGGCGGTGGCCCGATTTGCGGGGCGCGGGGCCGTGCTGGTGATCTTGAACACCTTGCTGGCCTTGCCCTCGGTGGTGGTGGGGCTGCTGGTGTATTTGCTGCTCTCGCGCACCGGGCCCTTGGGCTTTTTGGGTTGGTTGTTCAGCTTCAAGGCCATGGTCATCGCGCAAGTGATTTTGGTGGTGCCTGTGGTCACGGCCCTGACGCGGCAAGTGGTCGAAGACGTGGAAGTGCAGCATGGCGAGCAATGGGCCTCGCTGGGCGCGGGGCCTGTGGTGCGCGGACTGCTCTTGGCCTGGGATGAGCGCTATGCCTTGCTGACCATTGGTGTGGCGGCTTTTGGGCGTGCCATTTCCGAGGTGGGTGCGGTGATGATCGTGGGCGGCAACATCGATGGCTTTACCCGTGTCATGACGACGGCGATTGCGCTGGAAACCAGCAAGGGCGATTTGCCTTTGGCCCTGGGCTTGGGCCTGGTGCTGCTGGCGGTGGTGCTCTTGTTGAACTTGCTGGCCGCAGCGTTGCGCCGCTGGGGCCAGCGCCAACACGGGCAGGTTGTGCAGCTGGCCAAGGGGTGGGTCGCATGAGCAGCCGCAGCGTGGTCCAGTTGCAAGCCGCTTCGGTCAAGTTGGGGCCTGCGACCGTTTTGGCGGGCATTGATTTGAGCATTGCGCCCGGTGAGCGTGTGGCCTTGGTGGGCTCCAACGGTTCGGGCAAAAGCACTTTGCTGCGTTTGTTGCAGGGGCTCTTGCCCTTGGCTTCGGGGCAGGTGCACCGAGACCCCAACAGCCGTATGGCCATGCTGTTTCAGCGTCCCCATTTGCTGCGCATCTCGGCGCTGAACAACGTGACCTTGGGCATCTGGCTGGACCGCAGTTTGGGTTTGACCTGGCGGCAAGCCCGCGAGCGTGCGCTGCTGGCGCTGCAGCGTGTGGGCCTGACGGCAGTAGCCAAGCAGGGCGGGCGGCAACTCTCGGGCGGTCAGCAGCAGCGCTTGGCCTTGGCCAGAGCCTGGGCGCGTCAGCCCGATGTGCTGTTGCTCGATGAGCCCACGGCCAGTCTGGATCCGCATGCCAAGCGCGAAGTGGAAAACCTCATTGCTGAATTTGCGCAAGGTGAGGCGCTGACCCTGATCTGGGCCAGCCACAACCTGGGCCAGGTCAAGCGTTTGGCCTCGCGTGTGCTGTACCTCGAAGCTGGTCGTGTGCTGGCCGACTTGCCTGTGGATGTTTTTTTCAATGCGGCTGAGCTGTCTGTGCGCAGTCCGCAAGCCCATGCTTTTGTTCAAGGAGAACTCTCATGAAATTCCGTTTTGCATTTCGCCGTGGCTTGTTGTTGGCTGTCCTGTCGTCTGCCGCCCTGTACGCGCAGGCCCAGTCCATCGTGATGTCGTCGACCACATCGACCGAGCAGTCCGGCTTGTTTGCGCATTTGCTGCCCGCCTTCAAAAAGGCCAGCGGCATCGACATCAAGGTGGTGGCGCTGGGCACCGGCCAGGCGCTGGACATGGCGCGTCGGGGCGATGCCGATGTGGTCTTTGTGCACGACCAGGTGGCCGAAGAAAAATTCGTGGCCGATGGCTTTGGCCTCAAGCGTTTGCCGGTCATGTACAACGACTTTGTGTTGATCGGCCCCAAGGCCGATCCGGCCGGCACCAAGGGCAAGGACATCTTGTCGGCTTTGGGCAAAGTGGCTGCGGGCAACGCGGCCTTTGTCTCGCGCGGTGACAAGAGCGGCACCCATGCCGCCGAACTGCGCTACTGGAAGCTGGCCAATCTGGAGGCGGCCAAAGGCAGCGGCTACCGCGAATGCGGTTGCGGCATGGGCCCAGCGCTCAACATCGCAGCCTCGCAAGGCGCGTATGTGCTGGCCGATCGCGCCACCTGGCTGAACTTCAAAAACCGCGCTGATTTGGCGGTGTTGGTCGAAGGCGATCAGCGCTTGTTCAACCAGTACGGCGTGATGGTGGTCAACCCGGCCAAGCACGCGCACGTCAAGCAAGCCGAGGCGCAAAAATTTGTGGACTGGGTGACCTCGCCTGCGGGCCAGGCGAACATCTCGGATTACAAGATCGGTGGCGAGCAGCTGTTCTTTCCGAACGCTGGCAAGTGAAGGGTCAACGTGCCCAGAGCAGCGTGACGGTTTTGATGCCCAAAACCGTCAGCGCCAAAGACCCAAACAAATGCACGGAGGCCGTACCTGCCGCAAAGGCGTAGCGGCCTTGTTGCAGCATGGCGACCACTTCGGCCGAGAAACTGGAGAAGGTGGTCAGTGCGCCCAGAAAACCCGTGACCAGCGCCAGTCGCCAGACGGGGTCGAGGTTGGGCAGTTGCTGGAACACGCCCACACACACGCCCACCAGATACCCGCCGATCAGGTTGGCGGCCAGGGTGCCCCAGGGCATGAGGCCCGCACTGGCGCTGCTGGGGTTGAGCCACAGGCCCAGCTGCCAGCGTGACAAAGCGCCCACACAGGCACCCAGACAAATCGCGATCACAGAGGGCATGGTCACTCCAGGTCAGTGGTGCTCAAAAAGGCGGGTCGTCGTCTGCCGCTTCGGTGGTGACGGGTGATGCGGGCGCTGCTTCGGCGCCCAGTTCCATCTCGCCACCCAGCGCTTCGATCAGGCTGTCGAGCAAGGGGCCGAGCAGGCCGGTGGACAGGGCCACGTCGCCATCGAAACGGTCTTCGTTTTTGTCGGTGCCTGATTCGTCCATGACGCCGTCGAGGAACTGCACTTTTTTCAGCTGCAGCGTGTCGGTCAGCACAAAGGCCACGCGGCCGTCCCAGCTGAGCGCCAGTTGGGTGGGCAGTTTGCCTTCCATCACATGCTTTCGCACATCGTCGTTGGCCAGGTGGTGGCGGGTGAAGCGCACGGTGGCGGCGTCTTCGCCGGTGGACTTGAGCACGGTTTCGCGCTGCACGGTCAGGTCGGCAGGCCACTCGTCTTCGGTGGGGGCCAGCAGCCATTGGGTCATGGCCGCTTGGGGCGAGGTCACGGTCTGGATCAAGGACACCGACAGGCCGCCCAAAACGTTCATCAGCGCAGAGACCACTTCATCGGCCTTGCCCTGGCTGCCGGCGTTGAGCACCAAGCGGCGGTTTTCCAGGTCCATCCACACCACCACCGTCGATTGGCGGGCGAAGGCCTGGGGCAAGAGCGACATGAGCGCGTCGTCCATGATGTCGCGCTTTTCTTTCTTGCCGGGTTTGCGACCGGTGGCCGCTTCGATCTCGGCGATGCGCTCGTCGGCTTTGCGGCGCACCACATTGCCGGGCACGGCCTTGGACTCGATCATGAGCTTGAGAATCCATTGCCCACCCACCGATTCGATCAGCGGGCCGTAGGCCTCACCACGCGGGGGAATCCAGCCGACGGATTTCTCCTGGCTCGCGCCGCACTCCACAAACTGGGCGGGCTCCAGCGCCGCTTGCACTTCCGCCAACGTGGGGGCAAAGCCCTCGCCGATGCGGTAAACCATCACATTTTTGAACATCCGTCACTCTTTCATGCCACGCAGGGCCAGCGCGGCATCTTACCGGAGTGGGTGGGCGGTTTTACTTGGCCACGCCCATCAAGAGATCGGGCACGATGGTGACGATGGACGGGAAGACCGTGATCAGGACGATGCCCACGATCATGCAGGCGAAAAAGGGCAGGGTCACGCGGGCGATGCGGTTGCTGTCGATGCCGGTCATGTTTTGCAACACAAACAGGTTGAAGCCCACCGGCGGTGTGATTTCGGCGATCTCGACCAGCATGATGATGAAGATGCCAAACCAGACCAGATCAAAACCGGCCTTCTGGATCATGGGCAGCACCACCGCGCTGGTCAGCACGATCATCGAGATGCCGTCAAGCGCCGTACCCAAAATCAAATACACCACCACCAGCACACCAATCAGGCCAAAGGGCGACAGGTTCATGCTGTGCACAAACTCGGCCAACTCGCGCGGGATGCCGGTAAACGCCATGGTTTTGGTCAAGAAGGCCGCACCCGCCAGGATGAACATGATCATGCAGCTCACGCGTGTGGCGCCCACCAGGCCTTGCCAGAAGTTCTCCCAGGTCAGACTGCGCCCGGCGGCCGCAATCGCCAGCGAGCCCAGCACACCGTAGGCGGCGCACTCGGTCGCGGTGGCGATGCCTGCCACCAGCACCCAGACAATGAACACGATGAGCAGTGAGCAGGGGATCAAACTGCCCGAGCGCCGCATTTTTTCCATGAAGGTGGTCGGCGCTTCAGGCGGAGGCACTTTGTCCGGGTTGCGCAGGCTCCACCAGACGATGTAGCCCGAGAACAGGCCCATCAGCAAGAAGCCGGGCAAGAAGCCCGCGAGGAATAAGCGGATCACGCTGGCGTCGGCCGCCACGGCATAGACCACCATGGTGATGGATGGCGGAATCAAAATCCCCAGACCGCCGGCAGCCGCCAGTGAGCCCAGCGCGATGTTGCGGTCGTAGCCGCGCTTTTCCAGCTCGGGCAGGGCCACCTTGGCGATCGTGGCGCAGGTGGCGGCCGACGAGCCCGAGACCGAGCCGAAAATGCCGCAGCCCAAAATCGTGGTGTGCATCAGGCGCCCCGGCACTTTGGACAGCCAGGGCGAGAGGCCGTCGAACATCTGCTCGGACAGCTTGGTGCGGTACAAAATTTCGCCCATCCAGATGAACATGGGCAGGGCTGCGAGTTCCCAGCTGGCCGAGGTTTCCCAGAACGAGGAAAACAGGTTTTTGCCGGGCAAGGTGTTGGTGAAAAACGCCTGACCGACCCAGCCCACAATCGCCAGCGTCATGGCGATCCACACGCCGCCGCTGAGCATCAGCAGCATCAAAAAGAGGAGCAGGCCTCCGATTTCCAGCAGGCCCATCACATCTCCTCAGAAAAATCACCACGGGCGTGTCGCTCTTCGACACGCGCCACATAGCTGGGCTTGCCCCCTCGGAACACGCACACGCATTCGTCGAGCACGGCGATCACCAAAATGGCCGAGCCGACGACAAAGCTCATTTGCGGGATCCAGATCGGGATCGCCACCATATTGCCTGCGATGTCGTTGAACTCGTAGCTCTCCCAGGTGAAGCGCGCGGCCCAGTAACCCAGGTAGCCAATGGCGACCGCAGCTACCGAAAGCGAGACCAACTCCAGCCAGCGGCGCACGGGCGCAGACACCGATTCAAGCACCAGCGTTACCCGCACAAAATCGCCGTTGCGAAAGCTGTAGGCCATGCCCAAAAAGGCCGCTGCCGCGCACAACCAAGCCACGATGTCGTTGACCCAGGATACGCGCCATTCGAACACACGTCCGACCGATGCGGCGATCATCAAGACCAAAATGGCCAGCACACACAGGGCGGCCAGGTTGCCCCCCAAAAGGTACAAACCGTCCAAAAAGCGCCGGCCGAAGCTGGCGCTGCCTGTGCTGCTGGCGTTCATGCGGGCTTACTTCTTGTTGTAGGCATCGACCAGGGCTTTGCCCTCGGCGCCAGATTTCTCCAGCCACTCCTTGAGCATGGTGTCTCCCACCTTGGCCATGTCGGCCTTCAGCTGTGCAGACGGCGCCGTCACAGTCATGCCGTTGGCCTTGAGGGTGGCCAGCGTCGTGTCGTTGACTTTGCGCGATTCGGTCCAGCCACGGCTTTCAGCGTCTGCTGCGGCCTTCATCACGGCGTCTTGTGTGGGCTTGTCGAGCGCGTCAAAGGCTTTTTTGTTGGCGATGACCGCGTTTTTGGGCAGCCAGGCTTGCACGTCGTAGTAGTACTTGAGGTGTTCGTAGAGCTTGCTGTCCACGCCCGTCGCGCCCGAGGTCATGGTCGACTCGACCACGCCGGTGGCCAGGGCCTGGGTGAATTCAGCCGCCTGCACGGTCACGGGCTGCGCACCCACCAGCTCGGCGATGCGGGCGGTGGAGGGGCTGTAAGAGCGCCATTTGATGCCCTTGAGGTCGGCGGCGCTGTTAATGGCTTTCTTGCTGTAAATGCCCTGCGGTGGCCAGGCCACCGAGTAAAGCAGCACCATGCCTTGCTCGGCCAGTTTCTTCTCCATCAGCGGCTTTTGAGCTTTGTAGAGCTTCATGCCTTCGTCGTAGCTGTCGGCCAAAAAGGGCAGGCCGTCGGCAGCGTAAATGGGCCACTCGTTGCTGAAGTTGGCCAGCAAAATTTCACCGGCTTGGGCCTGACCGCCTTGCACGGCGCGTTTGATTTCAGGGGCTTTGAACAGGGAAGCGTTGGCGTGCACCGTGATCTTGAGTTTGCCGCCGGAGGCTTTGTCTACATCGTTCGCGAACTGGGCCAGGTTCAGCGAATGGAAGTTGCTGGCCGGATAGGCGGCAGGCAAATCCCACTTGGTTTGGGCCGAGACAAAACCGGAGACAGCGAGTAAGCCAGCTAACAGGCTAAGGTGGAGGGCGCGACGTTTCATGAAAACTCCTGAGAAGGTGGAACCAAGCCATGAAGCACTGCAAAAGCTGTGCCTGTGATGTGCACGCGAGTGGTGCATCGTGCTGAGGTTCACTGTAGGCAAGTTGGCGGTTCTTGGGATCGGGGCTTTCCCTTAATGTCAACAAATTGTTGGCAAATTGTCATGATGGCGACTAGACTTTGTCTCCATTGACTCAACATGTGTGCCCATGCCCAGTAAACAACCAGCCCCTCACAAAGCTGCCAGCCCCATTGTCTCTTCGGCCCACCTGGTCTCGTCCGACAGCGCCGAGATGAGCGAGTTCGAGTTTGGCTTGATCGTGGCGGGCAACGCCTTTCACCGCTGGATCGTGCACTGCATGAGCGCCGCAGGCCTCAAGGATCTGACGCCGCTGGACGTGCTGGTGCTGCACCACGTGACGCACCGTGCGCGTGATAAACGGCTGGCCGACATCTGTTTCATCATGAACATCGAAGACACCCATTTGGTGAATTACGCCCTCAAAAAGCTGCAAGGTTTGGGCGTGGTGGCTTCCCAAAAGAACGGCAAGGAAGTGACCTATGCCGCCACCGACAGTGGTCGCCAGTTTGTGCAACGGTACCGGGAGATCCGCGAAAGCTGCTTGATCGACGCGCTCAAGGCCGACGATGGCCTGAACCGTGACATTGGCGAGTTGGCCCGATTGCTGCGTGTGCTCTCGGGCATGTACGACCAGGCGGCGCGTGCTGCCGCATCTTTGTGAACAGAGGCAAGCGATGAGCGAAGCAAGTAATCCGACCCCAGGCAAAAACCGTTGGCAGTTTTGGATCGACCGGGGCGGCACCTTCACCGATGTGGTCGGTAAGCGGCCCGATGGCACGCTGGTCACGCACAAGCTGCTGAGCGAAAACCCCGAGCAATACCGAGACGCAGCGGTGGCGGGCATTCGGCATTTGCTGGGCCTGAAAGCCGGTGAGCCGGTCACGCCCCAGCTGGTGGAGTGCGTGAAGATGGGCACCACCGTGGCCACCAATGCGCTGCTGGAGCGTAAAGGCGAGCCCACTTTGTTGGTCGCCACGCAAGGCTTTGGCGACGCATTGCGCATTGCGTATCAAAACCGCCCGCGTTTGTTTGACCGTCAGATTGTTTTGCCCGAGTTGCTGTACAGCGCCGTGGTCGAGGCGCAGGAGCGGGTGGCGGTGGATGGCGAGGTGTTGCAGCCACTCGATGAGGTGCATTTGCACACCCAATTGGTGAACTCGCACGCACAAGGCGTGCGCTCGGTGGCCATCGTGTTCATGCACGGCTGGCGGCACACCGCGCACGAGTTGGCTGCGGCGCGCCTGGCGCGTGAAGTGGGTTTTACGCAAGTGAGCACTTCGCACCAGACCAGCCCGATGATGAAGCTGGTCAGCCGGGGCGACACGACGGTGGTGGATGCGTATTTGTCACCGATTCTGGGACGCTACGTGAATCAGGTGGCCAGCGAAATGCCGGGCGTTAAGCTCATGTTCATGCAGTCGTCCGGTGGCTTGACGGACGCGCAGGTGTTCGCGGGCAAGGACGCGATTTTGAGCGGCCCGGCAGGTGGCATCGTGGGCATGGCCCGCACGGCGCAGCTGGCGGGGCACGACAAGGTGATTGGCTTTGACATGGGCGGCACCTCCACCGATGTGTCGCACTTTGCCGGGCAGTTCGAGCGCGAGTTTGAAACCCAGGTGGCGGGGGTGCGCATGCGTGCACCGATGATGAGCATCCACACTGTCGCCGCAGGCGGCGGGTCTTTGCTGGCCTATGACGGTGCGCGTTTTCGCGTGGGGCCGCAAAGCGCGGGAGCCAACCCGGGCCCGGCCAGTTACCGACGAGGCGGGCCGCTGGCCGTGACCGATGCGAACGTGATGGTCGGCAAGGTGCAGCCGAGGTTTTTCCCGTCTGTATTTGGCCCAGAAGCCAACCAGCCGCTGGATGCCGAGGTGGTGCGCGAGCATTTTGCAAAACTGGCCACACAGACCGGGCGTGCCGCCGAAGATGTGGCGCACGGTTTCATCCAGATCGCGGTGCAGCAGATGGCCAACGCGATCAAGAAAATTTCGGTGGCGCGGGGTTACGACGTGACGCGCTACACCTTGCAGTGTTTTGGCGGCGCGGGTGGGCAACACGCCTGTCTGGTGGCCGATGCTTTGGGTATGTCGCAGGTGCTGGTGCACCCGCTGGCGGGTGTGCTCTCGGCCTACGGCATGGGCCTGGCCGATCAGAACGTCATGCGCGAAGAATCCATCGAGCGGCGCTTGGATGCCGCCGCAATGCCCTACATGGCCGAGCGCTTGCAGGCTTTGGGTGAGACTTCGCGTCAGGCCTTGCTGGTGCAAATGGGGGGGGATGCTGCAAGTACCGACCGCATCGCGTTGCGCCAACGCGTGCATTTGCGCTACGAAGGCACCGACTCGGCACTGGTCGTGCCTTGGGGTGATCAAGCCCAGTTGGTGTCCGGGTTTGAAGCCGCATACCGTCAGCGTTTTGCTTTTTTGATGCAGGGCAAGGCCTTGGTGGTCGAGGCGGTCTCGGTGGAAGCGGTGCTGCCAGGCGATGCGCCTGAAGAGGCCGTGCTGGCCCTGCACCCGCAGCGCGATGTGCCGCGTCGCGACACCGTGAAGGTTTTCGCCGCCAACGCCCAGGGCGTCGCCGAGTGGCAAGACGCCGCGCTGGTGGTGCGCGAAGACATGCGACCCGGCGACGTGATCGACGGCCCCGCCATCATTGCCGAGAAGAATGCCACCACCGTGGTGGAAGCCGGTTGGCAAGCGCGTCTCACAGCGCTCGACCATTTGCTGCTGGTGCGCGTGCAAGCGCGGGCGGTGCAGCACGCCGCAGGCACCCAAGCCGATCCGGTGCTCTTGGAGGTGTTCAACAACCTGTTCATGAACATCGCCGAGCAAATGGGGCTGCAGCTGCAAAACACGGCCTACTCGGTCAACATCAAGGAGCGGCTGGACTTCTCGTGTGCGCTGTTCAGCGCCGAAGGCCATTTGATCGCCAACGCGCCGCACATGCCGGTGCATTTGGGTTCGATGGGCGAGAGCATCCAGACCGTCATTCAAGAAAACAAAGGCCGCATGCAGCCGGGTGATGTGTTTGTGCTGAACGACCCGTACCACGGTGGCACCCACTTGCCCGACATCACCGTGATCACCCCGGTGTATCTGGAAGGCCATGCCGAGCCGGTGTTTTATGTGGGCTCGCGCGGGCACCACGCCGATGTGGGTGGCTTGACGCCGGGCTCCATGCCGCCGTTTTCGACGCGCATCGAAGAAGAGGGTGTGCAGATCAACAACGTCAAGCTGGTCGATGCCGGTCACCTGCGCGAGGCCGAGATGGTGGCGCTGCTGCAAAGCGGTGAATACCCTTCGCGCAACCCGCAGCAAAACATGGCCGACCTGAAAGCGCAGATTGCCGCCAACGAAAAAGGCGTGCAGGAGTTGCGCCGCATGGTCGATCAGTTCGGCCTGGACGTGGTGCAGGCCTACATGCGCCATGTGCAGGACAACGCCGAAGAATCGGTACGCCGCGTCATCACGCGCCTCAAAGACGGGCAATTCACCTTACCGCTGGACAACGGGGCGCAGATCCAGGTGGCGGTGCGCGTGAATGCCGCCGAGCGCACGGCCGAGATCGATTTCACGGGCACCAGTGCTCAACTGCCGAACAACTTCAACGCCCCGCGTGCGGTGTGCATGGCAGCCGTGCTGTACGTGTTTCGCAGCTTGGTGGATGACGACATTCCGCTGAACGCGGGTTGCCTGAAGCCGCTCAAGGTCATCGTGCCGGCAGGCTCCATGCTCAACCCCAACCCGCCGGCTTCGGTGGTGGCGGGCAATGTGGAGACCTCGACCTGCATCACCAGCGCGCTGTTTGGCGCTTTGGGCGTGATGGCGGGCAGCCAGCCCACCATGAACAACTTCACCTTCGGCAATGCCCGGGTGCAGTACTACGAAACCATCTCGGGTGGCAGTGGCGCGGGCGGACGCTATGACGCGCAAGGCCAACTGGTGGGTGGCTTTGACGGCACTTCGGTGGTGCAAACCCACATGACCAATTCACGCCTCACCGACCCCGAGGTGCTGGAGTTCCGCTTTCCGGTGCGGCTGGAGAGTTACGCGATTCGCCAAGGCTCGGGCGGCGCGGGGCGCTGGCATGGCGGCGACGGAGGTGTGCGGCGTGTGCGCTTTCTGGAGCCGATGACGGCGGGCATTTTGTCCAACGGGCGCATCCATCCGGCCTTTGGCATGGCGGGTGGCCAAGCTGGCTTGCCGGGCATCAACCAGGTGGTGCGCACCGATGGCTGCGTGCAGGTGTTGGGCCACATCGGCCAGGTGGAAATGCAGCCGGGCGATGTGTTTGAAATCCACACCCCAGGGGGCGGGGGATTTGGTGTAGCCTAAGCCCTGAGGGCGACCACTCACTTCGTGGGTGGTGCTGCTGAGTCGGGCGATTGGCGCTTTGTCGGGTAGGGTGCGCCTTCAACGCGCAAGCCTTGATCGGACAGTTGCGTGGCCTTGTGCGGTCCGAGGCCCCGGATGCGGGCCAGGACATCGGACCAGTCTTTGAAGGGGGATTTTTGACGCTCGGCCAGCACTTGGCGGGTGGTGGCAGGACCGATGCCCTTGAAGCCGTCCAGATCGATTTCGCTGGCTTGGTTCAGCTCGATCTGCGCGAAGCAAAGTCCGGCAAACAAACCGGTCACCAGCACGGCAGTTGTTTTTGGGATCATGTGATGCCCCTCCCCTGTACTGGTGAGCCAGTTGTTTGCAAGACAGGGCGATTGTCTGGTCCGGGCCAGATCGGGTAAAGGGCTGTGTGGATGGGCTTGAAACAAGATGTTTCAAGCGCTGCGCTCACAGTTCTTCGATGCGGCGTGGTGGGTAGCTGTCCCAGGCCTGGCAGCCGGGGCAGTGCCAGAAGTGTTCCTTGGCCTCGAAGCCGCAGGCGGCGCAGCGGTAACGCGCCAGGGGACGGGTGGCCTGTTCCAGCGCTTTTTGCACGGGCGCGGGCAAGGGCTCCTGGCTGGCCTGGCCATTGAGCCAGCGCGTGGCCGCCATGAGGGACGGCTGTTTTTGCAGGTGGTCCAGATAGCGCTGGTGCGATGTGGCCGCAGCCGACGGGTCGCCCGATTCGAGCAAGGCCATCGCTTCGAGCACGTCGATGCAAGGCTGCTTGGCGTAAAAGGCTTGCAAGACGTTCAGGGCCTTGACAGAGACCTGGGCCGTTTGTGCGGCCTTGACCAGGCTGCTGGCGGCCAAGGGGGCCGCGGCATCGTTGCGTTCAAACAAAACCGACAGGGTGTCAAAGGCAGCCTGGGCCTGACCCTGGGCCAATTGCAGCTGACCGAGCAAGATGCGTGGGCGTGGTGCTTCGGGGGTGTTATGGGCGGCTTGCGTCAGCAGGGTCAAGGCTTTGGGGGCATCGCCTTGTTGCACCGCTTCACGCGCTTGTTCGCACAGGTAATGCGCCATGCGCACGCCAAAGTTGGCTTCGCCAGAGTTTTCGAGCAGGCGGGCCACCAAGGCGGCTTCTGGCCATTCGCGCGAGCGCTCGTAAATGGCCAAGCGGGCCAGGCGGGCTTGGCCTTCGTAAGGCGTGGCTTCCAGCTTGCGCAGGGCTTCTTCGGCGCGGTCGAGCAAGCCGGCTTTGAGGTAGTCGAGCGCCAGACCGTGTTGTGCACGTTGGCGGTCGGCGTTGCTCAAGTCAGCGCGAGACAACAGGTGCTCGTGCACACGCACGGCGCGGTCGTATTCGCCCCGGCGGCGAAACAGGTTGCCCAGTGCGAAGTGCAATTCAGACGTGTCGGGGTCGTTTTGGACGGCTTCGATGAAGGCGTCGATGGCCTGGTCCTGCTGTTCGTTGAGCAGGTAGTTCAGGCCCTTGAAATAGGCACGCGGTGCTTGGCGATTGGCGATGCGCAGCTGGCGCAGGTCCAGGCGAGAGGCTAGCCAGCCCAGGCCAAACGCCATGGGCAGGCCCAGCAAAATCCAGGTCAGATCAAGTTCCATGAGGGCTCTCGGGCATGGGGCTCACCTCGGGGGTGGGCTTAGCGTTGTTCTTGGCGGCTTGGCGGTGACGCCACCAGCGCGGCACCATGCCCAGCACGCCAACCACCACGCCCAGCGTGAAGGCCGACAGCACCACCAAAACGGTGGGCGCTTGCCAGAAGGTGCCAAAAAAGAAATTGACGCGCGTTTCTTGCTGGTTGTTCAGCGCGAAGGCGAAGAGGGTGAAGAAAACCGCCGCTTTCAGTAGCCACTGAAGCAGCCGAAGCAGACGTTTCATGAGGAACCTCGGGAAGCTGCAAGCATTTTAACGGGGGGACTTCTTCGCGTTGCAGCTTGTGTGATGGGCTTCACCGATCAGGCTTGGGCCTTGGCCTTGGCCGCAGCGGTGCCTGCATCCACGGCTTCACGCAGGGCCTTGCCGGGTTTGAAATGGGGGACCCGTTTTTCGGGAATTTGAACGCTTTCGCCCGAGCGCGGATTGCGGCCAATGCGAGGAGGGCGGCGGTTGATCGAGAAGCTGCCAAAACCACGGATTTCGATGCGGTGTCCACGCACCAGGGCATCGCTCATGGCGTCCAGCACCGTTTTGACGGCCAACTCGGCGTCACGGTGGGTCAACTGCGCAAACCGCGCGGCCAATTCTTCAACCAGATCAGAGCGTGTCATGGGATTTTTCTTGTTCTCAATTCATCTGCAGGGGTCTGAAAAAAGCCTGCCCCCATCACAGGGGCAGGCTTTACAGACAGCAGCTGTCTTCAGTTCAACAACGATCAGTTGTTGTCCAACTTGGCACGCAGCAAAGCGCCCAGGCTGGTGGTGCCAGCGTTTTCGCGGGCAGACTGTTGGCTCAGCGAAGCCATGGCTTCTTGCTGGTCGGCAGCATCTTTGGCTTTGATCGACAACTGGATGTTGCGGGTCTTGCGATCCACGTTCACCACCACAGCGGTCACTTCGTCGCCGACTTTGAGCACTTGGCTGGCATCTTCCACGCGGTCGCGGGAGATTTCGGACACGCGCAGGTAACCCACGATGTCTTCGCCCAGGTCGATTTCAGCGCCCTTGGCATCCACAGTCTTGACCTTGCCGGTCACGATCTGGCCCTTGTCATTGACAGAGGTGAAGGTCGTGAATGGATCGGAGTCCAGTTGCTTGATGCCCAGGGAGATGCGCTCGCGGTCCACGTCCACAGCCAAGACCAAAGCCTCGACTTCTTGACCCTTCTTGAATTCGCGCACGGCGTTTTCGCCGGATTCGTTCCAAGACAGGTCGGACAGGTGCACCAGGCCGTCGATGCCGGCAGCCAAGCCCACGAACACGCCGAAGTCGGTGATCGACTTGATCGGGCCCTTCACGCGGTCGCCGCGCTTGGTGTTCTGAGCAAACTCTTGCCATGGGTTGGCACGGCACTGCTTCATGCCCAAGCTGATGCGGCGCTTGTCTTCGTCGATCTCGAGGACCATGACTTCGACTTCGTCGCCCAGAGCCACGATCTTGGAAGGGGCCACGTTCTTGTTGGTCCAGTCCATTTCAGACACGTGCACCAAGCCTTCGATGCCTGGCTCGAGTTCCACAAACGCGCCGTAGTCGGCGATGTTGGTGATCTTGCCGAACAAGCGAGTGCTTTGT